>JAKAEJ010000046.1 GCA_021818335.1 Pseudomonadota bacterium | reverse complement strand
CATCAATCACTCGGTGCTCGCCGGGCGGCCGCTTGAGCAGGCTGTCATCGAGGCGGGCGCCGTGCGTGCCAAGCCGATCATCCTCACGGCGATTGCCGCCATGCTTGGGGCGCTGTTCATCCTGGGTGACCCGATCTTCCAGGGACTGGCGGTGTCCCTGGTCTTCGGCATCCTGGTTTCGACGTTGCTGACGCTCGTGGTCATCCCCCTGCTGTACTACGGCTACCTCCGGCGCTTCGGCACGAAGGCACTGCAGCACGGCGGCTGAACCAGCGCCGTGCGCCTCGCTGCGGACCTCTCGCAGCCCTGGCCATCGGGAGGCTCGGCCGCGTACCGCCCATCCGCCGGTTGCTGCCGCCCGTCGGCCAGCGGGCGGCACCTTGCCAGTCGGGGTGGCAGACTGACGCTGCGGCCACTCCGCCGCGGGGGATTCGCATGCGCCGCAGACGCCCGACACGGGGTTTCACGCTGCTGGAGCTGATCGTCGTCCTGGTCATCGTGGCCATGGTCCTGGCCTTTGCGCTGCCCAGCTTCCGTACGCTCATCCTGAACCGTCGCATCAATGGCTTGACCGAGAGCCTGTTCAATTCGCTCAGTTATGCCCGCAACCAGGCCTTGAGCAACGACGAGGCGGTGACCGTCTGTCCCTACAGTGCGCCCAGCAGCACCACGTGCGGGACCAATTGGAGCGCCGGCTGGATCGTGGTGAAGCAGCCCTCCTCGGGAACCAGTTCAGTCATCAACACCACGACCCTCAGCACGACGGGCCCGACCCTCAAGGCGGCCGTGTACGGGGGTACGACGAGCGTCACACAGATCACCTTCAACGGCCGGGGCTTGCTCAATACCGCGCAGGTGCTGCTGACGGCGTGCGATTCCCGCGGCAGCTCCCAGGCGCGGTCGATCCTGATTTATGCCACCGGGTTCGTCCAGACCTCGAGCACGCCAGGCACGGCTGCCGACGGCACGACCGCCCTCAGTTGTCCATGAGGTACCCGTGATGAAGCGACAACGGCGCGTTTGCGGTTTCAGCCTTCTGGAAGTCCTCGTGACAGTGGTCATCCTGACGCTGGGCATGCTGGGCGTGGCGGGCGTCCTGCTCCTCGTGCACAAGGACAATGCCTCCAGCTACATGGAGCAACAAGCAGTCCAGCAGGCCTACGACATCCTGGACCGCATGCGGGCCAACCGGTCCGCGGCAATCAACGGCGACTACGACCAGAGTCCCCCCACGTCGGTTCCTTCCCCGAGCTGCGCTGGCGCCACTTGCACGCCTTCGCAGATGGCGTTGTATGACCTGTGGCAATGGAACAGCGATCTGACCACGAACCTGCCCGCGGCCTCAGGGTCGATCGCGACGGCGCAGCCTGCGGGTGTGTCCTCGGCCAACCAGAACACTCAGGTGACGGTCACGATTTCCTGGAGCGACGCGCCGACGCAGCAGGCGCTCAACCAGAAGGTGGCCAGGGCTTCCTATACGCTGCAGACGGTGCTGTGATGAAACGTCGAGCAGGATTTTCGCTAGTCGAGTTGATGATTGCGATTGCGATTGGCCTGGTGATCCTGGCGGGCGTGATCACCGTGTTCATCGCCCAGCGCCAGGTGTACGGAACGGCGACGGCCCAGGCTTCCATCCAGAACTCGGAAAACGCAATTGCCGCCATCGTCGGCCCCGCGGTCCGAGGGGCAGGATTCACCGGCTGCGGCTCGTTCGCGACGGCGGGGACCATCATCAACACGTCGGCGGGATCGCTGCCTTATAACTTCAGCTCGCCCGTCTTCGGATACGACGCCAGCGTGTCGATGTCCGGGCTGAACGCCGCGGGGGACAGCAATACCGGCGACTGGTCGCCCGCCCTCGACAGCTCGCTCGCGGGGCTTCCGGAAGCCGGCAGCGACGTGCTCGCGGTCGGCGGCGAACTGCCGGGCACGATCCCGGTACCCGTCACCGACATCGTCGGGAACTCCGGCCAGTTGACCATCCAGAGCCAGCCTTTCGCGTCGCCGTCGACGGCAACGGTCCAGCCCGGCATGATCGGCGCCGTCAGCGATTGCGCGAAGTCCATTTCCTTTGTCATCTTTTCGCAGGCAGGCGCCAATTCGAACAACCTGGTCATCCACCACGATAAGGGAAGCGGCGTCGGCAGCAACAAGCAGGCGGGTTTCGCACCCAATTTCCCGCAAGGCTCGCAGTTCGTCCTGCTGCAGCAGGAAGTGTTCTATGTCGGCCAGGGCCCTGGTGGACAGAGTGCCCTCTACGGCGCGGTGATGATGTGCGGGCAGTGGCAATCACTCTCGGTCCTGAGCGCGGGCTGCTCGAAGGGCAGTGGCAACAACAGCAGCGCCAGTGCCCCGCAGCCACTGGTGCCTGGCGTGGACAACATGCAGATCCTCTACGGCATTGGGTCCGGCGGCGCGACCCAGCAGTGGGTGCCGGCCTCGCAGGTGACCAACTGGTCCCAGGTCTATGCAGTGCGCATGGGCTTCCTGGTTGAAGGCCCGCTCGGGTCGGCACCACCGGGGGGCAACCCGACGCAGTGGAGCGTGCTGGGCACGACCGTGACAGTGCCTGCGGATACGCGCCTGCGCCATGTCTACGTGATGACCCAGTCGATCCGGAACTCGACGCTATGAAGCCTTTGCCCCTGAGACCCATGCGGAGCCGCTCCAGCGGATTTGTCCTGCTGACGGCACTCGTCATGCTGCTGGTCCTGACGATTTCGGCGCTGCTCGCGATGGCCTACCAGGCCAACCAGGCGCGCGTCGCGGGCAATGCCGCCAACGCGCAGATTTCCTTCGAGACGGGCGAAGGCGCGCTACGCATTGCCGAAGGCGCGCTGCTAAGTGGTCAATACGTCAACTCCGCGTTTACAACGGCCGGGAACGGTGGCCTCTACCTCTTCAATCCGCAGGCAACACCTGTTTGGGCCCAGAGTGCAACGTGGTCGGGTTCTGGCACGACTATGACTTCTCCCTATCAGGGCCTTTCTGGTGCTGCGCCACAGATCGTCATCGAGCAGCTTCCCAGCGTGGCCATGCCGGGTCAGAACGTCGCCTCGATGCAATACGGCGGGGGCGTCCAGCCTTCGCGCGTCTATCGCATCACGGTGCGCGCTCTCGGTGCCAATGGCAAGGCACCCGCGATGGTGCAGAGCATCTTCCATCAATGAACGTAAACTGCAAAAGCCCCGACTGGGCAGGACGGCGGACCATGGAAATCCAGAGATCGATACGTAACCTGGGAATCGGATGTGCGCTGGCCATCATCGCGGGAACCTTTGGGCCTCCCGCGTTGCCGGTATATGCCGCAACCACGATCGCAATTTCGCAGGTACCGCTGAGCATTTCGATCCCCGTGCACCCCCAGGTGGTCTTTGCCGTCGGCAATTCCCAGTCGATGGATGGTGATCTTGGCGGCGCGATCATGACAGGTTCGGGCCAGCAGGCCAGCGGGGCAGTCTCTCTCTACAACTCGAGTTCGCCGGTGAACTACACCGTACCCAGCGGGTTCACACCACCGGTTGCGCCGGCGGTGGCTGGATCGGCTCCCTACACGGTGGTGAGCAATGGCGTGGAGGTAGACAACAGCGCGAGTCGGTTGAACGTGGCGAAGGCGGGTCTCGCCGCGATCCTGCAGGCTTACATGGGCAGCACCGATTTCGCATTGGAGGATTACCAGACTTCCGGAACAAGCTTGTACACGACTTGGGTGTACTACATGTCGGCAGGCGGACAGTTCACCTTTGCCAATGATCTGCCGGCCAACGCCTATACCAGCTATGCGGCCTATGCATTGGCGAATCCCAGCAGCAGCCCTGCTCCGACACTGTGGATCCCGAATCCCTGTTACAAGTACTCGGCCGCTTCGACTCAGGTACGGAACAACTGTTCGTCGATCAGCAATAACCTCTATGGCGGTGCGATGGGCAGCTACCGCTACATGCGGATCGGCGCCACCAGCGACGAGCCGGACATCAACGACGTGCTCTATGCCTCGGGGCAGCCTTCGGTCTACGTGGACTACGGTGGCACCTATGCCGCCTCCGGCTCGAACTCTGGGGCGTCGATCAACCCGCCGACGAGCACGCCGTACACGCTGTTCACGCTGCAGGATTACAACAGTGGTGGCATCTTGGTCGGCTACAACAGTTCAGTGCCTTCGGCGAACGCGGTGACCGGGCCGACCAACGCAGGCTATGTGCCGTATTCGCCGCAGGTCATGTATGCCCGACGCGGATTCGGCTACTACGTGGGGAGCGTCACCAGCGACAGTGGCACGATGCTGGTGCCGATGACGACGGCAGGAACGCAGCCGACAACGACGAGCGTCAACACGGCGATCGCGAAGTTCACGCCCTTCCTGCAGCCGGAGACCAACAACCCCAGCAGCGGCGAGATCAAGGCATTGGCGTACCAGTCCCCGATCGCGGGCTTGGTCGCCAAGGCGAAGTCGTACCTGGCGACCCTCGGGCTGAGCACGTCCGCGTGCCCGCCCAAGCAGTATGTCGTGCTCGTCACCGATGGCTTGCCGACGATGGATCTCGACGGCAACCTTTGGCCACCCCTTGGGAGCGCATCGGCGGCAGGTTACGGCGTCACGGCGGCATTCAATGCGGACGGGTCGCTCAACGCCGGGGGCACGAACGACCAGGCACTGATCGATGCGGTCAACACGATCGCCAAGCTGAAGGCAGCTGGCATCAAAACCTACGTCGTCGGCCTCGGCGCCGGCGTCGACCCGAGCGCCAACCGGCAGGCAGCCCAGGCCCTGACGGCGATGGCCATTGCCGGCGGCACGACGGGCTATTTCCCGGCGACCAGCCCGACCAGCCTCGTGCAGCAGTTGTCGGTGATCCTGAATCAGATCCAAGCGGGCAGTGTGTCTACTGCCTCGGCAGCGGTCAACTCGACCGGCCTCAATACCGGATCCGTTGTCTACGAGGCGTCCTATAACACCGACTGGACGGGCGACATGCGCGCGTTTCCAATCAACCCCGTTAACGGTCAAGTCAGTACGGCGGCAAGCAGTGCCGCATGGAGCGCGCAATCCCAACTGGACTCGCAAGCTTCAGGAACGGGGTGGAGCACCAGCCGGATCATTGCGACTTGGAACCCGTCGCTAAACAGTGGAGCAGGGGCGGGCGCACCGTTTGAATGGGGAAGTAGCGGCGTGCTTTCTGCGTCGTCGATATCTCCCAGCCAGCAGGCATTGTTGCAGCCGAGCGATACGCTGGGGCAGGCGCGTCTGGATTACTTGCGCGGCGACCAGTCGCTCGAGCAGAGCAACGGTGGGACGTTCCGCAATCGCGCGCACATTCTTGGCGATATCGTCGACAGCAATCCGATCTACGTCGGTGCGCCGGACGGCCCGTATGCGAGCGGATCCGGATTCAGCACGACGTTCAACAGCAGTTACCAGACGTTCGAGAATACCTACGTCAACCGCACGCCCGTCTTGTACGTGGGCGCCAACGACGGGATGCTGCATGCGTTTGATCCCGTTACTGGCAAGGAGTTGTTTGCCTTCGTGCCCAATGGGGTGTTTGCGAACCTGATCAATCTGACCTACCCGAACTATAGCCATCAGTTCTACGTCGATGGGTCGCCCGTGGCCGGTGACATCCAGTTTGCGGATGGGACGTGGCATACGCTGCTGGTCGGGGGCGAAAACGCGGGTGGACAGACGGTCTATGCCCTGGACGTGACCAATCCCGCGGGTTTCACCAGCGAGACCGCGCTGGCGAAATCGGTGCTCTGGGAGTTCAGTGATCCCGGCATGGGCTATAGCTACAGCACCCCCTCGATTGCTTTGACCTGCGTGCCTGCAACGGGCGCCCAGACGCCCTGCAACAATAGCAGCAACGCCGGTACCCAGCAGGGCATGTTCGTGACCTTCTTCGGCAATGGGTACGACAGCACGACCAATCATGCCATCCTGTATGCGGTCAATGCGCAGACCGGCCAGTCATTGTTCCCGGCCAAGACGACGGGTGCGCCCGCTGGCCTCGACCTATGTGCCGCTGTCGCCAACGCGTGCAATGCCAATTTGCCCGATGGCCTCTCGAGCGTCGTTGCAGCGAACTCCGATGGAATCCTCGGCGCGCCGGTCGACCATGTCTTTGCGGGTGATCTGCAGGGCAACCTGTGGTCGATCAACGTCTCCAACTCCAGTCCAAGCAAATGGACAGTGCGGCTGCTCTTCCAGGCGCGCGGGCCCAATGGCACGCCACAGCCGATCACCACGATGCCGGCGGTGACGTTGAATCCGAATTATCCGTCCCAATTGGGGCTCATGGTCTACTTCGGTACCGGGCAGATGCTTGCGTCCAGCGACCTGACCAACAGCCATACCCAGTCGTTCTATGGTGTTTGGGATACGCAGCCAGGGCCAAGCACTTCAACGGTTGGATTGGCCTACACGCGGGCCAACCTTCAGGCGCAGACACTGACGACGCTCTCCGCAGCGACGACGGGGCTGCCCCAGGATGTTCGCACTGTGACGAACGATTGCGTCTACTACAGCGCGACGTCAGCAGGTGCCCTGCCGAGCGGATGCACCGCGCTGAGCAGCTTGCCCAGCAGCGCTCAGATCGGGTGGTATATGGATTTGCCGTCGACGGGCGAGCGTCTGATCACGGATCCGCGCCTCGAAAACGGCGGGGTAGTGTTTACAACGAACGCCCCGACTTCGGCATCCAGCACCCAATGTAGTGTGGGGTTCAACTCCTGGCTGATGGATGTCAATTACGTCAATGGCGGCCCGTTCAGCCAACCCGAACTGGACGTCAACGGGGATTATTCGATCAACAGTGGCGATCAGGTGACGGTCAATGGCAAGACCTACAATCCGGTCGGCATGAGCATGGGCAATGTCTATTCCGCCGCCCCGACGATCATCAGCGCCGACTTGGGCAACGCCCACGCGTTGAAGCTGGTCACGCGATCTGACCAGACGATCAAGTCGGTCCAAGAGCGCGGCGGTGGGCTAACGCGGGTAGGATGGTGGCAGATCATCCAATGATCACGAGGATTAAGACCATGAGCCACTGGAAGCAGAAGCTTGTCGTTGCCATGACGGTATTTGTGTTCGCGCCCACCGCCATCGCGGCCATTGCCTTTGGGTTGGTGCAGGGGGTGGTGCAATCGGTCAATGTGCGGCAGGGAACCATCGCCGTGGCCGGGCACACCTACGTGGTGGGCAAGGGAACGTCGGTGGCGGGATTTGCCGGGCTTCCGCACCTCCGGTCTGGCGAGACGGTGTCCGTGCTCTTGGCACCCGACGGCAAGCGCGCGCTGAGGATCACGGTGGTGCCTGCGCTGAAACCGTCGCCAGTGCGACACTGATCGGAAGGCGGCGGGAGCACGCAGGCATGAAAAGCTGGAAGGGCTTTACTCTGATTGAGTTGATGATTGTCGTCGCCATCATTGCGGTGTTGAGTGCGATTGCCTATCCGGCCTACACGAAATACGTGTTGCGCAGTCGCCGTTCGGATGCGTACGCGGCCCTCAACCAAGCCCAGACCGTGATGGAGCGGTGTTACGCGCAGTATTTCTCGTACAAGCCGACCACAGGGTCTTGTCCTGCGATCTCAACCACGTCGCCGGAGCATTACTACTCCGTCGCGGCGTCCAACGTGACGGCGACGACGTACACGCTGACCGCGACGGCCGTTGGACCGCAGGCAGCCGATACGGGTTGCGCGACGCTGAGTGTCGACCAGGCCGGCAACAAGACGTCGACGGGCGGCAGCACAGACTGCTGGGGTTCATGATGTACCGCGGATCCGTGAGTAGGATCGGGCGAGGGGGAATCCGGCTCTACGCTCCAGGATGAGACGGAGTCATCGTGCGGTGGGCAAGGATGATCCGATCTTCTGCTTCCGGAGAATGGATCATGAGACCGAAACATAGCCTTCTCGCTGTAGCAGCCACTCTCGCAACGACACTGCCCCTCGTCAGCAGCGCAGCACTGCCGGGCGCGGCCAGATCACCGTCAGGTGCATCCAGCGCGCAGTCGGCCTTGTCTTCGCGCTTGGCCGACCGGTACGCCTCGTTCGCCGGGTCCCAGGCCAATGCCTTGGCGCTGGTGGATGGCCTGCGATCCGGCACGTCGATCGTTCTGGATTCAACCAGTCCGGCCGGGACCCAGACGACGATTGCCCCAGCGACACGTGCCATGGGATTCGGTGAAGTGAACATGACCCTTGCGCTGGCAAAGGCGGAACTGACCAAGCTCAGGATCACGGACCCGACGCCCCAGCAGATCCAGACGGCGCTGGATGGCGGAGCGCTGACCACCTCAACAGGCAGCGAAACGCTTGCCGGCATCCTCTCGATGCGCCAGTCCGGCCAAGGTTGGGGTCAGATCGCCGGCACCCTCGGCGTGAACCTCGGCAGTGTCGTGAGCGCCTCGGAAACCCCCCATGCCCGTGCGGGAATGGACAACGCCATCGCGGCCAATGCGAACGCGAAGGGGTTGGCGGCCGCCACCGCCGCAGCAGACGCGCATGCGTCCATGCACCTTGCCGCGCACGTGCCCGTGAATCTCCCGCCGCGACCCCATATCCCCGCCGTCGTCCGTCCGAATCTTCCGGTTCGGGTCGGCGGACCCGGCGGGTGGCGCTGATCCGTTCATCCCTACCATTCCCATGAATACGAGCGGGGCTTCATCGCTCCGCCCGGCCCGGGACCTTTGAACTGGGAGCAATCGATGAAACGTGCACGATCTTTTGGCGCTGTGGCGTTTGCCGCAGCCGCGGTCCTTGCCGCGCCCATGGCATGGGCTGCCGGCGGTAACGGCTACTACGCCAGCTTCGGTGGCGACTACAGCAGCGGGACCTACGGACAACCGACGCGAACCACGATCTGGGACGCGGCGTTGAGCGCGGGCTTCAAGGGCGACTTGTGGTCGTTCCGCATTACCGCGCCTTATCTCCATGTGTCGGGTCCATCCAACGTCATTCCGGGGATTGGTGCGGTCAAGAACACCAATCCGCTGGCTCGGGGCCTCCGGCGGATTCTGGGTCCGGGTGGCGTTGTCCAGCCGCCAGCCCAGGCCGTCTCCGGGACCGCATCCGGCATGGGGGATGTGACGGCGCAGGCGACCTTGCATGCCTTGAAACGCGCGTCATCGCAGTTCGAGCTGGATGTCACGGGACGCGTCCAGTTCGGCACGGCGGACGCGAACAAAGGCCTGGGCACGGGCCAGAACAACTATGGCATCGAAGTCGATGCATACGAAGGCATCAACCGTTCGCTGACCGCATTCGGCGGCGTGGGTTATACGGATCTCGGCAGCTCGAGCTATATCCAGCTGCGGAACGTCGTATCGGCGAACGCGGGCCTGAATGCATCGCTTGACGCAAACGACAGCGCGGGCATTTACGTTTTCTACCAGCAGCGCCCCACGCCCGAAGGCAACGCACGGGGAGACGCCACGCTGTACTACAACCACAACATTGACCATTCATGGTCATTGCAGGGCTACATGCTCGGTGGGTTCCTCAAGGGCAGTCCTGACTACGGCATTGGCGCCAGCGTGACCTACAGGCTCTAGGTCGTGGGTCTGGCCGGGCCTGCATCTGCGGGCGGCATGCGGGCCCGGGCGTCGCGCGAGCGCCTGCCTGTGCAGCACGCGTGCTAGCATCCCGGGCCTCGCGTCGCGGAGCAACGTGCATGCAGGTCGAGACCAAATTGCCTGCGGTGGGCACCACCATCTTCACGGTGATGAGCCAGCTCGCCGCCGAGCACAAGGCAATCAACCTCGGACAGGGATTTCCGGATTTCGATCCGCCGGAAGCTCTCCGGGATGCGCTGGCGCGCGCCATGCGCGAAGGGCACAACCAGTACGCGCCGATGACCGGCATTCCCCGGCTCCGCGAGCAGATTGCATTGAAGACGGAACACCTGTACGGCCGACGCGTGAGCCCGGACACGGAGGTGACCGTTACCTCGGGCGCCACCGAGGCGCTCTTTGCCGCGATCGCCTGTTGCATTCGCCGGGGCGACGAGGTGGTCCTGCTCGATCCTTGCTATGACAGCTACCAGCCCGCGATCGATCTGCAGGGCGCGCGTTCGGTGCATGTGCCGCTTCGCCTGCCCGATTTCTCGGTGGACTGGCAGCGCGTGCGGGAAGCCATTACGCCGCGGACGCGGATGATCGTCGTCAACAGCCCGCACAATCCATCCGGCGCCGTCCTTTCGGCAGCGGATCTGGACGCGCTGGCGGAACTTGCTCGCGACCATGGCCTCTGGGTGTTGTCCGACGAGGTCTACGAGCACATCGTGTTTGATGGTGCGCAACACCAGAGCGTGCTGCGTCATGCGGAACTCGCCGAGCGCAGTTTCGTGGTCAGTTCGTTCGGCAAGACTTACCACTGCACCGGCTGGAAGGTTGGCTATTGCGTCGCACCGAAGGCGCTGACCGCCGAATTCCGCAAGGTCCACCAGTACCTCACGTTCTGCACGTTCCAGCCGGCGCAGTGGGCTTTCGCCGAGCTGCTCGAGCAGGATCCGGGGCATTACCTTGGATTGCCGGCGTTCTACCAGGCCAAGCGCGACGCTTTTCGGTCGCTTCTTGCCGGCACGCGCTTCCGTCCGCTGCCAGTGCCCGCAGGCTATTTCCAGCTGGTCGAGTACTCGGCCATCCGGGATGTCGATGACCTCAACTTCTGCGATTGGCTTGTGCGCGAGGCGGGCGTCGCAGCCATTCCGCTCTCCCCTTTCTACGAGAGCCCGCCGGACTCGCGGTTGCTGAGGCTTTGCTTCGCCAAATCCGTGTCGACATTGCAGGCTGCCGTGGAGCGGCTATGCAAGCTCTGACGATCAGCCTCGTTCAAGGGGACACGCGCTGGCACGACGCGGCGGCCAATCGCGACTACTACGGTGGCTTGGTGCGTCGCATTGCCGGTCAGGGCGTTGATCTCGTGATCCTGCCCGAGACCTTTCTGTCGGGGTTCACCAATGATGCCCTTCATCAGGCCGAGGGAATGAACGGCGAGGGCCTCCGCTGGATGCGTGAGCTGGCATCGTCGATCGGCGCGGTGGTCACAGGCAGCCTTGTCATCCGCGAGCAGGAGCGGAACTTCAACCGACTGGTCTGGATTCGGCCGGATGGCGCGTGCACGACCTACGACAAGCGCCACCTGTTCCGCATGGCCGGAGAGCATGAACGCTATGCGGCAGGCGAGACACGGCCGCTGGTCGAACTCAAGGGATGGCGCATCCTTCCGCAGGTCTGCTACGACTTGCGTTTCCCGGTGTGGCTGCGGAATTGCAGCCAAGAGTCTGCCGAGGGCGGCATGGACTACGACCTGCTGGTGGTCGTGGCCAATTGGCCTGAGCCACGCCGCGAGGCGTGGCGCACACTGTTGCGCGCCCGCGCCATCGAGAATCTGGCTTGCGTGGCGGCGGTGAACCGGGTGGGTCGCGACGGCAATGGACTTGACTACGCCGGCGACAGTGCTGTCCTCGATGCATTGGGCCAGCCACTCGTCGAGCTTGGCCGCAGCGAGCAGGTCGTCACGGTCCGGCTCGACCCGGAACCACTGCTGGCCCATCGCCGCCGATTCCCGGCCTGGATGGACGCGGATCAGTTCACGCTTTTGACTTGATCGTACGCGGGCGCGCCGCCTTGGATGCACGGGCTTCGAACAGATCGCGATCCCAATAGGGCTCGTCGCCGAATCGCGCTGCGAGGAAGTCGATCAAGGCTCGAGTTTTCGCCGGCACGGCGCGACCTGCTGGAAACACCGCATAGATCGCCGCGTCCTCCAGCGTCCAATCGGGGAGGATGCGTTGCAGTTCGCCACGGCGCACCGTGTCGCCGATGATGAACGTGGGTTGCACGGTGATCCCGAGCCCGCGCGTCGCCGCGCCGGTCAGTACGTCTCCATTGTCCGCCCGCAGCGGGCCGCGCATATGCACCGTCACGGTCTCGTTGCCCCGGGAGAAAGTCCACTGGCCAGGATGCGCGGTGAGCGTATAGACCATGCCGCTATGCGATTCCAGCTGTTGCGGATGCGTCGGCGTGCCATGCGTCCGCAAGTAGGTCGGCGCCGCAGCAGCCAGCAGACGGGCTGGGGCGATCCGGCGGGCGACAAGGCTTGAGTCGGCCAAATGCCCGATACGGATCGCCATGTCGAAGCCGTCCTTGACCAGGTCGGCGCGCTGGTCGCTGAGGACCAGCTCCAGTTCGATACGGGGGTGCTGGCGCAGGAAATCGGCAAGGGCGTCGGAGAGATGGCGCGTGGCAAACGAGGTCGGCGCGCTGACGCGCAGCCGGCCTCGTGGATCGACCTGGCGTTGGGCCGCCTCGGCCGCTGCCTCCTGCAAGGAGGCCATCGCCTCGGCCACGCGCGCATGATATTGGCTGCCTGCCTCGGTCAGGCTCAACTTTCGCGTGGTGCGTTGGATCAGCCGCACGCCAAGGTCATCCTCGAGTGCCCGGATCAGCTTGCTGGCTTGCGCGCGCGAAATGCCCGCATGCTGCGCGGCCGCGGCGAAGCTGCCATCTTCGACGACGCGCAGGAACAGCGTCAGGGCGGCATAGCGGTCCATGTGAACTCCAATCAGCGGCCGCGGCCGCGCGGCCGCGGACCACGCGTCGAGTTGCCCTCCGGGCGCCAGCCTCCTTCGCTGGGCCGCCCGGGCCGGCCACCGCCAGGCGGGCGCCGATCACCCCCCGGTCCGTTGTGGCCCTTGCGGGGGCCTGCGGGCCGCGGTCCACGCGCATCGCCGCGTCCCGGCGCGCCTTGCCCGGTGGTCGCTGGCAGCCACGGTCCGGCTTCCAGATGGGTGCTCCGGCGGGGCCCCGGTCGTTGTCCTGGGCGCGCGTCGCCCGCGTGCCACTGGCGGACCGAGGGCAATTCCTGTCCCGGCGCGAACGCACGCGGCTTGCGCGCCTTCCGACCCTGTTCCGGCCGCATGACATTGCCGTTGACTTCGCGCGGGCCACGTCCCTTGCGACGACGGGCATCGCGCGGATCATCGCGAATGCGGTCAAAGGCCGTCAGCTCGCGTCGCTCGTCACTGCCAGAGGCCCAGGCCTGCGGCCGATCGGCTTGCACCTTGACGGCGCTTCGCTGGGCCCGGCGTTGATGGAGCACCGGCTGCAGGGTGAGCCCGGGTCGGGGCTCGCCGAGTCCCGCCGAAGCACGGAGGTCCCGGATGGCCTCGGCCTCCAGTGGCTGCGACTGGCCCCTGCGCAGCGCGCGCGGCAGCTCGATCGCGCCATAACGGATGCGCTTCAGCCGGCTGACCATGAATCCCTGCGATTCCCACAACCGGCGAACTTCGCGATTGCGACCCTCGCGGAGTACCACACGGAACCAACTGTGGCTGCCGCCGCGACTGATCAGGGCAATCTCGTCGAATCGGGCCGGACCATCCTCCAGTTCGACTCCGGCGGCCAGCCGCGCAACGACTTCGTCGGGTACCTCGCCGTGCACGCGGCAAAGGTATTCACGCTCCAGCGCCGCACTCGGGTGCATCAGTGCGTGGGCCAGGTCGCCATCGGTTGTCAGGAGCAGCAAGCCCGTCGTGTTGATATCGAGGCGGCCGACGGCAATCCAACGTGCACCCTTCAGGCGAGGGAGTTGGTCGAAGACCGTTGGCCGCCCCTCTGGATCCTCGCGGGTGATCACCTCGCCCTCGGGCTTGTGATAAAGGAGCACTTCGGCATCTTCGCGTCGATCGGTCGCAACCACATAGGCGCGGCCATCGAGTTCAACGCGGTCCCCGACGGCAACGCTGGAGCCAGTGCCGGCGGCGGTGCCGTTGACGAGCACCTGGCCCAGCTCGATGCGCTGCTCCAGCAGACGCCGCGAGCCGAGGCCGGCGCTGGCGAGGACCTTGTGCAGGCGCTCCTGCAAGCGCGTTCCCGTTTCGCTGGCGGAGGGACGTTTAAGGGACAACAGGGTGCGCGTGGGCGCGGTCATGCGATCTGCTCCTCGGAATCGGTATCGGTTGCCGGCGGCTGGATGGCCGCGGCAGCAGTCGCTGGAGTCTCGGCTCGGATGGCTGCGCTGGGCTCGAACTCGAACTGGGGGGCCAGCTCCTCGAGATCGCGAATCTCCGCCAGCGGAGGCAAGTCCTCCAGGGCTTTCAGGTTGAAGTAGTCAAGGAATTGGCGCGTCGTGCCATAAAGCGCTGGGCGTCCAGCCACGTCCCGATGGCCCACCACGCGCACCCATTCGCGTTCCTCGAGGGTGCGGATGATATTGCTGGAGACGACGACACCACGGATCTGCTCGATTTCGCCGCGGGTGATCGGCTGCCGATAGGCGATGAGGCTCAGTGTCTCCAGCAGCGCGCGCGAGTATCGCGGTGGGCGTTCGGCACTGAGCCGGGCGACCCACGGGTGCACGTCGCCTGCCACCTGATAGCGGTAGCCCGAAGCGACTTCGGTCAATTCGACGCCGCGTCCGCCGCACTGGGCGCGCAGGGTCTCAAGCGCACGGCCAATCGTGGCCGCATCAACGCCCTCGTCCTCGGTGAACAAGCCGGCGAGACGCGCCGCCGAGAGCGGCTCGTGGCTCGCGAGCAGGGCGGCCTCGAGAATGCGCTGCAGTTGTTGGTCTTCGATCATGGTGTTTGTCTGGTTTGTCTGGTTTCGCGGGGCTGCATGGGTGGCAGTCGCATCGCGATGGATGCGCGATGGAGTATGGCGGTGGGGATTCGTTCAGTCGGCAAGCGCACGGGCCTTCAGGTAGATGGGCGCCAGGGGTGCGTCCTGGACGACCTCGAGCAGCGCTTCCTTGATCAGTTCGAGCATGGCAATGAAACTGACCACGATGCCAAGCCTCCCGTGTTCCGGACGAAATGCTTCCTCGAAGGAATGGAAGGCCCCGTCCGCGACCAGCTTGAGCAGGTCGCTCATGCGTTCACGGATCGACAGGGCATCGCGTTGCATCGCGACTGCGCTGTTGAGCTCCGCGCGGCGCAACACGTCCTTCAAGGCCAGCAGCAATTCGCGCAGGTCCACGCTGGGTGGAATGCGCACGACGTTGTGCGAGCCGGCATCGGCATGCGCGACGGCTGTGTCCCGCTCGACCCGCGGCAAGGAGTCCAGGTTCTCGGCGGCGAGTTTGTAGCGTTCGTACTCCTGCAGTCGCCGCACCAATTCTGCCCGGGGGTCGTCCTCCGCATTGCTGTCCTGGCTGGGTGGGCGCGGCAAGAGCAGACGCGACTTGATCTCCGCCAGGATGGCGGCCATCACGAGGTACTCTGCCGCCAGTTCCAGTCGAAGTTCGTGCATCAGGTCGATGTAGGCCATGTACTGCCGGGTGATCTCGGCGATGGGGATATCGAGTACGTCGAGGTTTTGGCGCCGGATCAAGTAGAGCAGCAGGTCGAGTGGCCCCTCGAAGGCTTCGAGGATCACTTCCAGGGCATCCGGCGGGATGTACAAGTCTTGCGGCATCTCGACCAGCGGCTGGCCACGAACCACCGCCAACGGCATCTCCTGCTGTTGCGGCGGCGTGCGAAATGGCGCGGGCACCGACGTGTCGGTTTCGGCCAAGGCAGGTTCAGTGCTCATGCGGCACTCGTTGGATTGGAGCCGTGGATCGACCACGGGTGGATTTCAATTCGTTTATGGATCAACGTGGGCCTCAGCCTCGGCCGGGCGGTAGGCAACGGTTTGTCGGCACAAGACTGCATTGCTGCCGCAGTCCATAGGGAGCGATTCGGCGGAATGTCCGCCGTCCAGCATGCGCAATGGCGACTGGCTGCGTGGCCGGGATCATCTTCGCCGGTGGAGCCCCGCGTACAGGGACCAGTACTGCTGCGGGCGGCTTGGCGCCGGCCAGTCCAGTGTGCCAAGCCTAACGTCTGGGCGGGGCCCCGTCTAGTGCGCCGCCGGCCGGTTCCTCCAGGCGGGCTGCGCCCGGGCACTCAGGGCTTACGGCAGGACGCGCGGCTCCGGTTCCAGCCAGATGCCAGTCAGCGCATGCACGGCTTCACGGACCTGCTGGGCGAGCGCCCACAATTCGACGCCGCTGGCATGGCCGTGGTTGACGAGCACCAATGCGTGGCGAGCCGAGATGCCCGCATCGCCCTGGCGCAGACCCTTGCAACCGGCGCGTTCGATCAGCCATGCCGCGGAGAGTTTGACGCGGCCATGGTCGGCTGGCCAGGCTGGCAATTCCGGAAGGCGCGCCTGCAGCGAGGCAGCCTGCGCTGGGTCAACTTCGGGATTCTTGAAGAAACTGCCCGCGTTCCCGATCTGTGCGGGATCCGGCAGTTTCCTCGCGCGCAGTCGCGCCACAGCCTCGGCCACATGGACGGCGCACGGCGCATCGACGCGCATCGCGGCCAGTTCCTCGCGAATGCCCGCATACTCGAGCCTCAGCGGGGCCTGCCTGGGTAGCACGAATTGGACGGCCCGGATGATCCAGCGGTCCGGTGCCTGCTTGAAGCAGGAATCGCGATAGCTGAAGCTGCAGGCGGCCGCGTCCAACCTGACCCAGGATCTTGCGTGTCGGTCCCAGGCTTCGACGTGCTCGATGCAGGTCGCGACCTCGACTCCGTAGGCGCCGATGTTCTGAATGGGCGCCGCGCCGACCGTACCCGGGATCTGGACGAGATTCTCGAGCCCCATCAGCTCATGCGCGAGGGTCCATCGAACGAAGTGATCCCAGTTGACGCCGGCGCCGGCGCGGACGTGCGCGTAACCGTCGCTTTCGCCCAGCCACTCAATGCGCTCGTCGCGCGGGTGCACCACGAGGCCTGGCCAGTCGGCCGTGAACAGCAAGTTGGATCCGGCACCCAGCGCCAGCAGCGGAAGTTCCTGCAACGCCGGCAGCGCCAGCAGTGCTGGCAACGCGTCGGCGTCGTGGAGTTCCGCAAACCAGGCGCAACGGACATCGACGCGAAGGGTGTTGCGTCCTTCCAGCGATGCGTCCTCGACGAGGGAACAACCGGGCAGGTCAATCCGCGCGGGGCGCATGCTGCGACTCCCGAATTGCGTTCACGCATTCGCCCACCAGGGATGGGCCGCGGTAGATAAGCCCGGTGTAGACCTGGACGAGGCTGGCACCGTCGGCGATGCGCGCGGCGGCGTCGGCGCCCTCGAGGATGCCACCGACGCCGATGATCGGCAGCGCGGGCAGGCGTGCGCGCATGCCACGGAGCACTGCGATGGCGCGCGAACGAACGGGGGCACCGGATAGCCCGCCTGCTTCCCGCGAACTCGGCGCAGCCTCGACGCCGCTGCGCGAGATTGTCGTGTTGGTGCAGATCAGGCCATCGATACCGTGACGACGCAGCACCTCGGCGATGCCATCCATGGCCGATTCGTCGAGGTCGGGGGCGATCTTCAGGAGCAGCGGCTTGCGGGTGCCGGCCTGTGAGCCCAACGATTCCTGGGTTTCCCTCAATGTGCCGACAAGGCCATCGAGCGTTTCCCGTTCCTGCAGATCCCGAAGACCCTGCGTATTCGGCGAGGAGATGTTGACCGCGATGTAGTGGGCGCGGTCGTGGGTTCTGCGAAGGCCCAGGCGGTAATCATCGATCGCGCGATCGTTCGGCGTGTCCTTGTTCTTGCCGATGTTGATGCCGAGGATGCCGCGGAAGCGCGCGCGGTCGAGGTTGCGCAACAAGGATTCGACGCCGTCGTTGTTGAAGCCCATGCGATTGATGAGCGCCTGCTGGCCGGGAAGCCTGAACAGTCGCGGCCGTGGGTTGCCGGGCTGCGGTCTGGGCGTGACGGTGCCGACTTCGATGAATCCGAAGCCCAAGGTGGCCAGAGCATCGAGGTGCGCACCGTTCTTGTCCATTCCCGCCGCCAGTCCCACGGGATTGGGGAAGTCGATACCGAACGCACGGGTGGGCAGCGGCTTGACCGGCTGCGCCAGCAGCCGGCCCAGATGCAAGCGCGCGAGTACGTCCATGGCATGCAGTCCGGCAGTGTGCGCGCGCTCGCCATCCAGCCGGAAAAGTAGTGCGCGCGCCAACGCATACGCGAGTGGCGTGCGGGTGTTCGCCGAGTCGTTCAAGCCGGTTCCGTCAAAGCACGTGCGCCACGATTGCGGCCCATCCGAGCATCAGAACCAGCACGATCGCCATCAGG
>JAKAEJ010000045.1 GCA_021818335.1 Pseudomonadota bacterium | reverse complement strand
GCTCGGAATGGCGCTTGCATCGGGACTGGTTCACTGGAAGCGCGATGGCGGATCTCCTGGATGCCGATTTTGCCCTGGCGGAGAAGAACACGCTGTATCGCTGCCTGGACAAGGTTATGTCGGTTCCCCACACCTGATTGGGCCGGATGACCCTCACGCCGCGCAGCAGGTACGGGTAGACCAAGTGCTTCGGGAATGACTTGCTGGTGTGCGGCCTGAGGTGTCCTGTCCACTATTGACAGGACATCTCATTCTTCAAGATCGGTCACCACCCGGTTGCCTGTCGGCCGCGGGTGATGCGCTCGGCCTTGGCAGACGGCGCTGCCTTGAGCGCGGTCTCGGGAGTGATGATGTTCTGCGCCCGGGTGGGGGTCGCCGAGTCGGAATAAGACGCTTGCGCGAACAGGCGGCTCGCAGCAAGCAACGATGCGGTAGCCGGGGGTAGAGTCGTTTGCGCTTTGATCGTGTGCACGATCAGGCTTCCAACCAGCTCTCAACCTGCGCCCGGCTGGGCACGCCGCCCGAGTGCACCACCTTGCCGTCGATGACCACGCCCGGGGTGCTCATAACACCGTACTTCATGATGGACGGAATGTCCTCGACCTTGTCCACTTGCGCCTGGATGCCTTTGGCGGCAAGGACGTCTTCGACCAGCTTTTGCGTGGTCTTGCAGTTGGCACAGCCTATGCCAAGGATTTTGATGTTGGTCATCGCTGGATTGTCCTCTGGTCCGAATGGGTTTTTACTTCTGCACGCCGACCACGGCATCGCCAATCATTTGGTGGTCATGGCGCGCACGCATGGGCTCCTGGATCAGGCCGTCGTCGACAACAAAGGACTTTTCGATGGCGGCGGGCACGCAGCCCACGTCGGCGCGGATTTTGGCCAGCAATTCGTGGGCAGAGGGCATGGTTTGGGTGGTCATGGAGTGTCTCCCTGAATGGGGAAAATCAGCAGCAGCTCTGGCCCGAGGAAGTGATGCCGCGGGCGTTGGTGGCTTCCTTCATGCCCCGCGCCTTGAGCACTTTTGCTGCGGGGCAAAAGCCGGTGAAGCCCATCTGAAATAGGTTCAGGCCGACAAAGGCTGTCAGCCACAGCCAGGTGGGGTGAAACAGGTCGATCTGATGCGTGATCTGCGCCAGCACCAGACTGAGCAATACCATGAACCCCGCCATGATGCTCACCATGCGATTGACGATCATACAAGTTTCCTCGGTGTTTGCAGAAACATCGATGTGAAAGCGTCACATCACCGCATTAAACACATAGCCCACGAAGACGATGCCCACGGCCACCACACCGGAAAACAGCGCGATCAGCTTGGGCTTCATCACCTTTTTCAGGATCATGAATTCGGGGAAGGACAAGGCCGTCACCGCCATCATGAACGCCAGCGTCGTGCCCAGCGCCGCGCCCTTGCCCAAGAGCGCCTGCACCACCGGGATGATGCCCGCGGCATTCGAATACATCGGCACGCCAATGACCACGGCCAGCGGCACCGACCACCACGCGCTCTTGCCCATCAGATGCGCCATGAAGTCCTCGGGCACATAGCCGTGGATCCACGCGCCCACGCCCACCCCAGCGACGACGTACGGCGCCACCTTGAGCACGATCTCGCGCACATGCTTCCAGCCCTGGGCGAAGCGCGCCTGCCAGGTCAGCACTGCCTCGGTGCCGGCCACGGCGGGGATGTCGAACACCCAGGGCTCGACCAGGTTCACCGGGTTCATGCGCCCGATGACCAAGCCCGCCGCGATCGCCACCATGAGCCCCAAGCTCAGGTAAATGGCGGCGATCTTCCAGCCGAACATGCCAAACAGCAGCGCCAGCGCGACCTCGTTGACCATCGGTGCGGATACCAGAAACGAGAAGGTCACGCCCAGCGGCACCCCGGCGGTGAGAAAGCCGATGAACAAGGGCACCGCCGAGCAGGAGCAAAACGGCGTGACGATGCCCAGCGTCGCCGCCAGCGCATTGCCCACGCCCTGCCGCTTGCCGGCGAGGATGGCGCGGGTTTTTTCCGGGGTGAAAAAGGTCTGGATCACGCCGACGACGAACACGATGAGCGCCAGCAGCATCAATACCTTGGGCACTTCGAAGGCAAAAAAACTCACCGCGCTGTACAGATGGCTGCTTGGCGCCATGCCGATGGCGGCAGACAGCCGGCGCATGAGGGCGTCGGTGGCGGGCTCGAGCTGGCTGTAGAGCGCGAACCAGCCGAGCACGTACAGCACCGGCGCGATCCAGGGGCGCCAGGCGGCA
Source organism: Pseudomonadota bacterium (assembly GCA_021818335.1). Taxonomy (GTDB): domain Bacteria; phylum Pseudomonadota; class Gammaproteobacteria; order Xanthomonadales; family Rhodanobacteraceae; genus Metallibacterium. The sequence continues at coordinate 16,970 of JAKAEJ010000045.1, read as the reverse complement.
GTCGCCGCAGGGGCTGTCGAGGTGGAGGTCCCGACTTGGGTGTTCATTGAAAAGACTCCGTGTGCATCGTTCTGATCATGATGACGAACGAGGCGCGAGAAGGATGCAGCGCAGCGGGCGTTTTTTGCCCGGCCGGGCTGCCGATTACGCTTTAAGTACCGTCAACCGAGTGGTGTAGAACGGCTCGACCGGGCCGATGTCCACCATCGCTCCCACAGGACCTGCGGCGGCCTTGAAGCGTGGGTCAAGGTGCGAGTTTTCGTGATCCCACACGGACTCCCAGATGCCGTGCATGATGTAGGCGCGCTGCCGACCGTCTGCCGTAGACTTGCGCAAAATCTCGGTACTGACCGCTTTGCGATAGAGGCGGTTGTCCGCTGCGCCAGGTTGACCAATACCGTCTGCCGAGGGGGTGGGCTGAAAGGTTTCCTGCGCCACCTTGAGCAATGGCACCACTTCCTGCTCGAAAGATTGCATCACGCGATCGGCAATGAACACGTGGTTCTCTACGGTGATCAAGCGGTTGCCCGACGCGGCATCGGCCGGTTTGGCGAGAAATTTGAGAATATCGACATCGCTGGTGTAGATGCCCTGGCGGTCGCCTGCGGCCACGGTCTGGAACACCCCACGGTAGACCGCCATCGGCGCGGGGGTTGGAACTGGTTTGCCGTCCTGCATCATCGCACCATATAGATGCGGCAGGACCTCAGCGCCAAACACCGAGTCCGGCTTCGCGGTATGCAGAGCCTTGTCGGAGGCAAAGCGCACAAACAGGGCGTAGAACAGCGGCAGGGTTCCCGCCTGTGCGGCATCTGCGTAGGCGGTGCGCAGCAGACCTTTGTAGTTTTCCGGGTAGTTTTTCACCATGGTCGAGTCACCTACCATCTGCTTGAGGGTGACGGCCAACGCGCCGCGCTGTTGCATGGTCTGGGCAAAGCGCTGCATTCCGGCATCGAACCCGGTTTTGAATGGCTGCGCTACCCGCAACTCGACGTAATAGGTGAGCGGACCACTCATAGCCATGACTGGCATCTCAGTTGCCATCGCAGCCGGGGCGAAGCCCGTCGTGACCAGAAGGGAAACGGCGCCGCTGGCCGCCATGCCGCTGAGTACTTTGCGGCGGGAGGGTGAGAAGGCGGTGTCTGGCATGATTAATCGCTCCTGAGTCGGTTGAAGGCACTCATGAAGACGACGCAGGCAGGAAAAGGATGCAGGCGCTCAGTCCCGCGTGGCTGGGATGTGACAGCAGACCCGTCCAGTCTCGTCGAAGCGCACGCCGCAATTGCGGATGATTGCTGCCCGCAGACGCTCGCGGGCACGCCGTATGCGCGCCTTGGCTGCAGGAAGGCTCAGTCCTTGGGCTTCGCCAAAAAAGCGCACCGTCTGGCCGTCGAGATCGCAGGCTTGCAGGATGCGGCGATCCTCGTCGCTTAGTGCCTGTAGATTGCGCGCTATGCAGACATCCAGTTCATCAACCGCTGGGCGCTGCGAGGGATCAGGCGCGGGCATCTCCTCGTCCAGTTCGATGGTGGGACGACTCGTGCGTGCAACATCAATCAGTGCATTGCGCGCCACCTGAAATAGCCAGGCACGCGGGTTATCCAGTGCACAAAAACCTCGCCCCTGGCGCATGGCTTTCAGGAAGATCTCCTGCAAAAGATCTTCCGCCACGTTCGCATTGCCTATCTGGCGGGTAAGAAAGCCCTTTACCTCGGCACCGTGGGACTCCCAAGCGCGCAGAATGCAGTCGAACGGCAGGGATGAAGAGTGTTCAGGCATTACACGCATCCTCACCACATGGGCCGTATGTCCGACCCTTCACAGGGAATATGGCATTCTCCGCGAGCAGAACACCGGAGCCTGGAGAAATTGGGGGAACTGCCATAGCCCAAGGGCCGACGAGGACGTCTTCCTCCATACGCGTATAAATCAGCGTCATGGGCATGAAACCAGTTTCGCCCCATCCGGGCGTAGCTCACCCTCCGGGGAAATATGACGGTACAGGGTCTGCCGCGTGATGCCAAGTTCCCGGCACAAGTCGCTAACTTTGGTTTCTGGCTTGCCCATCGCCGCCATCGCCAACCGCAACTTGGCTGGGGTCATCTTGAACGGCCGGCCGCCCTTCCTGCCGCGTGCGCGCGCAGAAGCCAAGCCAGCGACGGTATGCTCTGCAATGAGCGCGCGCTCGAACTCGGCCAGCGCAGCGAAGATGCCAAAGACCAGCTTGCCGGCGGCAGTCGTGGTGTCGATAGCCGCGCCATGACCGCTCAGCACCTTGAGGCCAATACCGCGTCCCGTCAGGTCGTGCACGGTGTTGATCAGATGCCGCAGGTCACGCCCGAGCCGATCCAGCTTCCACACCACCAAGGTATCCCCTGACCGCAACGCTTTCAGACAGCTCGCAAGGCCGGGGCGATCCTCGCGCTTGCCTGACGCCTGGTCCTCATAGAGATGGGCCAGATCGACGCCCGCAGAAATCAGCGCGTCGCGCTGCAAGTCTGTGGCCTGGGAGCCGTCCGCCTTCGACACCCGCATGTAACCAATCTGCATGTTTTATCTGTCACAAATACGTTCAATTATGTGACAGTATGGGCCCTCAAGTTCTGGCCGTCAAAAGTTGTCACTTGAGCCGTCATTCTGCCTATGACGGTAAAGGGCCGATCAGGCACATAATGTGACAGAAATTCCGGCGGGATGCCTTCCGCTCGAATCACGATCCCGCGCAACGATGGACCTTCTACACGCACCTCACCGAGGCCGAGCAGGCTTTCAAGGAACTCAAGCACGACCTCTCTCAGGCCGATCTGCCATCAGCATGAGGATCGCATCGAGGCCCGCCTCTTCGTCGCCTTCCTGGCCTACTGCCGCCATGTCGCGCGTGAGCACGAGCTCAAGCGCGCGGCCCCCCGGCCTGACGCCGCGTGCGGCTTTGGAGAAATTCAGCCCAGCCAGAGCCTGGGCATCGTATGCTGCTCGATGTTCTACGGCTGTAACCGGTAACCGGCCGGCGTGCTTCCCGCGTGAGCGGGCTCGGGGGGCAACAAGAATTTCGCCGCCGGAGCGGCTGGATTCTGGTACGCCAGCTGAACGTAAAAATGCGGTGGCCGCACCGTCCCGCTGATGCTAGCCTTGAAGTGTCAACACAGCGAAGGGGTTAGCACCATGCCTGGAAATACCATCCGCTTTCATCGCGTACTCCGCGCGAAACCGGAGAGGATCTATCGAGCCTTCCTCGATGCCGATGCGATGGTCAAATGGTTTCCGCCGAACGGCTTTACCTGCAAGATCCATCGTCTGGACGCCAAAATCGGCGGCACCTACGAGGCGTCGTTCAAAAACTTCGCCACCGGGGAAACCCACTCCTTCGGTGGGCAATATCTCGAATTGGTGCCGAATGAACGCATCAGCTACACCGGCAGATTTGACGATCCCAACATGCCCGGCGAGATGCACACGACAGTGTTCCTGAAACCAGTGTCCGTCGGTACGGAGCTCGAAATCATGCAGGAAGGGGTTCCCGAAGCCATTCCGCCTGAAGCGTGCTACCTCGGTTGGCAAGACTCGCTTGCGCTGCTCGCGAAGCTTGTCGAGGCACAGATCCCGGAGTGACGGGGAGAAGCCCAAAATCTCGCGCTCGTTTCCATCTGGCCAACAATCGGTAGCGCATGGCGTACGTCTTTGGGAGCTCGACCGAATGGCTGCGGGGCGTCGCGCCGGCCGCGAGCGACAAGTTCATCATGCTGGCCGCCATCAACCTGGTAGGCTGCATCGCCCACGCCGGGTTGCCCCTATCCGCTCACCCCACCCCAAGAACCAAAGCCAAACGCCGTCGCTCAACGCAATGACGCCAATCAGTTACCGGTTACCTACGGCTACCGCGGCCAACCCGGCCGCCCCCTAAAATCACGGCGCCACCGCTTGGGGGAAGTTACGGCACCCAGCCCGGCGTCGTGAGGACCTTTAGGGATACGGTCATGTAAATTCAGCAGGTTAACGCCATGCACACCCTCGCATGGGTAAAGACGGGCCGGCAGTTTGCCTGAAACATGCCAGACGAGCCGATCTGACGGAACGGAGTCAGCGCAACATGAACGTTGAGTAGGTCAACTTATCCAGGACGCGGTCGGTCGCCGTGAGCATGACCAGTGTCGTGAGCAGCATCGCCAGGACAAAGCCATAGCCGTAGAAGAGCGGTCCCAGTTCGAGGCTCAAGGCGGTGAACGCCAGGTTGGATGCGAGCATGAGCGCGGTGATCGCGGCCGCCAAGCGCAGGCGGTCAAGATAAAACAAAATGTTGAGCCCCGCCATGACCAGCAGTTGGAGGCTGACGCCTACCGTGTCGATGGCGAGCAGCGGAAAATACAGCGGCTGGATGCGGAAGAACGTGAGCAGCGAGGGGCCGCTGGCCATGAGCGCCAGCAGCGTGAATCCCTGGATCTTGATGATGTCGTAGATGCCCTCGCGTGCGGTGATCACCATCTCCGTGCGGTGGGCGCGAATCGCCGACAGCGAGCCGCCCTCGCGCACCGCATGGTAATACCGGTCGTAGGCGCGGACGAAGTCGACCTCCATGCGGAGCAAGAACATGGCCATGCCGGGGATGAGCGTGAAGTAGGCGAGAAAGATCGGCGTATCGTAGATCGCCGAGGCGTGCAAGTCGCCAATCACGCGCTCTCCGGTGCCCGGCCACAGCCAGAACAGGAACTTGTCCGCCCAGACACCGGCGTTGAAGCATATGCCGGCGGGCAGGAGCCACAGGCGCAGTCGGCCGCGGTGCAAGAAATCCAGCTCAACGAAGCGGGCAGGGGGGTATTCCAGCCAGACGAACGCCAATGCGCCCATGATGATGATGACCTGCCCGAGCAGGAACCCCAGCAGCAACCCCTCCATCCCCAAACCCGCGCGCCCCAGCCAGAGCCCCAACGCGACGGAACTGCCGTACCCAAGGAGATAGAGCATCAGCAACCCTTGGTACCTTTTAAGGCCTGAGAGCAGCACGGTGAGGGTCCAGACGATGTTGAGCATGCTCAGGCCCACGATCATCAGCAGACGGTAAGCCGGCGTCGTGCCCGGCAGCAGCCAGAGGGCCAAGGGAATGGAGACGACGAACAGCGGCGCCGTCGTGACGAGCAGCATGCCGAACAGGCTCGGGAGCACCCGCCCGCTCTCCCGTTCAAACAGCCGATCCGCCACGTAGCGGGTGTAGACGAGCTGGGTGCCGCCGGAATAGATGAGACTGAGCGCGATCAACCACGTGACGCTGGTCTGGAAGTCGCTGATCTTGCTCGCGGGTACAACGACGCCCAGGCTCATGACGCCGAGAATGAGAATCGCCAGAATCGAGAGCACCCAGGGCCCAGAACCTATGATGCCTGCATAAAGGTAGGCGCGCAGAAGGCCGGCGTATGTCTTGGAGCGGCTCAAGCGGCGCAGTTCGAAACCGATCCCGGCCATCAGGCGGCGCCCTCCGGGTGAGTGTGCTTGCTAAACAGATGGTCAAAGGTCTCGACCATCTGGCGCACGTCATAATAGCGCTCCACGCGCCGAATGGCCGTCTGTGCGGCGCGTGCGTAGGCTGCAGGATCGCCCAGCAGGGCGGCGCACGCGCGCGCGATCGCTTCGTGGTCGGCGAGGCCCACGACCTCGCCGGCCGCGCCCAACGCCTTGTCGTCCGTGCCGCGACCATAGACGAGTTCCGCGCATGCCCCCGTGTCGGTTGTCACGCACGGCAGGCCGGCCGCAAACCCTTCCAGGACGGACAGTGGTTGCCCTTCGCTGATGGAGGTGAGCACCAGCACGCCGACCTGCGGCAGTATGTCGTCAATGCGCCGGAAGCCGAAAAAGCGCACGGTCTCGCCGAGTCCCAAGGCGTGCGCGAGCTCGTGGCATTCGCGGCTGTATGCTGGATCCTCGTCCTCGGGGCCGACGATCCAGGCCTGCGCAGCCGGCAGGCGTTGCTGCAATGCATGGGCGGCGCGAATGAAGGTTTTGATGTCCTTCACCGGCACGACGCGGCCCAGCAGGCAGATGACGGGGGGGGGCGGGGTGTCGGCCGGCCGGCGCAGGCGGGAAATCTGGCCGATGTTCACGCCATTGGGAACGATGCGCGTGCGCGCAGGCTCTGCACCATCGCGGATCTGTTGCTGGCGCGCCGCTTCGAACAGGCTGATGATGGGGTCCGCGCGACGGTAGGCCTGGCGGCCGAAAATCTCGAAGAAATGAATCCACAGTTCGCGCAGGTGGCTCACCTCGGTGGGATCGCGCTCCAGCGGGTTGCGCGAATCGCCGACCCATGCCGCATTCATCAGGTCGATGCGCCGCTCCTTGGTGTAGATGCCGTGTTCCATCAGCATGAACGGCCGCATCTGCTGCTGTGCGCCAAGCACGCCCAGCATGCCGGCGTAGCCCGTCGAGGGGCTGAAAAACAGGCGCGAAGGCGGGAGGGTGCGGGTGGCGCGGGCGAGCGTCCAGATCGGACGGTGCATGTTGCGGATCGTCCAGAAGTAATCCACGAAGGACGGCTCGGTGGCCTTCGCCCCATAGGATTCGGTGATGAAGTCCCAAGCGGGTTCGCCGTACAGGAAGGCCTCCTCGCTCAGCGGGTGGCCCGGCTCGATCTGATGACGGACGTCGAGCGGTTCCGATCGTCCTGCCCGCAACGATTCGTGCAGGGCGCCATACAGCGCCGTCGTATCGGCGGGAAGGCGGGGCGCCTTGACCGTGGGCGAGTCGACTGCGTCGAAGAGGTAGAAGGTCTGCAGGGTCACCAGGTTGGACGGCAGTTGGTATTGCACTCCCCCATAGTCTTGCCGGCGCGAGCCAACGAACACGGCGCCGAAGCGCCAGTGCGGAAGAGCGCTGATCAGCTGGTGGACCCAGGTCGACACGCCGCCTTTGATGTAGGGGTAAGTGCCCTCGAGCAGCAAAGTGACGTCGCAATCGGGCGATACGGCCTCAGGCATGCGGGCTTCTCCTCCAGCGCAGCGCCGCGGGCCCGATGAGCGGCAGGAAGGTAAACGGCGGATGGCGCGAAATCAGGCTGCGCACCTGCGCGTAATCGCGCGCCCGCCAGGCCTTCTCGAGCAGCCAGGGCAGCGCGCGTGCCGGGGCCGTGCCCGCGGCCAGCGCTTGCACATAGCACGCTTCGATGCCGGCAATGTCAGCCGGATGCCGCTCCCGCCGCAAGCGGGCGTGGGCGAGGAGCCATCGGCTGTGCCAAGGGGCGTGCGCGGGCGGTTCGCCGCTCCCGTCCAGGAGTTGCGCCGCCGCCTCGGTATGCAGGTGCCGCAGGCTGCCGCTCGCGATGCCAAGATAGAGAAATTCAAGATGGAGCTCGGCGAGATCGAGGGCCAGGGGTCCCGGCAAGGTGGCTTTCCCGTCCAGACGCTCCTCGAGCCGGCTCATCGGGGTGACAATGTCTTCTTCGCGTCGCGTCAGCAAGTTGTGTGCAAGCAGGCGAAGGGTCTCGTCGGGATGGCTCAGGGCTTCGGTCAGCAGTTGCGTGGTCGCTTGGTTGCGGCGGGATTCGATGGCCAGCAACGCACGTGAACCCTGCTCGCTGCCCGTCGCGGCATTCCGCAGCTGCGCAATGGCGCCGCCTGCCCCGAAGCGGCTGAAGCGGCTTCGGGCTTCGGCCGTGAAGGCGAGCGGGGGGAGGATCTGCGGCGTTCGGCGGGGCGCCCTTTCCAGGGACGGATAGACGATCGCCATCAGAAGCAGGAGCAGGGGGCCTAGCAGCGGCAGCAGGCTGCCGAAAACGGCGAGCGCGGCCACAGTGGGCGCCGGATGGCCATGCAGGCGCCGAGGCAGGGCACGACGCGTCACGGGGGCAAGGAGCGTGCTGAGCAGGGCGTTGACCAGCAGGGACTGCGCGATCAGGGCTCCCGCCGCGCCGGCCGAGGCCTGACGCAGCCAGGGGGACAGCAGGACGGCCAAATCCGCGCTCATGTGGGCTGCTCGATGCCGCACGCCGCGAGCAGTGCGGCGGGCAGCCGATGATCGACGGCAATCTGCACGACGGTGAATCCTGCGGCTTCCAACCCGCCTTCGACGCCCTTTGCGCGCAGGAGGCCGGCGATACGTTCCAGGAACCCGCGGGCGGTGGCGGGTCCGGCCAGAGGCAGCAGAATGAGCATGCTCGGCGTGTGGGCGCCGAAGGGCGAGCGCCAATAAAGATCCAGTCCCCGCCGCATGTCATACATCGCCTCCAGCAGGAAAGTATCGGCCTGGGGATCGCGTGCGCGCAGGACAATCAGGGTCGAACGCACCCCGCTTCTATCATGGAGGTGCTGCAGCTTGATGAGCTCGTGGGCGAACTGCGCCGGGCAGTCGGGCAGACGGTGCCGCAGGTCGGCGGTCTGCGCCGCAGCCCAGCTCTCGTCGGCAAAGTATTGCAGGATCGCGGTGGCGACCGTCAGGTTCTCCTCGGTGAGCGCGAGGAGCGGCAGATCGCGCACGACCAGTACCCCCAGCCGTTCGCGGGCGGCATCGACCACGGGGAAGACGGCACGATAATCCCCTGTCTGGCCTTCGAGTTCCTCGACGCTGCGATAGGCGGTCTGGTCGTCCTCCAGGGCAAACACCAATAAAGGATCAGTGCGCGACAGGGGCAATGACGGCCCGAGCGCCGCGATCGGTTCGTCGCTCAAACGCTCCTTGCGATAAAGGTGCAAGGCCGCGGCTTCGAAGCGGCAATAGTGGGCGAGCAGCTGAAGCAACGCATCGGCGCCTGCCGGTGAAATGCCGGTGGGCGATTCGGCGCCCAGGGGCCGGAGGGCTTCCATGGCGCCGCGCAAGGTCACAGGCTGCGTGATGAGGGCTTCTTCGAGACGGTCGTGCGACAGGCGCGTGATGAAAAACGCCCGAGTGAGGGATTCGAGCCGCTCTTCGGTATAGTCTGTGCGCGCGAGCGCTGCGCCTAATTGTTGTCTCCACCGCGAGCTATACTGCCCCGCGCCCAGCGCCGCGAAAGCGCCGCCGACGAGGTGGATGAGGGGAGGGGCTTCACCTGCCAAGCCGAGCCGGTGGCTCGCGATGCTGGTCACCGCCAGCGAGAAGCTTGCGGCCGCCGCCGCCGCAAGCCCGTAGCGCAGCCCCAGGAAGAGCGGAATGAGCCAAAGCCAGGGGTAGCGCGACACGGTGAACGGGGTGGCCTCATTGAGCCATGCCGCCAAGGCGACGCCGATGATCGGCAGGAGCAGGATTTCCGCCCATACCACCAGGTCGGCGTCTCGGTGAGGAGCCGTGTTCATGTCAGGCCCCGTGGCCGCCCGCGGGGAGCAGACGGTTGATCAGGTCGTTCAAGACGTCCTGCGAGAGGACCGCAAGCCCCTCCCGGCTCCCGCCGCTGGCCGAGGCCGCACCGCTCCAGATGACGCTGCCGGTCTTGAGGTCGACGAGCCTCAGCGTGAACCCGACCGCAGGCTGCCCGTCCAGGCCGATCTTGTACTCCCATTCGTCAACGCTTCCCAGCAAAGCGTAGCGGGCCTGGTGGTGGCGCGCCCAGGCAAGTGCCGCACGCTCGTTCTGCGCCCCGTTGTCGATGGGCAGGGGGCCGCCCGGATTGGCCGCCGGCACCAGCAGGACGTGCTGCACGCCGTGCGTGCTGAGCAGCGCCGCAAGTTGGCTCTGCACGCGCCCTGCCGCATAGGGCGTGACGGTGTTGTTGACGGGCGGCGCGACGCTCCAGATGGCCTGTGTGTCGAGTCTCGGCGCAGGGGATGCATCGAGGCGGGTGGAGGCGCAACCGCCGAGGCCCAGCAGGACCAGGCTCAAGGCGGCGGTCGAGGCGAAATATGAGAGGCGGTTCACGGGTTTGGCTCCTTCATTGTGTTGGGGAGAAGTAGTGGCGATAACGCAGCATGACGCTTTCCGTTCGTCCGCCTTGGCTGCCCACGTTATTCCCGAGCATGAGGCTCAAGGAGAGGTGGTCCGGACCCAGGACAGGCAGCGCGAGGCCTGCGGTCAGATCATAGCCGGGGCCGTCGACGCTGTTGGCGCAGAAATCGGCACTGGCGTACGGACGCGGCCGCGCGGTATACAGAGTTTCGTACTGCATGTTGAAGTGGGCGCCGCCGCATGCCTGCGTGAAGCTCGCAGGGACGAAGAAATCGACGGCCGGGGTCTCGCCCGACGGCACCAGTGCATCCAGCTGGCTGGGCACGGCGGCGGCCGGGTCGTAGTGCGCGCCGCTGACGGAGGCGTGCAACGTGAAGTCAGGCGGGGCGAACCAGAGCTGATAGTCCGCATCCAGCGCAAAACGCCGCGCGATCCCCAGGGCCCCCCCGCCTTGCGCACGCAGCTGCCCGAGGTTCGCTTGCGCCTGGACCAACGTGCGGGGCGTCAACTGGGCCGAGGCGCTGCCGGCGATACGGTTTTCCACGGCGCCGACGCTCAGCGCCGCCGTATCATTGGGAATCATCCCCGCTGTTGCGCCCAAGGTGGTTTCGAGCCAGCCGCTCCAACGCTCGTGCCAGCCGAATCCGAAGCGGGACCATGACGCGATGTTCCTGCCGGCGCCTAGGTTGAGCCATAGCTGCCCATGCGCGAGACCGTGTCGCCAGCCGAGGAGCCCACCGCGGCTCATGGAGGGGGGCGTGCCGAGCTGCGTGAGATCAAGCGTGCGCTGATAGGCGGTATCGATTTGTGCCGTGAGGAGGTCTCGCGGCGACAGCCAGTGCCCTGCACGCAGCCTGAGGGCCTGGGTGAGGAGACTGCTTTCTTCGGTCACGGCGGCACGGATGCCGACGCTGTCGCTGCCGGGCAGCGCAAGGGCGCGGAACTGCCGCTGCAGGCGCTCATCATTCGGTTCGCCTGCCAGTCCCTGAAAGGCGAGGCTTTGCGCCAGCGAGGTCCATCCGAGCTTTCGTGCCGCGTCGACGCGGTCACGGCGCGGGAGGGCGTCGCGCCGTCGCCTCAGCAGTCGCGCCAGCGTGCGTCCATCATCGCGGGCGAGCGCCATCGACAATCGGGCCCAGGGGGGCGGGGGCTGACGCAGGAACGCCCGCAACCACCACGAGCGGGCGAGGGGGTAGGCTTGTTGGTCCAGCGTCCACGCCAGCACGGCTATCCGGGCTTGCGTCGAGTCGGGTCGTGCTGCGAGCCGATCGATGAGTGTCCGGGTCGGATCGCCCGGTGCCAGAGAGGAGGCCAGCTGCGCGAGGGTGCGCAGGCGCGCGCGGGACTGCTGCGGGCTTTCCGGCTTGGCTTGGGTCCGGGCGAGCAGGCCGTAGGCCCGTCGCCGAGCCGCCCATGCCGCATCGGTTTGGTCGGCCTGTTCCAGCGTGTCGGCATAATTCATGAGCCACAGCGGGTCATCCTTGCGGGTCGGCCAGGCGCGCGCCAGCCACGGCAGTGCGCGTTGCGGCTCATGGAGCTGGGTATAGGCCGCGGCCAATGCGTCAGCGAGCCCAGGGGCTGCGCTCGCCTCACGGGAAAGCGGACCGAGCATGGGGCGGATTCCGGCGGCATCGCCGCTGTCCACGAGGAGCCACAGATAGCCTGCGAGCAAGTCGCTGTCGCCCGGGGCGAGCGCCAACGCGCGCCGATAGGCGGCGCGTGCTGCCGCATTGTGGCCCTGGGCGGCGCGCAGGTTCGCAAGGCCCGTCCAATAGGAGGGATAGCTCGCGAGCGTCTTGATCTGCGGCCGGTCAAGGCCGGTGAATGCCCGGCGCAGCCACGGTGCCTCGGGCTGCATCCGGGAAACGATGTCCAGCATGGCGAGGAAAAGGGCGGGGTCGTGCGTATGCCTCCAGCCCTGGCGCGCGATGTCAAAGGCGTGCCGAGGATCGCGATATTGCTCGACATACAGTGCGCGCTGGTAGGCGGCGGCGTCGGCCGTTCCCGCCGCGATCAACGCCTGGGCCGCATGGCCTGCCGCAGGATATCTGCCCAGCGCCCAAGCGAGTCCGCTCAGCGTCTGCCAGTAGACCGTGTCGCCCGGCCGGGCGCGGGGCTCGGCGGCGAGCAGTGCGTCGAGCGCCGGCTGCAGCCGGCCTTGTGTGTAGTCAAGGGTGGCGATGGCCAACATGACGTGCGGGGTCGGGCCAAAGCGCTCGCGGTAGCGCGAGAGCGTGGCGCGTTCGTGCGCCGGATCGCCGATCATTCGATAGATGACCGCCTCTTCCCACAAGGCGGCCCGATCGCCATGCCGCGCAAATGCCTGTTCCAGCACGTGGATGGCCTGCTGCGGCTTGTCGTCATCCAGATAGAGGCTCACCAGCATGCGAGACTGCGCGGGGGTGGCGCGATGCAGGCGAATCATCTCCCGCAGCACGGCGATGCTCTTCCGGGTGTCGCCCAGGCCGAGCGCCAGATTGAGAGCAGGCTCGAGATCGGCGGTCTCGTGGAAATGGAGGGCGAGGCGTTCGAACGCGGCAAGGGAATCTTTGGGGTGGCTGGTCCACCCGGCGGCCTGCGCGAGCCTTGTCAGCCATAGGCGAGAATTCGGATACCGCCGGACCGCGTGCTTCGCCAGCAGATAGGCATCGTTGACTTCGCCCGCCCCGGCAAACGCGTCCCAAGCGAGATCCCAGTCTTCGCTTTGCGGCGCGCGGGACGAAGCGGAGGGCCGGTCCGGGGGCGGCGCCGCAGCCGGTGCCGACATCCCACTCAGCGCCATCATGGCCAGCAGGGCCCATAGTGCGCTCGTCTGACGAGCCCCTGAACGTCGAGGCTTCATGAGGGGGGCAGTTTGACAAGATGATGGGCATACTGGGCGGCAATCCCCGGGTTGCCCGCTTCAAGCGCGAGCCCTGTCATCTCGCGCCAGAGCGCGTGCGATGGCGGCATGAGCGGCAGATCGGCCTGGGCGAAAGCGAGGGCGGCTGCCGGATCGCCGGATGCCAGCAGCGCCTTGATGCCGCTGTCGAAGGCCGCTTGCCGCAACGCCGTGTTCCGGGTGCGCCGGATCAGGAGGGCGCACAGGCGGGCCGAGGTCCGATAGTGCCCGAGCGATGCGACGAAATGGATTTCATGGAGAAGTGCAGATGGCGCCATGCGCGGTGCGAGCGCCAGAAGGTCTTGCACATGCTCCTTGGAAAGTGCGTTGCGGCGGGCGGCCAAGGTATGCGCTCCGCCGAGCTCCGCCTGTTGCAGGCGCAGCCATATGGAGCCGACCGCAGGTGGCATGGCTGCGGGTTTTTCATTGAGCCATGGCGAGAGCGCATAGCGTGCCAACGGCCAGTCGCCGGCCGCAAGCGCCTCCTGCGCGAGCAGAATGCGCGTGTCGGCGGCGGTGGGTTCCTCGGATACCATGAGCCGCAGGTAGGCGAGCGTCGCCAAGGTCGGTTGGGGATTAGCGCGCAGGGTCTGCAGGATGTACGTCTTGGGGTAGAGAAACACCAAGGCGGCGAGGGTGGCGAGAACCAGACTGGCGAGCAGCCATAGGGGTGCGAAGTGTTCGCGCGGCGCGGCCTGATGCGCCCCGACGCGCCGCTGCGCGAGGTCAGCGTACCGGGGGTCGCGATGCTCCAGGGACGGGGTCAGCAGATCCATGGGTCAGGATCCGCAGCTGACTTGGATCCGCGCGCGGTGCGCCTTGAGCGCAAAATGCACGGCGTGCCGCGGTTCGATGTCGCCGCGACGGATCTGTCGGTCGACCCGCGTGCGGCAGCGGGCGGCGTTGCCGAGCGTAAAGTCCAAGGGCACTTGCGCGCTCAGGGTCAGGGTCAATTGGCCGGGCGCACGTGTGAGCGCCCGGACCACGCCGTTGGCGCTCCTCAGGTAAGGTTCGCGCGGAGGAGAGTCTTGCAGATAGAGTGTGGCGTTGCCGCCGGGCCCCAGATGGACATAGCGCTGATTGCCGAAGTCATCGTATCCCGCGATGTTGCGGGAGCGCGACAGAGCAGGGTATCCAATGGATAAGGGGATGCGAATCTCCTGATCATGGCCATAATGGAGGGCCAGTATCCCGCCATTGGCGGATGTCGCCATGCCCGCGGATTGGAAGTCCACGGCAATGCGGCTATAGGCGGACGCGAAGACGGGCGTGCTGGATTGTCTTTGCGCCCATCGGTAGACCTCCAGGAGGCTTGCCAGGCCACAGGGGCGCGCCCCGGAATAGAAGTGGTAGTAGATCTCCATCGGCGCCAGGCGGCGGGGACGGTTGGTCATCTGCATGGTTTGGATCGCTTGGGCGTAGCCGCAGTATGGCGGCTGCCAGCCGCGGGTGAATTCGTCCTCGTTGGCGATCGGCGAATAGACTTGAAAGTAGCGACCCTTCCAAGCCCCTAGCGGCACCACATTGGTGAGCGAAGGATGCGCGCGGGTGATCGTGCTGTTGTCGCCGTTGATGTTCGCCAAGCCGCTCTGGTAGGCGATTCCCAGTACGCGGGCATCGGGATCGGTGTCTCCGGACCACTGGATGATCTCGACTTTCTTGCCGGGCGGCGCCAACAGGCGATTGATGATGTCCGCGGAACCGGCAACTTCCATCCGGGCGCTGAAGCGGTAGCCCGGTACGGGCAGGTTGTAACCGTATTTGAGAGGTGATGCCTGGTCGGTCACGTAGAGTGGGGCACCGGCAGCTGCTGTGCTCAGATGCAGGCCTGCCGACAGGTCCGGATGCTGCTCAAGTGCGCTCCAATCAAAAGGGTGCGAATAGGTGTGACTGCCGATCTCCACCCATGGCAGGGCAAAGATGGCGCGTGCGATGGGGCGCAGTTGCGCGACTTCGGCCGGCGCATGGAGGCCGCCGTGATCGGTGAATTCCGAGGCGATCACGGAAGCGGTGACCGGGAGGGGAAAACGCTTTAGGACTTGATCGAGAATGACCTGAGCTGCGGGTTGTCCATGGAAGGCGCCGATCCAGGAGCCGTTCGAGAACCCGTCGCCGTCGATGAGGGCGAACAGCAGGCGGCGCCCGCTGGCGGTGGTATAGTCGTAGGCCGGTACGTCCGGAAGTCGCAGCGCCGCGCGAAAGAATCGGAACGGATTGAGGATCCACGCGGCTTGCTGCTGCGCCTTTGGCAGATCGCCTTGCGGCAGGTTGCGCAGCACGTAAGGGGCCAGACAATAGCCGCCCCACGGCGTCAGTCCGGCCGCCACTTCCGTTTGTCCTGCCACGCCGAGCGTGAGGAGCGGCGTGCCCCGCTCGAGCTGAATCGGACTGAAATCCGGGGCGCTGGGCACCACCGGATTCTCGAATCCCAGATAGTGAGGGTTGATCACGGCGATTCGAGCCGCGTTGAGGCCGGGCGGGGGCGCTGCGCCCAGGCTGAGTCCGAGCGGCAGCAGATTGGCGCTGCTTTCGGGCATCCCGAAGTCCCCCAGGATCGCGACCGGTACGCCGGTTCGCATTTGCCGGCGCAGCCAGCGCCACGTTTGCGCGGAATGAGGAAAATGGCTGGCATCGAACCATGTCACGATGCCGGCGACCTGGCCGGCAAGCAGGCCTGAAGGCAGAGCTGCGCGGCTCACGTCGATGGTGCGCGTCGCGTAGCCGAGATGATTGAGCGGCATGGCCGCATACCAGTTGAGATTGTTGTCCATGGCGTCGCCTGCGCCTTCGTATAGCATGAGCACCTTGCGCGGCAATGCGGTGATGGAGCTGACCCCGACGGTATCGAGCTGGGCGTCGGCGACATAGGGCACGATGCCGTGACGCAGGATGCGTTCGGCCAGTTGCTGTGCCTGGGCCACATGGCCGGGCGGCAGGTAGTCAATGGCGATGGCCGTCAGGCCGAGTCGGCGGACGTGGTCGAGCCGGGCGAGGAGCGCGTGCGTGTCGGACGGGGCGAGCGCGACGTATCGCCGCGCGGCTTGGTCCCACCCGCGATAGAGGGACTCCGCGGCGACGCCGACAAGCCCTTGGCCTTTGAGGGCATCCAGCAGATGGAAGCCGCGGTTCAGCAGAATGCGGCCGTCCGGGTCGGCCTGATGGATGCTCTTGATCAGTGAAACCAATCCGTTGCGGTAGGCTTGGCGTTGTGCTTGTGTCTTGAGGACCAGGCGGTAGCTGTCGAGCGTATCGAAGAAGAAGTCGCGGTAGCCGCGCGCAAGCAAGGGTGCGATGACATGCGCGGTATAGAAGGTGCGGCAAACGGCCGCGCGTTGGTCGACGACCCAGCTGTGCCAGGGACGGTTTTCACCGAGGCGGCACTGGGCGGGCAATGCATGCGCCGTGGGCCCATCGGTTTCCGTCTCTCCCAGAGAGACGTATGCAAACACGCGGGTGTGCGGGCCGGCCAACGTGGCGGGATTTTTAAGGGCGTCCGGCTGGACAACGACCCAGTCGAAGTCGGCGAGGATGTCGAGCGGGGGATGCTCGCCATAGAAAAAGGCGACCGAAGGCGCCGTGCCCGCGTGCGCGCGACCCGCCAGGGTCAGCATGCAAAGCCCGAGCAGGGCCACGAGAAAACGGGTCAGGCGCAGACGGAAAGGGCGACACCCAGCGTGGGCGGCACGCCGGTCGGGAACCCGCGTCCCCGATTTCGATGGGCTTTGTGCGGCGCACACGCCAAGCTGCAAAGCCAGGCCGCTATTGGTCGCCAGTCCTGCGTGCACGTCCCTCCCTTGAAGTCGCCTCTTCTCGAACGGCTTTTGTTTGTTTTTTGATGGCTGAGCCTTCTTGGCGTCGATACCAGAGGGTTCGACGCACCGCGAGACCGATTTTTGGCGGCCATTATCGAGTTTCTTGTGATTCCTTCGGCGCCACGGTCAATTTTTATGGTGTTTCCGCCACCGCCAGCACATGGTACGCCAAATGAAACGCCCGTTACAATAGGCGGAAAGTGGCGCCGGACAATGCCATTCATCGCGACAATGTGTCATTTTGCACAGAAAAGTGACAGGTCGCGCCAATTGTTATCTAAATGACATAAATCGGCGTCTCCCGCACAAGTCTTTTGTCATTATCTGGGCATGGCTCGGCGCCGATCCGCATCGCCCGGACGGTAGCCGTCGGTGAGCGTCTTGAGAAACGCGATGACATCGCGGATTTGCGCACGGGTCAGCGCAGGCGGGTCGCCCGG
>JAKAEJ010000044.1 GCA_021818335.1 Pseudomonadota bacterium | reverse complement strand
CTGGCACATCTGGGAAACCTACCCGGAACTGGCCGACCACGTGGATTTCATCACCGTGCACCTGCTGCCCTACTGGGAGGGCGTGCCGCGCAAGGATGCGGTGGGCAACGTGCTGATGCGCTACCGGCAACTGCAGCGCATCTTTCCCGGCAAGCCGATCGTGGTCGGCGAGGTGGGCTGGCCCAGCAACGGCGATCGCTACAAGTACGCCGAACCCAGTCTGGCCAACGAGGCGCTGTTTCTGCGCCAGTGGTTCAACGTGGCCAAGGCCAATCACATTGATTACTACGTGATGGAGGCCTTCGACCAGCCGTGGAAGGAGAACCTCGGCGAGGGCCGCGTCGGCGCCTACTGGGGCATGTTCGGCGCCGATCGCAAGCCCAAGTTCCCGCTCGTCGGGCCGATCCTCGAAGACCCGCACTGGCCGTGGAAGGCGCTGGCGGCGTCCTTGCTGGCGCTGGGGCCGATGCTGCTGTTCGCGCGCTGGTTCGATCGCTTCCGTCTGCGTGGCCGGCTGCTGTTCCTGGTGCTGATCCAGCTGGCCGCCGGCTTGATTGCCTGGTCGGTTACGGTGCCCTTCGCGTTCTATCTCGATCCGGTGGACTGGGCCATGCTGGTGATCCTGTTCCCGGCGCAGTTGGCCATCCTCGCGGTGCTGTTGATCAACGGCTTCGAGCTGGTCGAGGTGCTGTACCACCGCCGCTGGCAGCGCCACTTCGGCCTGCTGGATGCCGCACCTGCCGAGCGCCAGCCGTTCGTGTCCATCCATCTGGCCTGCTACAACGAGCCGCCGGAAATGGTGATCGCCACGCTCGATTCACTGGCCGCGCTCGATTACGCGCGTTTCGAGGTGCTGGTGATTGACAACAACACCAAGGACCCCGCGGTGTGGCAACCGGTACAGGCGCACTGCGAGCAGCTCGGGCCGCATTTCCGCTTCTTCCATCTCGAACCCTGGCCGGGCTTCAAGGCCGGCGCGCTGAACTTCGGCCTGAAGCAGACCGACGCCCGTGCCGAGGTCATCGCCGTGGTGGATGCCGATTACGTGGTGCGGCCAGACTGGCTGGCGCGCCTGGGCGGTTATTTCGATGATCCGGCCGTCGCCGTGGTGCAGTGCCCGCAGGCGCACCGCGACTTCGCGCACAACCGCTTCCGGCGCATGACTGCCTGGGAGTTCGATGGTTTCTTCCGCATCGGCATGCACCATCGCAACGAGCGCAACGCGATCATCCAGCACGGCACCATGACGCTGGTGCGGCGCGCGGCACTGGAAGGCGAAGGCGGCTGGTCGGAATGGACCATCTGCGAAGACGCGGAACTGGGCCTGCGCCTGATGCACGCCGGCTACCAGCTGGTGTACGTGGACGAACCGATGGGCAAGGGCCTGACTCCGGCCGATTTCACCGCCTACAAATCGCAGCGCTACCGCTGGGCCTTCGGCGCCATGCAGATCCTCAAGGCACGCTGGCGCTGGCTGACCGAACCCGGCCCGCTGAGCGCGGGACAGCGCTTCCACTTCCTCACCGGCTGGTTCAGCTGGTTCGCCGATGCGCTGCATCTGGTGTTCACGCTGATGGCCTTGGTCTGGACCGCGCTGATGCTGCTGTTCCCGCAGTACTTCAGCCTGCCGCTGAAGCTGTTCCTGATCCCGGTGCTGGGCTTTTTCGTCGCCAAGGCGGTGTTCGGCATCTGGCTGTACCGCCGCCGCGTGCCCTGCTCGTGGCACGACACGCTGATGGCGGCCGTGGCAAGCATGGGCCTGAGCCACGCCATCGCGCGCGGCATCTGGTGGGGACTGGCGAAGAAGCAGGGCGAGTTCGTTCGCACCGCCAAGCAGCGCCGCCTGCGCGGTCGCCCCAGCGCCTTCGCCTCGGTGCGCGAGGAACTGTTCATGGTGATCGGTCTGGCCACCGCCATCGTCGGCATGGTGCTGCTGGTCGGCGGGCGTTACGAGGAAGGCAAACTGTGGGTGGCCATCCTCGCCGCGCAATCCATTCCCTATCTGGCCGCGCTGGCCGGCGCCTGGCTGGCGCACCGCGAAGGCGAGCGCGTCGGCTGAAGCGGGCCGCAAAGGGCCGCGCCGGCGTAGCATGCACGCACCTTCGTGCAGCGTGAGCGCCATGAGCACATCCGAGCTGACCTTCTACACCAACCCCAAGTCGCGCGGCCGCATCGTGCGCTGGATGCTGGAAGAAATCGGCGTGCCCTACGCCACCGAAGTCCTCGACTACGGCGGCAGCATGAAGGCAACCGCTTACCTGGCGATCAATCCGATGGGCAAGGTGCCGGCCATCCGTCACGGTGACACCGTGGTCACCGAGTGCGCCGCGATCTGCGCCTATCTGGCCGATGCCTTCCCGCAGGCTGCGCTGGCACCGCCGCTGCACAGTCCGGCGCGCGGCAGCTACTACCGCTGGCTGTTCTTCACCGCTGGCCCGCTGGAAGCCGCATGGACCAACCACGCGCTGGGCGTGGAAGTACCCGCCGAACGTCAGGCGATGGTTGGCTATGGCTCGCTCGAACGCGTGCTCGATGTGCTCGATGCCGCGATCGGCCAGCGCGACTTCCTGGTGGACGGCCGCTTCAGTGCTGCCGACGTCTACGTCGGATCGCAGCTGGGCTTCGGCATGCAGTTCGGCATGATCGAAAAGCGTCCCGCCTTCGTGCGTTACTTGCAGGGCCTGCTGCAACGTCCGGCCCGGCTGCGCGCCGAACAACTCGATGGTGTGATGTAACGGCTGACGGGCCGAAACGTCGGCATTACCAACGCTGCGAAACTCTCGCTGAGCAGTCGGCAAGCCCTGAGCATGGATCGTCGCCGAGCGCATGGGACACCAAGGCGCCTGCTTATGGCCTGAGACCTGCTCGTGCAAGTCGAAGTCGCCACCACTGCGCAACAACGCTGTCACCATTTTTAACGTTCCAGCATGGACACTCTCGCTACCAAGTGATAGCGTGACCGGCCGCACATTGCGATGCCAAGGGAAGACGCTACAGGGGGCGTTATGGTCAGCATGATCAGGAAGCAGGCGCTACGCCTGCTGATGTTGCTTGCGGCTTGCGAGTTCGCGTTGCTGGGCATTTCGGTGTACGCGGCCGTCAGCGTGCGTTATTACAGCGATCACTCGGAGTTCGTCAAATTCCTCGATCACCTCGGCGGGCGCCTGCCGATCTTTGCGGCCGTCGTGATGCTGGGGCTGGCCGCCATGGGCCAGTATCAGTTGCAGATCCGTTCCACCTGGTTCGGCATCCTGGCGCGGCAAGCGGTGGGATTCTTGCTGGGCGGTCTGGCACTGGTGATCTTTTACTACGCCGTACCGTCAGCCTACATCGGGCGTGGTGTGCTGGGTCTTGCACTGCTGATCGGCTTCGTCCTCGTCACGCTGTTCCGCATCGCGTTTCTGCGTCTGACCGAAATCGAATCCCTCAAACGCCGCGTCATCGTGCTCGGCGCCGGGCAACGCGCCGCACAGCTGCTCGCACTGGCACAAGACCATTCAGATCGCATGGGCTTTCGCATCGTTGGTTTCGTGCCCTGTCGCGGCGAGACGCCCAAGGTGCGCCAGACGCAGCTGCTTGATTCCGGTGAGCCGCTGTACACCCTTGCAAAGCGCGAGCAGGCCGACGAGATCGTGGTCGCCGTGGATGATCGGCGCGGCGGCCTGCCGATGGAAGCGCTGCTGGAATGTCGCCAGTTGGGCGTCAGCATCTCCGACATGACGACGTTCTTCGAACTCGAATCCGGTCGCCTACAGCTCTCATTCACCGATCCGTCCTGGCTGGTCTTCTCGGGCGGTTTCGATGCCTCGCCGCTGCGCAAGTTCAGCAAGCGCTGCTTCGATCTCGTCGTCGCGTCACTGGTGCTGCTCCTGACCTGGCCGCTCATGCTGCTCGTGGCCTTGGCCATCCGCCTCGAATCCGGTAGCGGCCAGCCGATCCTGTACACGCAAGAACGTGTCGGCGCACTCGGGAAGAACTTCCGGCTCTACAAATTCCGCAGCATGCGCACCGACGCCGAGCGCGACGGTGTGGCGCGCTGGGCTCGGCAGAACGACGATCGCGTCACCCGCGTCGGCCGCTTCATCCGCAAGATCCGCCTGGACGAACTGCCGCAATTGTGGAATGTGCTGAAGGGCGAGATGAGCCTGATCGGACCGCGGCCGGAACGCCCGCAGTTCGTCGCCGATCTCAGTAACAAGCTGCGCTATTACAGCCTGCGCCACTGCCTCAAACCGGGTCTCGCCGGCTGGGCGCAGCTGCGCTATCCCTATGGCGCGTCCGATGAGGATGCCGCAGAGAAACTCAAATACGACCTCTACTACGTCAAGAACCAGAGCACGCTGTTCGATTTCATGATCCTGATCCAGACACTCGAAGTCGTCCTGTTCGGGCGCGGCGCGCGCTGATGTTTTGTCGCGCACATTTTGCGACCACGACATCAACGCGCATGGCTGTGCCGAGCATTCATTCACATCGCATCCAGGACCAACCATGAGAGTTTTCATTGCCGCATCCATGCTCGTACTTCTGTCATTGCTGGCCGCTTGCTCGACGAGCCCTGCCGTCAATGGTGGACCGCAATTCAATCCTGCCAGGGAAGTGGTGAAGGCCTACCACATCGGTGTGGACGACCAACTCCAGGTGAGCGTCTGGAACAACCCGCAGCTCAACGTCAACGAGCCGGTTCTGCCCGACGGCACCATTTCCGTGCCTCTGATCGGAAGCGTCCGTGCCGCCGGTAGCACGCCTGAGGCCTTGGCCGCCACGATCAAGGATCGTCTCAAGGCCTACGTCCGCGATCCTCAGGTCGTCGTCATCGTCACCGACTTGCGCAGCCACCAATACCTTTCGCGAGTCCAGGTGACCGGGGCGGTGCGTACGCCGGTATCTCTGCCCTACCGGCAGGGCATGACGGTGCTCGATGCCGTGCTCGCAGCCGGCGGCACCACGGAATTCGCCGATGCCAATGACACCATGCTCTATCGGCGGGACAAGCAGGGCGAGGTCAAGCCATACCCCATCCATCTGGGCAATATCCTGCAAAAAGGTCAATTGCGCACCGACTATCCGCTGGAACCGGGCGACATCATCACGGTACCGGTGCGGACGTTCTAACATGAGCAGCAAGCACGCCCCTTTGAATTATGCTTTCTCCAAGGCGACGAATCCGTTCGATGCCTTGTTGCCGGTGGTCTTGACCGAAGCGCGGCGCCGCATGGTTCCCCTGATCATGTTGGCCGCAGCCATCGCGCTGCTGGGCTTGATCGTCGGCCTGTTGTGGCCGAAAAAGTATGACGCTGCGACCACCGTCCTTGTTCAGGAAAGCAGCATCATCACGCCTCTGATGCGCGGCGTCGCCACGCCGACCGGCACCAAGGACCGCGCGGACATCGCACGCGACGTGATTTTCAGTCGCAAGGTAATGAACACGGTTCTGGCGGTCGGCGGATGGCTCAAGAGCCATCCATCGGCGCTCGATCAGGACCGCATCATCGAAGGCATCAAGGCGCGCACGCACATCAAATTTTCGCACGGCAACCTGATCACCATCAGCTACTATGATTCCAATGCGCGCCGTGCGTATGTCGTCACCAATGAATTCGCCAAACTGTTCATCAGTGAGAGTCTGGCATCCAAGCAGCGGGAAAGCCGCGATGCCTATGAGTTCATCAACAGTCAGGTTCTGGCCTATCAGCGCAAGCTCTCCGAGGTCCAGAACAATCTCAAGCGCTTTCGCGAAGAGCATCCGGACACCAGCCCCGGCAGTGACGCTGCAAACACCGCCAGAATCAGCGAATTGCGCTCGGGCATCGAAAACGCACGCATCAAGCTCACCGAAGAACAGTCACAGGCGTCATCCTTGCAGGCGCAACTGTCCGGCCAATCCGAGATCACCACCGTCCAGACGGCTCAGGGCGTTTATCAAGCGCAGATTGCCGAATTGCAAGCGCACCTGGACAAGCTGCTGCTGAACTACACCAACGATTATCCTGATGTCATCAGCACCCGTCACAAGATCCAGGATCTGCAGCAGCTGCTTGCGCAAACGCAAAACCTCAAACCAGCGCATGACGGTACTGCAATCACACCCACCGCGTTGGGTCATACCGTTCGATTCAATCCGCTGTACCAGAATCTGCACAATCAGCTTTCGACATTACAGAGCAGCATTGCCGCCACCCAGGCCCGCATCAACGCCAGCGAACAGCTGCTGCAATCCGAACTGGAACGCAGCAAACGCATCGTCAGCGCAGACAATGCGACTGCTGAATTGACGCGCAACTATCAAGTTGACCAGACCATCTATCAGGATCTGTTGCTGCGGCGTCAGAACGCTCATATCTCGATGGAACTGGATGCCGAGCACCGCGGCCTGACGTTTCAGATACAGAACCCGGCGGCGATGCCACTGACGCCCTCCGGCTTGCGTTTCATTCATTTCGGCCTGGCGGGCATCTTTTTGGCCTTCGCCATACCCATCGGCCTGCTGTTCGGTTTGGCGCGTCTCGATCCGCGCGTTCGCTCCGTCGAACAACTCGAACTGGCCACCGGACAGTCCGTGCTGGCGGTGGTGCCGTTTTATCCCACGCATCACGACTTGCGCCACACCAATCTGCAACGCATGCTGGCCATCGCAATGGTCATTGGTGTGGCCTGTGCTTATCTCGTCGTCATTTGGCTGCGCCACGAGGGCATTGCATGAGCGATCCGCACATCACCGACAAGGCGTTACCCACCCTGCGTGCCGCCAACTCGCACGCGAGCAGGGATAACACAGCGAACTCGATCACGCAGATGACCGAGACGACTGCACTGAGCGCCAACGAGCTGGAGTCGCGGCGCCTGATTTATCGCGGCGAATCGGTCCGTCATCATACCGATGTCTTCAGGGAAATCCGCACACGCTTGCTGGAAAAAGCCGGAACGCGCAACTTCAGCACCTTGGTCATTTCGGTAAGCCCGCAATCAGGCGGCAGTTTCGTCGCCCGCAACCTGGCCATCGCATTCGCATTGGATGAAGCCAAAAGCAGCCTGCTTGTTGATTGCAACCTGCGTCACCCGGCGCAACACACTGCGCTAGGTGTGGACCCGAGCCAGGGCGGGCTCAGCGATTTTCTCGATCATCCCGCGATGGGCGTCGCCGCAGTTCTCTACAAAACCGGCATCAATCGGCTGCGGCTTCTACCGGCCGGCAACATGCGCGAGAATCGCAGTGAGTACTTCACTTCGTTCCGCATGCGCGGAATGCTCGACGCACTGCGTTCGCGCTACTCGGACCGGTACATTTTTCTGGATGGCCCGGCCATCAAGGGGTCACCCGATGCGCGAATTCTTTCTGAACTTGCGGATTATGTGATCATTGTCGCCGGCTATGGCCGTGACACACCCAAAGCAATTGGCCAAGCCGTAGCCAGCTTCGAGCCTAACAAACTGGCCGGCGTGGTTTTCAACCACGCGCCATGAGCCGGTGCCGGTGCGCCCACGCGGCCCGGCACCTGCAGCATCACCAAGGGGGCTTGCATGAAATCCGGCACATTGAGATTGTCTGCGTGTGCGATGATGATCGGCGCGGTTCTGGTGACGCCGGTCGCATCAGCCGCTCAATTCGACTACACGCTGTACTCGGGGATCCTGTACAGCGACAACATCGATCTGGCACCGATCCAGCCAACTCGCCAGAGCGTTTTCATTCCCGGCCTCAACTTCTCGCTGGCGCAATCGGGATCGTCGGTGCAGGCCGATGTGATCGGCAATCTTGAATACCGCGATTATCTGGGCGGTGCGTTCAGCAATCAGACCTTCGCCCAAGCCGCCGGCGTGGTCAATTGGGCCATTTCTCCGCAGCGGCTGGTGATGAATCTGGCCGATTACGCCAACGTCGAACCGGTGGCATCGCTTGCCGCAGATGCTCCATCCAACCAGCAGCAGACCAATGTCTTCGTGCTTGGGCCAACGCTGCAATTCCGCCTTGGACCGACAACAAACGCGCAGGCCACGCTGCATTACATCAACACCTACGCACAGAAGACACCGGATTTCAACTCGTCGCGCGGCGCTGCCAAGCTTGAGCTCATCAACGACTTGAATGCAACGACCCAGGTTTCTGCGAATGTGTCCAGCCAGCATGTGCGTTTCACCAGCACTGGGGGCGGCCCCGATTACACCGACAACGCGATCTACGCGCGCTATACCAGTCAACTCATGCAATTCGGCATTGACACCCTCGCAGGCTGGTCGCGGCTTTCATTCAACGGTTTCCCGACTGCGAGCGAACCGTTGCTGCGTCTGACCGCGAGCTATCAAGCGTCGCTGCAGAGCCAGCTCACGCTGAATCTGCAGAATGCGCTGACGGATGCCGCGCAGTCCATGATCGCCCCCGCCCAGCAGATCGCCACCGAAATCGCCGCCACTGCCAGACCGACAAACGCCTTCGGCACGATGCCGGGCATCGCCACCGGCAGCGACGTGATCAATTCGCAGACCTTCCTGCAGCGCAGCGTAGAGGCCACGTACGCGTACAGCGCCGGGCGCGTGACCCTCAGCGTGTCGCCAAATTACAGCCGCTTCATCTACCAGAACGAGACGACGCTCGACCAGACCGGGCGCGGCATCAGCGCCGGGCTCGCCTACCGTCTGCGTCCGCTGCTGACCCTCTCGGCCTATGCCAACGCCGAGCGACTGAACTACACGAACCTGCAGCGCCGCGACACCGCCCTGAATTACGGGCTCAGCCTGATCGGCCGCAGAACACAGAACTGGAGCTGGCGCGTATCCCTCGACCACCGCCAACGCAGCAGTACTGCGGCCGGCCAGGACTACCGCGCCAACGAAATCTATTTCGGCCTGATGTACCGACGATGACGGCCGCTTCAGTCGCAGGAATGCCGCGTTACTTCGGTCCGCATCATGCACTGTTCGGCATCTACCATGCGGCCGCAACGCCGCGAGGCGCGCTGTTGCTGTGTCCGCCGCTGGGTCAGGAAATGATCCGCTCGCAGCGCACCTACCGCCTGCTTGCACAGGCACTGGCCGAACGCGGGCATGCGGTGTTGCGTTTCGATTATCGCGGCACGGGCGATTCGGCCGATGCTGGCGGAACCCCATCGTGGGCCTCATGCTGCGCCGACATCGGTACTGCGGCGCAGGAACTGCGCAATGCGTGCGGGCTCGATACCGTATCGGCGTTCGGCGCACGGCTGGGCGCGAACTTGGCGATGGCAGCCGTGGACAGTGCCCGTCTCGACAGCGTGATGGCCTTGGATCCGGTGTGCGACGGGGCACAATTCGTTGCCGACATGGACGCCTTGCAGAGCCGTTTGCTGCTGGATGGCAACCGCTTTTTGCAGCCGCGACGCGACATGGAGCCCCACGCCGAATGGGTCGGTTTTTCGCCCGGCCTGCTGCGTGACGAATTGAGCCGCATTCGCTGGCAGCTCGGCGCAGCACTGCGTTTTCAGATTGATTCGACGCCACCGGCACGCACCGACGCCACGCCAGCCTGTTCGACCGTGTCTGTTGCACAACCGATACCCTGGATGAACCTGGATGCGCAGGAAGACGTGATCATTGCGCACGACATCGTGCAGGCCGTCATCGCGCATGTCGCGAGCCGCGCCGCATGAGCGAAAGCGCCCATCGCTTCGGTCGTGCCCGGCATCTGGTGGGAATCGTCGGCATGCCGCGGACGCCGGCAGCAACGGTCGGCGTCCTCGTGCTCAACGCCGGACTGGTGCAACGCATCGGACCGTTCCGGCTGCATGTCGGACTGACCCGGCATCTGAATGCCTGCGGCTATGCCACGTTGCGCTTCGACCTTTCAGGGCTGGGCGACAGCAGCGTTGACGGCAAGCCGAGCACACGTGAGGAGCAGGTCCGCGCGGATGCCGACGATGCCATGCAGTTGCTCGCCGCGCAGGCCGGCTGCACACGTTTCGTGCTGATCGGCCTGTGCTCCGGCGCGGCCCATGCGCACGCGCTGGCCCGCAGCGATCCACGCATCGCCGGTGCGGTGTTTCTCGACGGCTATGCCTATCCGACGGCCGGCTTCCTGCTGCGCCATTATCTGCGCAAACTCTCGCGCACCAGCCCGATGGGTCTGCTCAAGGCTCTCTCGCGGCGGCTGCGTCCATCGGTGCGGAAGCATGACCCAGTATTCGAAGTCGGCTTTCCGCCGCGCGCCGAAGTCACCGCCGATCTGCAGGACATGCTCGGCCGCGGCCAGAAGCTGCTGTTCATCTACAGCGGCGGGGCCAGCGGCTATTTCAACGATGCACGGCAGTTCCGCGAATGTTTCGGCGCGCTGGCGCGCGATCCTGGCGTCGAGGTGCAGTATTTCGCGGCGGCGGACCACACCTACGTGCTGGGCAAGGACCGCGCGACACTGACCGAGAGGGTGTCGCGCTGGACTGGCCGGAACTTTCCCCTCTGAACGTTCCCGTTCGCCTCAACCGGAAACGCCGGCGCCACGCCTGGCTGCACTGTAGCCGGCGATCGGCGGCGGCAGATGGAAGTCGCGGTAGTCGCAAGGATTGCCGCCATGGCCGACCTCCGCCGCCTTGATGATGTTGTAGGTCTCGCGCGCCGTGACGTAGTGCAGCACGTAACGCTGGCCGTCGTTGTACGCGCTTTCCAGATGACGGTGCATCGCGTCCATGCGCGGCCCAAGCAGCGTGTCCATATCGCGCTCCTGCGTGCCATGCGTGTGCACTTTGACGAACACCCACTCCGACCGCCCGCGCACGTGGATCCCCGTGCGTATCCAGGCATCCACGCGCGCAGCCGTCGGGGGACAACCGCACCGCACGTCGGCATTTTCGATGCGCGGCATCAGACCGAGACGGCGCTCGCGCCAGTTCAAGCCCAACGGCCCCTGCACGATCATCAGATCGCCGGATGGCTGCCCGCCGACACACACCGGCGCACCGCTGTCGTGCGACTTCGGACGACGCGGGTCATCTGTAGCGTAGTAGATCGCATTGCTGATCCGCGTCTGCGTATCGCTGGGCGCCGAGGGCAAGGTGAAATCCGCGTAGCAGCCGAGCTCGCGCAACAGCACCAGTTCGTTGTTGATGCCGCACCAGCGGCCGTCCGCACGCGAGTTGTCCAGTGCCCAGTTGCCGTGGATGAAGGCAAAACGCAATTGCCCGCTGGTCGGGTCGCGCGACATGGCGCCGTGACGCTCGTGCAGCAGATCCACGAAGCGGCGCATCGTCGCCCTGAAATTGGCCTCGGTGTCCTGGTCGTGGTGCAGATGCACCTCGATCTCGCCGTAGCCATCGGCGCACAGTGCCGCGATCTTGTCGAGGTGCTCGTCGAGATACTCTTCTTCGGGATAGAAAAACGTATGCTGCGGCGGCCGACCATCGGCATCACGATGCGCGCCGGCCAGCGCGCGGTACTCGCGGCACCAGCGATCCACCCGCAATCGCTGCGTCGCCAGATCGGCCTTGCCCCAGGCCGGCTCGAAATGATCAACAAAGCAGAACATGACATGCACCGGCCCCGTTGCGGACGGCCGCCAGCGCCGGCGCGTCAGATAACCCCACAGCCACAGATGCATGTTGCGGGCGCGCAGCAGGAATGCGAAGGCAAGCACTGCTGACACCAGCAGCACGAACGTCACCAGCAATAGCAGCGGCAGCATCAGGAACCCGTCTGATTGAATGCGAGGGCAAGCAACTGTTCGGCATTGTTGCGCCAGCGGCGCTCACGCAGGATGTAGGCGCGCGCATCGGCACCGGCACGCGCGCGCTCCTGTGTACGCGGCGCCAGATCGAGCACACGCTGCACGCAAGCCGCCATGTCCTTGTGCGGGAACAACCAGCCGGTACGGCCATCGGCGATCACTTCGGCCACGGGCCCGTAGTCCGGCGCGACGACGGCAACGCCCATCGCCATGAATTCGAACAACTTCATCGGCGATCCATAATGGTTCGAATCGGGCAGCACGGCGTAATCCATGCACGCGATCCAGTGCGGAATCGCATCGTGGTCCACGCGCCCCGGCAACAGGATGCGATCGCTCATGCCACATCCGGCAACGCGTTCGCGCACCGCCGCGAGCGTGCGCCCATCACCGACCAGCAGAAGGCTCAGCTGCGGTTGCTCCGCAAGGCGTCCGACGATGGCCTCGACGAAACTGTCCACGCCATGCCAGTGCGCGAAGGAACCGACGAAACCGCAAACGACACGGCCTTCGAGGGCATGCGCGCTGCGCAGGCGCGCCCGGTCATGGCGACCGGGATCGAACACTTCGACATCGGCGGCATTGGGCGAGACGACGCATGGGCTCAGCGTGCCGTAGGCATCCTTCGCCTGTTGACGGAAGTGGCCGGAGATGAAGACCAAGCCAGTGCAGCGCTGAAAGCACCAGCCCTCGACGCGCCGTGCCAGCGCCTTGAGCCGCAGTGGCCGCACGCGTTCGACCAGCGCCGAGTCGTTGATCTCGAGGACGATCGGGATGCCCCGGCGGCGCGCCATCCATACCGTGGCCCAGAGAAACAGCGAGTAGCGTTCGTAGATCAGTTGCGGCCGCTGACGCCGGATCGCCGCACCGATGCGGAACACGGTGACCAGGTTGTAGGCCATCTCGAAAAACTCGAATAGCACGCCAGGCAAGCGCGTCACGGCGGTCGCGGCGGAGCCTCGCACGGCCGCGTCGTGTCCCCGCGGCTGTTCCGGATCGGCACCCGGAAAGGACAGCACCTTGACTTCATGGCCCAACTCTCGCAACGCATTCACGATGCCGCGTATGTGGACGCCTTCCACGTCCCTGCCGCGCGTGCGATGGTGGTAGAGGATCTTCATCAGGCTTCGGTCCGCAGTGCACGAAACACGCACCCATGCTCGCGCCACGTCGGCAACAGCTCGCCAAGTGCAGCAGCGGCAAGCGCGCTGTCATCGTGCATCAGCAGGATGTCGCCAGCCACCGGCGGCTGTCGGCGCAGGCGCCCGGCGAGCGCATCCGCGGACTGCAGCTGGTAGTCGAGGCTGTCGTAGGACCAGTAGGCGATACTGCGCCCCACGCGCAGGAAGTGCAGCAGCAGCGGTACGGTCAAATGGCCCTGCGGCGGCCGCACCCGGTGCAGGGGTCTCCGGTCGAACTCACTGAGCAGCTCATCGGTGCGGCGGATTTCGGCGACCTGTTCGGCGAGAGACAGCGCCGCGAAGCCACGGTGGTTGTATGAATGGTTGCCCAGCGTATGGCCTTCGGCCACGATGCGTTCGAGCAGACGCGGTTGCCCTTCGGCAAGTTTGCCGACCACGAAAAAACTGGCGCGCGCATCATGCGCCGCCAGCAGGTCGAGCAGACGCGGCGTGTGTTCGGGATGCGGGCCATCGTCGAAACTCAGGTAACACGCATGCCCGTCCGCTGGCCCGCGGACTTGCAGCAGCCGGTCAGGCAGCACGCCCAGTACCAGACGCTTCTTCAGGCTGATTTTCATCGGCAAATCTTGGCCCCTGTCGGCTGCAGCGCCACGACCGATCGCAGGATCGCCGCCAGCATCTGCACATTATCTTCCCATCGGAACGTTGCAGCATGATCGGCGATGACCTGACGATCCCAGTTTATGTTGCAAGCCTGAATCAAAGCCTCGATCAGCGCCGGGCGGTCCATCGCCGGAACCAGCACCCCGGCCGTTGGCGGAACGATTTCTGGAATGCCGCCAACGCGCGTGGCCACGATGGGCGTACCGCAGGCCATGGCTTCGAGCACGACATTGGGAACCCCTTCGTTGTGGCTGGGCAGGCACAGCAGATCCGCGGCACGGAACCAATCACCCAATGCGCTGTGCCCTACCGCGCCGACCAGCTCCACCTGAGCCGCGCATCCCAGGGCCTGCGCGCGCTGGCGCAATGCGGCTGCCGCTGGGCCGGCGCCGACGTAAACGAGGCGCGCCTGCGGCTGTACCCGCAGCAGCGCGGGAAATGCCTCGATCAGATCCAGACAGCCCTTGCTTGCCTTGAGGTTTCCGACGAACAACAGCAGCGGCTTGGCATCCGCGCAAGCCAGACGACCGCGTGCCGCACTGCGCAGTCCCGGGTGGAAGATCTGCCCGTCCACCCCGTTGTAGAGCACATGCACGCGATCCGGTGCTGCACCCAACGCGACGGCTTTAGCGCCCAGTGCGGCGCTGACCGCAACGACCGCAGATGCACCACGCAACATGGTGCCGATCTGCCGCCGGCGCAGGGCGTAGCCGGCCTGCACGTTGAGATCACTGCCATGGACCTTGACCACGTAGGGGATGCGCAGCCAACGCGCGACCCAGCGCGCCGCGATCGCATCCGGATAGGCCCAGCTGGCCAGCACGCAGTCGTAGGCCCCGCGGCGCAGGTATCCGCGCCGCTGCAGCATCAACGATGACCACAGGAACAGCGGATGCAGTGCCCGCAGCAACCCGGGCGGATAGAAAAAAGCGAAATGTCCGCTCTTCAGACCACGCACGCCGGTATCCATCGGCTTGCGCTGCAGGCGCAGGCGAAAGTCCACTGCGGCGAGAACCTCGACCTCGTGCTGCGCTCCCAGGCGCTCGAATTGCTGGCGGTTGAATGCAGCGCGCAGCGGATCCCAGGGCGTCGGGAACAGGTTGGTGAGCACGAGCACCTTCATGTCGCCGTTCCTGTCGCAGCGTACAAGCCGGCGTAGCGTGCAGCCATCGCCTGCAACGTGCCTTCATGTTCGACCCAGGCACGTGCGGCCTGACCCAGCCGGGTCGCCAGTGCTGCATCGTCCAGCAGGCGATCCAGTGCCGCCGTCAACGCAGCCGCATCCTGCGCGGGAACCAGCAATCCGGTCTGACCATCGCGCACGATTTCGCGATTGCCACCCACGTCGGTGGCGACGATGGGCAAGGCTGCCGCGCAGGCTTCGAGCAACGCCATCGAATAACCTTCGCTGCGCGAAGGCAGTGCGAACACATCCAGACCTTGCAGCAATGCCGGCACGTCGCTGCGATCGCCCAAGAAGTGGACCGCGTCGGCGAGCCCCTGTGCTTGCGCGCAATCCTGCAGCTGCGCGCGCAGCGGCCCGTCGCCGATCAGCAGCAAGACGCAGTCCCGATGGCGCGCACGCACAGGGGCGAAGGCGCGGATCAGCGCCGTCTGATCCTTCAGCGGGTTGAGCCTGCCCACGCTGCCGACCACGCGCGCGCCATCAGTCAGGCGCAGCATGCGACGCAACTGGATGCACTGCGGCGACGATCGCGGCGCATGCACTTCGAGCCGGATGCCGTTGGGCACCACGCAAGCTTTGGCTACCGGGATGATGCGGCGGCGGATGGCATCCTGCCGAGCGGCTTCGCAGACCGTGGCAACGGCATCGGTGCGATGCAACGCCAGCCGATACAGCTGCTCGCGGCGCGTCACCCGCGCCAGTGCTCCCATGCCGTGGCGCGTGTTGATCGTGCGCCGCAGCGGCAGGCCCCGCGTGGCCAGCACAGCGAGGTAATGAGCCACCGCGTTGTGCGTATGCAGGACCTCGGTCGCATGCGCACGGACGGCGTTGCGCAGTGCGGACAGCGCGCGCAGATCGAGGCCTTGGCGCTTGCCCAGGGCCATCACGCCGATGCCGCTGCCATCGAGCTCGTGTGCCAGCGTCCCGGCCTCGAACAGACACAGCACCTGGCAACGATCACCGCGCAGCTGCTGTTCCTGCACCAAATCCAGCACCATGCGCTCGAGTCCGCCGCGATTGAGGTTCTCCACGACGTGGGTGACATTCATCCCGATCGCTCCGAGCCGGCATCGGGACGGTCCAGCTCGGAAACCGTGACGCGCAACTTGCCGCTGGCCGTCAGTGGAATATCGTCCACGAAATTGCATTCCAGCGTGACGCTGTCCCCGAGTACCTTGGCGAGCTCGGCGCGGATGAAGGGCAGCGCACCAGCATCGAAGCCCGGGCCGCGGACGATGGCGAGTTCGAGCCTGTCCAGACGACGCTGCACCACCTGGAAACGCTGCACGCCAGCGACTTCCTTGAGCAAGTGCGGAAAGAACTCGCCCGGAAGGATATGCCCGTCGGGCGTGCGAATGGCATCGAGTACGCGCCCCTCGACGCGTGCCAGCGTCGGCAGACCGCGGCCGCAGCCACAGGGCGTCTGCGCAGGAACGGCGCGGTCGCCGTTGACGTAGCGGATGAAGGGCATGCCGTAATTGAACAGATCGGTGACCACCACATCCCCAGCATCGCCGGGTTCGACGTGCGCCGACGTGGACCCGGAGTGCAGCAGTTCCACCAGCAGATGATCGGCATTGACGTGTAGGCCCGTGCGCCGCTCGCATTCCGCGGCAACCAGCATGAATTCGCGGCAGCCGTAGGTATTCCATACGGGGCAGGAAAACGCCTGCTCGAGCAAGGCGCGCTGGAACTCGTGCAAGGGCTCCGCTGCAGCGATGATCCCGCGTGCGCGGAACGCCGGTCTGCGCCCGGTTTGCAACATCCAGCGCGCCAGACGCACCAACGGACTGACATAGGCAACGATGATCTCGGGCCGATAGCGGTCCATCGCCGCGGCGTAATCGCCCAGGTTGGATTCGGTCATGTGGAAACTGTTGAGCACGCGCCGCGCAAACAGCGCGTTGTAGAGGCGGTCTTTCCACTGCTGCGTGCGACCCGGCTGGCCGACGGCACCACCCCACAGGAACAACGTGCGCCTACCCATGCGCGAACCTGCCCAGCCGTAGCCGCGCCACATCACTGCCGTGCGGCGATCATTGCTCTCGCGCGTGTAGCCGAAGCGCAACGGCTCGCCGGTCGAACCGCCGGTGGCTTTGTACATCAGCTCGCCGCGCAGGGACTCGGCCTTGAGATCCTCGAAGTTGGCGCGGATGTCGGACTTGGTCAGCAACGGCAAGCGGGCAAAGTCCGCGCGGCTGCGGATATCGGCCGGCGTGATGCCCAGTTCGTTCCAGCGGCGCCTGTAATACGGAACCTCGCGATGACAGTGTTCGAGCAGACGCTGCAGCCGTTGCCACTGCAGCGCTTCGATGCGTTCCGGAACGAGCCATTGCGCCTGCTCGTATTCGTCCAGCCACGCCAGCGTGTGCCGCCGGCGCAGACCGCTCTCGTAAAGCGGATAGAGCGCCCTGCGGAACAGCTTCTCGTACAAGACACTCATGGTGCGCCCGCCGCGGCATGGCGCGAGGCATGATCCAGCAACCAGCCCAGCACGCGCGGACGTCCGCGCAGTATCCGGCGATGCAGACCCTGCAGTTGTGCGATGTCGTCGCGACTCCAGCAGCGGGCCAGCAAGGTCATCGGCAGGTAGACCGCTGCCACCACGACAACGCCGGCCAGCAGCGTCGGCAGGTGCGGCAAGCCGGCCAAGAGCAGCGGCGCGCTAGCCGCAGCCGCCGTCAACGCGGCCAGCAGGATGCCCAGCAGCCGAGCCCATTCCATGGACACTACAGCGACACGCATCGCGATGGCCATGTAGGCCAGCGCATTGAGTACCGTCACCACGAGTACCGCCACGATGGCGCCATTGAAACCGTATGCCGCGATCAAAGTGATGTCCAATGCGATCTTCATGATGCCGAAGACAATCATCAGCATCAGGATCAGATGCTGGCGATCGGCACTGACCAGGAAACTGCTGGCGCCTTGCGCAATCGTGCTGATCGCAGTTGTCATCACGAACAGCGCGAAAGCCGGTGCCGCCGCCGCGTAGGCATGGCCGAACAGCAGGCCGATTGCCGGACCCGCGAAACAAGTGCAAAAGGCCACCACAGGCGCGGCAAGCAGCGTCAGATAGCGCGTCGCCGCGACAAAGCGCACGCCGCCGACCTGCGCCCCCTGGCTGAGCGCCTTGGCCATCATCGGCAGCAACACGGCACTGAAAACGCCCGGCACCAGCAGGATGATGCTGTTCGCCAACTGGTAAGCCACCTTGAAATAGCCTGCCGCCGCTGCCGTGGCAAGTTGATTGAGGAACAGGATTTCCACGCCGCTGCCGATGAAGAAACCGATGATCACCGTCGGCGACACGATGCGCAGATGGCGGCGCACGCGCACGAGCAGCGCGTCGTCAAGCGACTGCACAGCGGGCAAGTCACGCAGCAGGCGTCGCGCACGACCGCCGGAAGCGAGATAGAACACCACGCTGGACAACATGTAGATCAGCAGGAACCACTCGAGTGACGCGTGCAGCGCGAAGGCGAGCGCCACCAGCGCGAGGTTCGTCGGCGCTGCGATCATGGCCACCACCGCTGTGGCGTCGAAGGCCTCGAAGCCCTTGGCGATGGCGATGTTGAACATGTACGGCGCGCGCAACCCGACCGCCACGGCCAGCATTGCGCCTTCGACGATGCCGAGTTCGAACGTCAACGCATGCCGCGCCAGCAACGCCAGCAACAGTGCACCACCTGCGAGCACCAGCAGCAGATGCCAGCGCTGCACCCGGCGCATGTAGTCCAGAAACGGGACGATCTGCCCCTCATCGTGGCGTCCGCGCAGTTCGGCGATGAACTTGATGACGCCGGTCGTCACCCCGGAGTTGGCCATGACGATGCCCATCGCGGCGAACCAGACCAGTGCGCTGTAGATGCCGTAGTGCCCGGGACCCAGCCGGCGCGCAATCAGGATCGCCGTCACCATGCCCAGCAGGTATTCGGTATAGATCCCGATCGAGCTGTACAGCGTGCTTTGCAGGGCTTGCGTTCGCGTGCTCATGCAAAGTGCAACAGAACCTTGACGATGAAATACAACGCCACGATGCTGGCCATGGCGATGGGCGGCCAGTACCACCAGCTTTCCGTGAGACTCATCCGTGGCAGATCCTCGAAGCGCTGGCGACAACCCACGTACGCCCCGACCACAACCGCCTCCAGCAGATAAAGCACGATGATGTAGCTACGGCTGAGGAAGAATGCAGCGGCGAACATGCCACACAGGCATAACAGCAGCGTGAAAGCAATGGCCTGCTCCTGCTGCCAGGCGATTGCCGCGAGTTCGTCGTCCTGATCCAGTTGCGGCTGGTGGCGCAGAACGCTGAACATCATCCAGAACCCGTAGCCGATGAAGGCCAGCCACAGGGTGTAGCCGATGAAACCGGTCTCGGCCAGCACCAATACCCACGAGTTGTGCGCGGTGAGGTAGTTGTAGTCAGTGAAGTTGCCCACTCCGACGCCCAGCAGCGGGTGAGACAGGAACATGTGCAAACCGGCATACCATGCATCAATGCGGCCCTGCGCCGATGATCCACTGGCTTCGAGATCCTGGAAGCGGGTCTTGATCAGGCGCATGGCAACAAAACCCACCCCGCCGAAGACGAGTGCGATGAACTTGCCGCGCTTCAACCACAGGTACACACCGAA
>JAKAEJ010000043.1 GCA_021818335.1 Pseudomonadota bacterium | reverse complement strand
CGATCTGACTCTCTGGACGGATTGACGTCATCACCGGCCCCGAAATAGCCGCGCTCGACGATGCGTTGCTGCGAGAAAGACTGCGTCACACGGATGTCTGCGCCCGGTTAGCGCCAGAGCACAAGTTGCGCCTTGTGCGTGCGCTGCAGGCGGATGGTCAGGTCGTCGCCATGACCGGCGACGGTGTCAATGATGCGCCTGCGCTCAAGGCAGCCGACGTCGGCATTGCCATGGGCGAGCGTGGCACTGATGTGGCGCGGGAGGCTGCCGCTTTGGTCCTCCTGGATGACAGCTTTGCAAGCATCGTCCAGGCGATCCGAGGTGGGCGACGGATCTACGACAACATCACCAAGGCCACACGCTTCGTTTTCGCCGTGCATGTTCCGGTCATCGTGCTGGCGATCCTGCCGGCGATCCTGCATTGGCCGATGTTGTTGCTGCCCGTCCACATCCTGCTGCTGCAACTGGTAATCGACCCAGCCTGCTCAATCGTGTTCGAGGCCGAGCCTGCCTCCGCCGATGTGATGCGGCGCCCCCCGAATCCACTAACGGCAAGTCCCTTCACGCTGCGCAACATTGGCTACGCGTTGATGCAGGGCATGGGCGTCGCAGTATTGCTCTCCGGTGGGTACGAGCTTCTCCAGCGTTCATTCGGATGGGCCGACTCCACGCTCAGGCTGACCGTGGTCACGAGTCTGGTCCTGTCGGTGCTTGTGCTGATTTTCGCCAACCGTGGCCCCAGCCGAGGCGCGAGCCAGCGCAACCCGTGGCTGTTCCGACTCACCTTCGCCGTCCTGTTGCTGCTGGCCAGCCTGCTGGCAGCACTGCTGGGCATCGCGCCGCTGCGCGCGGTCATGGGCTTCGCGCCACCCACGGCAGCGGCCCTTTCCATGGCAGTGCTGCTCGCGACCGCGTGTGCGGTCTGGCTGGAGTTGCTGCACCTGCTCGCCCGCAGGCTGCGGTCATCTTGAGTCGGTATTGCGAGAGCACCCAAAAAGCCAGGGCTGAACGGATCGCACCGGTAACCATCGCGCACGCCACCATTCCCCGTCGGCGCGCAGACCCCATCGCACACACATGGTCAGCTCACCAAGGCAGCTCGCTGCCATCGTGGGCATAAAACCGCCCACCGTCTTCCGGGGTCAGCTGTTGCGCGATCCGCAGCATGCCGCGTACCGAAACATCTGGCGTCAGCGGCGCGGTGGTACCGCCCATGTCCGTGCGAACCCAGCCTGGGTGCATGGCAACGACCGTGACCCCATGCCGTCCCAACTCAGCGGCCAGTCGGCGCACCCCCATATTGAGCGCTGCCTTGCTCACCGCATAGCTGACCGTTCGGAACTCATGGGCTTGCGCGATCGAGCCCAGCT
This sequence comes from Pseudomonadota bacterium, assembly GCA_021818335.1. Taxonomy (GTDB): domain Bacteria; phylum Pseudomonadota; class Gammaproteobacteria; order Xanthomonadales; family Rhodanobacteraceae; genus Metallibacterium. The sequence continues at coordinate 18,230 of JAKAEJ010000043.1, read as the reverse complement.
GCGAAGAGACGCACAGGACCCTCGCATGGTGCCCTCGTCCAAGCAGCGGGGCCAGCGACTGGGTAATGAGAAGCGGTGCACAGGCGTTGACGGCGAAACTCCGCACAAGGTCCTCGGCGCGCACGTTGCCAAAGCGCTCGCCTGATACAAGTACGCCCGCGTTGTTGACCAACAAATCCAGGTGGCCGACACCTTCGAGCCGCCCGGGCAATTCACTGATTTGTAACCCGTCGGCCACGTCCAACCCCATGACCCGCAAGCCACCGCGGCTTTCGATCGCAAGTTTCGCCAGTGCATCGGCGCTCTCCGGAGCGCGGCAGCAAGCATGTACGCCCCACCCCTCGGCGAGCAGCTGACGGCAGAACTCTAGGCCCAAGCCTCGATTGGCACCCGTGATGAATGCATGGCGCATGGTCCGCTCCGCGACAGCCCCCGCGCCATGCTATCCGCTGGAAGCGGCCGGAGTCTGCTTCACGGGGCCCCGCCCAATGGAGGCCGAAGGTGCCCGACCCCCTGCCGCTTGCGCAGCCGATCGCACCGCGCATTTCAACGCGAGCAACGACTAGGCGGATGGGAACGTGCGATCTCGACTTCCGTGGCCGCCAGCCAGATGAACGACGAATCGGGACGACTGCCGCCCCGCACGCACTGTCGTTATGCTTGGCGAAGGTGGGCAGCACAGGTTTGCCGATGCTGCCCTTGCCCCTCTCCTTCGACCGGAATCGATCATGCGCGCTGCATTGCCGCCCATCCTCGCCACCGTCGCTGCAACCCTGATCCTTTCGGGTTGTACGAGCATGGAAGTGCATCTCAGCCCTGGCGGCCAACTGGTCCGCGCTGCATATATCGACAGTGTCAGCAATTGCCGGCAAGTGGGGACGGTCACGGTTTCGGTCACCGACCATGTCGGTCCCTTTGCGCGCGGCAACCTCAGCGTGCGGGACAATCTCGAAGTACTGGCGCGCAACGCGGGTGCCGGCTTGCAGGCGAATACGGTCAAGCCCTTGGGGTCGCCCGTGAACGGGCAGCAATCCTGGGGGGCCTATGTCTGCCCTGCGGGAGCCCTCCCGCAGGCGGGCGGAGAGGCAGGCGGATCGCCCGCAGCGCCGGCCACTGCGGCGCCCCAAGCCGGCTATGCGCCGGCACAGACACAGCCGTTGCAGACGGAGCCACTCCAGGTGCAGCCCGTCTCGCCGGCGGCGTCCGCATCCGCCAGCACGGCTTCCTCGCCCGCGGCCAGCGATAGCAGCAGCCTCCCGCCCCGGGGCTAGGAACGCCGGCGATCGGCGTCAAGCGTCGAGATCGGGAATCAGCTTGTCCTCGAGGTAGGCGATCATGTCCTTGAGGCGCAGCTTGCGCTTTTTCATGCGTGCCAATGCGAATTGATCCGCCTTTGGATCGTGCTGGAGGCGCTCGATCAGCAGATCGAGGTCACGATGCTCCGTGCGCAGCGTCGCCAGTTCTCGTGCGATCGTCGACGGGTCGCGGTAATCGATCATCATCGGCGACCAGTTTAGCGCCCAACGCCGGCGGTAGAATGGCGGGCCCTGTCGACCGCAATGCCATGTCCCTCGATCCCCGAAAGCGCGAACATGAAGCCCGGCGCCTCGCCAAGCGTCTGCGCCATCAGGTGGGCCAGGCGATCGCCGACTTCAACATGATCGAGGATGGCGATCGTGTCATGGTTTGCCTGTCTGGCGGCAAGGATTCCCATACCCTCCTGGACGTGCTGCTGTCACTGCGGGACGCGGCACCCGTTCGCTTCGAAATCGAAGCGGTCAACCTGGACCAGAAGCAGCCTGGATTTCCGGCACACGTACTGCCCGAATATCTCGCCAGCCGCGGCGTGGCCTACAGGATCCTCGAACAGGACACCTACAGCGTCGTCAAGCGCGTGGTGCCCGAAGGGAAGACCCAGTGCGGGCTGTGCTCGCGTCTGCGGCGCGGCGCGTTGTACCGCTACGCGGCCGAGTCGGGTTTCACGAAGATCGCGCTCGGTCACCACCGGGACGACATCATCGCCACGTTTTTCCTCAATCTGTTCTTCCACGCCAGCCTGAAGGCGATGCCTCCCAAGCTGCGCTCCGATGATGGCCGTCACGTTCTCATCCGGCCCATGGCGTATGCAGCCGAGGAGGATATCGCGGCCTATGCCAGGGCCCGCGGATTCCCCATCATTCCCTGCACGCTGTGCGGGTCTCAGCCGAACCTGCAGCGGGCACAGGTCAGGCGGATGATGGACAACTGGGAGCGGCAGCATCCCGGGCGCCTTGAAACGATCTTCGGCGCGCTTGGCCATGTTGCACCGTCCCAGCTCGCGGACCGCACCCTCTTCGACTTCGCCGGCCTTGGCGCACGCGGAAACGGCGCCGATGCCCATGCGTGGCTGGCCGGGGAGCCGCACAGCGACGTTGGCACCTGATTCTCCGCCCCCCTTGTTTTCCCGCCCCTGCCCGCCCACGGATGCCGAATGTTCTTTCGCAATCTCACGCTTTTCCGATTCTCCCCCGACGTCGCCGCCACGCTGGACGACCTTGAAAGCACACTGGACGCACACCGCCTGCGCCCCTGTGGACCACTGGAAATGGCCACGCACGGTTTCGTCCCTCCCCTGGGGTCGGGCCCGAAGAACGCACTGACCCATCGGGTGCAGGGCTGTGTGCTGTTCAGCTCGGGAAGCGAGGAGAAATTGCTTCCCGCGGCCGTGATCAACGCCGAATTGAGCCGCCGAATCCAGGCGCGTGCCGAGCAACTGGGCCGGCCGGTGGGCGGGCGCGAACGCAAGCGCATGCGCCATGAATTGCTCGACGAGCTGCTGCCCCGGGCTTTCGCCAGGCCGGTGCAAATGGCAGGCTATCTCGACGCACCCAATGGGTGGGTCGTGATGGATACGGCCAGCCGCAAGGCGGCGGAGGCGGCTGTCAGCGGTCTCCGTGAGGCCCTTGGCAGCTTCCCGGCGCTCCCGTTGGCACCCGAACGAGCCCCGCGACTCGTCATGACCGACTGGCTGACGAACCAGCAACTGCCGGCCGGGCTGGAGCTCGGCGACGAGTGCGAACTGCGCGAAGCCAGCGGCAATGCCGGGGCAATCGTCCGGTGCCGGCGCCAGGCCCTGGAATCGGACGAGATCCGCGAGCACCTGCGCGCAGGCAAACAGGTCTCCCAACTGGGCCTGGTCTTCGAAAGCCGAATCGCGTTCCTGCTCGGTGAAGACCTGGTGCTACGCAAGCTCCGGTTCCTCGACGTGGTCCAGGAAGAGCTGGAGGGCCAGGCCGGGGATGCAGCCGAGGCCGAGTTGGATGCACACTTCGCGCTGATGGCACTTGAACTTCGCAGCGTGTTCGAGAAACTGGCCACCTGGTTCGGCTTGCCCCGGCCGCAGGACGCCTGAGTCTGCGCCGGATTCCGGAGCGCGCGATGGCCGCGATGCTGCAGGACTGGTTCGAAGTGGATACGGACGAGGGTCCGCTGAGGCTGCGCCGCACGGTGCATCCGCGCGCACGCAGGCTGCGCCTGAGCGTGGATGCCGGAGGTGCCCGCCTCACTTGGCCGCCGGGCACCCAACCCGCGCAAGCCCAGCGCTTCGTCCGCCAGCATGCAGCATGGCTGCGACGCAAGATCGACGAACTGGCCCCGCCGCAAGGATTGCGCACATTGCGCGTCGGCCAACCCGACCAACTCCCGCTACGCGGGCAAAGCCTCCACCTGCGGTGGCGCGAAGGGCATTTTCCAGCCCTGCTCCAAGGACAGGATAGCGTGCAGTTGCAACTGCCGGCGCACAGCGCGCGTCCGCTGTTGCTTGCGCAACGCATGCTGCGCGGCTTCTTGGAGGCCGAGCTGCGCCATGACGCCGCGCGGACGCTGAATCGGCTGGTGCCACGGCTTGGCCTCGCGCCCAGCGGCTTGCGGGTGCGCCCGCTGAAAAGTCTTTGGGGCAGCCTGGATACCCATGACGCGATCACGCTGGACTTGGCGTTGGCGCTGGCGCCGCCCGCGGTCGCGCACTACGTACTGGCCCACGAGCTCGCCCACCTCCGCGTTCGCAACCACAGCCCTCGTTTCTGGGCGCAGGTCCGCGTGCTGGATGCCGACTGCGAAACCCATCGCGCCTGGCTCCGTACCCATGGCGCGCTACTCAAGATTGAGCTGCTCCGCTTGATCGGCGGCTCCACCACGCACGCGTGATGGGCTGGACCGCGGGGATTCGCACGACCTCGCGCCCCGACGGCGCTGGCATTACGCCATCGGGAGGGCTACCGTGAACCCAGGCGTCCGGTTCACCCAGGATTGCTGCAGCATCGCCACGTCACAGGGAGGAGGGCATGCCCGCCACCGCACCAGGCCAGGAAGTTCCCAGCCGGCCGACGGCGGCCGGTAATCGGATCCCGGCGACGATCCTCGAGCAGATTCCACCCAAGGTACGCGCTCTGCAGCCTGCGACGGCGGCCGCGCTGCGACAAGCGGTTTCGCTTTATTCGCAGCCTCGACTGGCATCCAGCCTCCGCCATGCGCCGCTACCAGACGCCGACTGGGCGTTGCTGTTGCAGTGTGCAGCCGGTGCTCCGGCCCTGTCCGACGTCGCCGATACCATGCAGTTGCCTGCGCTGGCGCTGAGGCAGGCGCTGGATTTCTATCTTGAGCAGGTACTTTTCGCGCCCGGAGGCGATGCGCGGCGCGTACTGGGCCTGCGCGACACGAGCGATGGCGATGCGCTGCGCACGCACGTGCGACTGTTGAGAACGTGGCTCACGCGGGCAGACAGGAACGATCCGCTAGGGAACCTGCGCCTGGTCCAAGTCCAACGCACGGAACGTGCCTTGCATCACCGGCGCAGACCCGCGACGCGCCAATCGGCGGTCCGGCCGCGCTCGGCCGCCGATGACGCCCTGATCGCCAGCATCGTGCCTTCACGGGCGCTGGTGCTTGCCCTCATCTCGCTGTTGCTGGCGGGGGGGGCTGCTGTGGCTCTCGCACGTCTAGGGGGCAACTCCGATCGCGGTCGGGTAGTCCGAACTGTGATGGCATCGCTCCGACCGGTGCACCCCATGTGCACGTGGCGATCAGCAGCTCAATGGGCCGTCGCTGGCAACAGGTAGAACTGCGTCAGCACCTGCGCAGTCTCCTGCGGCTGTTCCATGTTGGGCATATGGCTGCAGCCCGTCAGCTCGGTCATGGCGATCTGCGGTGCAGCGCGAAGGCCATCGCGCAAGGCATCCATGGCAGCTGGCGGAATGATCCGGTCGTCACGACACCAAAGCCCAAGCACCGGCATGGTCAGTTTGGGCAGCAACGGCACCAATGCCGTGGCATCCCTGGGAGTCCGCAGGCGATCGAACACCGCACCGAGAAAAGCAAGCCGGGCACGATTCTCGGCGACCAAGGCATCTTCGATGCGTGGCCATAGGCGAGGCGGCTTCGCGAAGAGGAGCCGAAGGAGCGCTCGTAGTCCGGCTCGGCTGTCATAGGCAAATGGATCGTGCCCGCTCAGCACGCCGCGTGAGAACGCGTTGGGCGGAAACGGCAAGCCCGCCGAATCCACGAACGCCAGCCCAAAGACTTTCCCGGGGTGCGCCGCTGCGTAGGAACCTGCAATCGCGCCGCCAAGCGAATGACCGACCAGACCGAAGTGCTGAAGCCGAAGCGCGTCGATGAATCCGGCCAGAAGCCTGGCTTCGCCTCGAATCCCGCCGTCCGAGGGTGGCACCGCTGACGATCGACCGTAGCCCGGCAAGTCCGGGATCACGACATGGAAGTTGCGCGTCAGATACCTGGCCGTCGGCACCCAGTTCTGTCGCGACCCGCCAAATCCATGAAGCAGCACGAGCGTCGGACCCGTCCCGCCTTCGTAGTAGATCCAGCGCAACCCATTGACGTCGATACTTCGGCTATCGAGGTTCGCACCCCATGCCTGCACGGCAAAACCGGCACGCAGCAACCACTGGGGCGCCAGGAAATAGACGGCGCCGGTCAGCAGCAGGGACGCCGCCACAAGCACGCCCAATGCCTTCAACCGTCGCACGTACCGCGAACCGAGGCTGGACCAGGAGGATGCCAGCGCCATGGCTCAAGAACCGGATGGACAGTGGACTACGGCCGTCAAGGGGCGGTCCGTCGTCCGCCGCACGTGATCGAACGCGATGGGCTGCATGCAACACCGTAGGGGTAACCAGCCAAGCGACCATTATGCGCTCGACGGCGGATTCACCTGTTCACGGCAATCCGGCCACGCCTGCGAAGGCAGTCCCGTCGGAGAGCAGCGGTTCACTGTGGTGCCACCCTGTGCGGTAGCAACTGAACGCTCGGCGAGCACCGCGGTCCGGCAATCAACCCCGATACCCGTTACTCCACCCGAAGCAGGAGCCGCTCCGATTCACCGCGTCACGGGCTGCCCGGATGCGCGGTCGAAGGAGGCATGCGAACGCCCTGCATCGCAACGTCACGATCCCGGCAATCGCCGCTCGAACCCGCTACAGCGCGTCGCCGTCAAGTTCGCCCGTGCGGATTCGAATGACCTGCGCAAGCGGGCTCACGAAAATCTTGCCATCCCCAATCTTGCCGGTGCGAGCGCTGGCCTGGATGGCCTCGATGACACGCTCCAGCAAGTCGTCGGTAACGGCCACCTCGAGCTTGATCTTGGGCAGAAAATCGACCACGTACTCGGCGCCGCGATAGAGCTCGGTGTGGCCCTTCTGCCTGCCGAACCCTTTGACCTCGGCAACGGTGATGCCCTGGACACCTACCTCTGCCAGCGCTTCCCGCACGTCGTCCAACTTGAATGGCTTGATGATGGCGGTGACAAGCTTCATGGCGGGTTTCCTGGACGGTTGCCAACATTTTGCCACCGCCGGATGGCCGGATGGGCGATTGAGGGCAATTAATGCAGTCAGCCCGACCCTGCGATTGGCACGCAGGGTCCACGTGCCGCACACTAAAGCACCAACGAGGGATGCACCATGTGGGATTCGCAAACGATCGACAGCATCGCGCAACGGCTCGGCGAACTGCTGCCCGACGATCTCAAGCGTGCACGCGCCGAATTCACGGCGAACGCGCGCGAGGTGATCGAGGCAGGGCTGGCGCGCATCAACCTGGTCACGCGCGAGGAATTCGACGCGCAGCGCGCGGTGCTGCAGCGCACCCGCTCCCAGCTTGCCGAGCTGGAGCATCGCCTGGCCGAACTGGAAAACGCCCACCCGCGCGACTGAGACGCTGCGCGATCGTTTCCCGCTCGCTCGCCGGGCGCTGCGCAGGCCCCGCCCGCCCATTCGCCCCCTCTTGCGGGTCGCCGCGAACGGCTGATGCCGATCCAATGGCGCCGCGCAGCGTCCAGTCCGTCGGCAGAACGGGCCACGCTCGCCATGCCGCGCAGATCAGTCACCAGGGCGCCGGGCACCCGCTTCCCGCGGTCGCGTCGGAGTCACTGCTTCGAGCACCGCAATCCACCGGCTTTCGAGGGGTGGCACGAACGTTCCGCAACCCGCGCTGGCCGATGGTGGGCGCTCGTCCCCCTGCTCGCGACCGGGATCCTGCGGCGGCGCCCCCGCACCTGTCGCCGATATGCCCATGACCGGCGATCCGGCCTAGCCGCCTGACGCGGCTCGCCTGACCAGGGTCAGGTCACGGTCGCCTGATCCGGTTCGGCCGTTACTCTTCGGCGTTCCGCTCCATCAGCCACAGCCGCATGAATTTCTGCCGCACGTACCATGCCTCGGTCCACGCATAAAAAAGGCCGCGCCAGCCATCCAGGAAGCCGCCACGCATCAGGTAACCGCGCAAGAACCGCCACGCCGGACTGAGCACGACCTGGTGCATTTGCGCCCTGCGACCCTCGGCATGCAGATGACGGGCCATCATGCGCGCGTAACGCTGATGCCGAGCCAGTTGATCGTCGAGCGAGCGGTAGGCCTCGTGCAAGAGGTCACCGGCAAGCAGTACCGTGGGGCCATCCACATCGACGTGTTCATGGACTTCGCGGGTTCCACGGAATCCGCCATGGCGGCGGTCGAACAGGCGCAAGACGCGGTCGGGGTACGCATTCCCATGACGGAGGTATGCACCAAAGTAGCGCGTCGCACGTGCGCACCGATAACCGTGCACCCCATTGAATCCGCCATCGCGCGCCGCCTGGATCGAGGATCGCAATTCGGCGCTGATGCGTTCATCCGCATCGAGGAACAGGATCCAGTCATGGCGCGCGCTCCGCACGGCGAAATCCTTTTGCGCACGGTAGCCGTCGAAGCTACGCTGGAGCACCCGTCCGCCATGTGCGGCGACGCGCTCGACGGTCCCGTCTGTGGAGCCAGAGTCGACCACGAGGATTTCATCGCAAAACGCGAGAGACTCGACGCAGGCATCAATGCGGTCTGCCTCGTTGAGCGTGATGACGCAGGCGGAGATTGGAATTCGAGGCATCGTGTCGCCGGTCTGGTTGTGGGCGCATGATGGCATGGTGGCGGAGGCCATGCTGCTCCCATGACCCGCATGTGGTTCTGGATAGCCCATCGTGCCGGCGGCGACGCGGCGCCCGAAAACACCCTCGCGGCTTTTCGCGTCGGCCAGTCGGCTGGATTCCGTGCGTTTGAGTGCGACGTCCGGCTGTCCCGGGATGGGGCGCCGTTCCTCCTCCACGACGATCGCCTCGATCGAACGACGAGTGGCCATGGCGTGGCCAAGCGCCATGCTTGGAGCCAAATCGCGCAACTCGATGCAGGCAGCTGGTTCAGTCGACGGTACGGCCATGAGCCGGTGGCGAGCCTGGATCGTGCGCTGGCATTCGCGGCCCGGCACCGCGCTTGGCTCAACCTTGAACTCAAGGCCGCCCGTGGAGACGCGGCGACGACGGGCACGGTTGTGGCTCGCGAGGCTGCGCGCTGCTGGGCCTCGCATCCGCGGATGCCAGTCCCCGCCCTGTCGTCCTTCTCGACGGTGGCGTTGCGCACGGCGCGCAAGACCCTCAACGCGATGGGCGCGCCACTGCCACTGGCGCTACTGGCCATGCGCTGGGATCCGCGGCTGATCGACCGCGCACGGCGGCTCGACGCATCGGCCTTGCACCTCCACTGGCGCGCGATCACCGCGGCGCGAATCCGCAAGGCGCATGCCAGCAATCTTCGGCTCCGCGCCTTCACGGTCAACGATGCAAACGTGGCAGGACGCCTCAAGGCATGGGACGTCGATGGAATCTTCACTGACCAGCTGGATTTGCCGGCATCTGTCGATGCCCGCGCGCACGTCGCTACACTCCACATTCCCCGTCCGTAATCGTCTCCCGTGCCCGCCAACTACCGCCGCCACGAGCTACTGCGCGCACTCCGACCATGGCTTCCGTTGTGGTCCGTCGCCGCACTGTTCGCCATGTTCGCGCATGGGCCGATGCCCATGCATTCCACGCGCACGCTGGGCGTCGCCTGGGAGATGTGGGAGCACCATAGCTGGCTGGTACCCATGCTCAATGGCGCACCGTATAGCGACAAGGCTCCCCTGATCTACTGGCTGTTTTTTCTGGGCTGGCGCCTGACGGGCGTCAGCGATCTGTGGCCGAGGCTGCTGTTGGTCGCAGTCGGTGCGGCACAGCTGGTCCTCGTGCAGGCCTTGGCGCGGCGTTTGTTCCCAAATCGGCCGTGGGTCGCACGGAGCGCGCCATGGGTCCTGGGCACACTGACGTACGGATTCCTGTTCGATTTGCAGATCATGTACGACGGCCTGCTGGCCGTGTGGGTCCTGCTCGCACTGCTGGCGCTGCTTCCCACGGCGCGCCGCGAACAACCCAGGTTCCTCGTATTTGCACTTGCCACCGGTTTGGGCTTGCTGACCAAGGGCCCCGTGATGCTCCTTCATGTGGGGCTCGTCTGGCTGCTGGGACCTTGGTGGCGCCCGTGGGCACGCGCTCATCGTGGCGCCTGGTATGGACAGGGCACTTTGGCCATCCTGGCGGGAATCGCCATGCTGCTGGCATGGGCGCTGCCGGCCGCCTGGATTGGCGGCCCGGTCTATCGTGAGTTGCTGTTGTTTCATCAAACCGCCGGCCGAGTGGTCGACGCGTTCGCCCACGCCAGGCCATTCTGGTGGTATCTGCCGTTGCTGCCTCTCTTGCTCTTCCCGTTCTCGCTCTGGCCGCGCATCTGGGTCGCGATGGGCAGTTTGGGCCGCCCTATCGAGCCTGGACAACGATTTCTCATGGCTTGGCTCATTCCGGTTTTCGTTGCTTTCTCGCTCGTCAGTGGCAAGCAGGCGTATTACCCGTTGCCCGAACTGGGGGGTCTGTCGGTGCTTTCCGTATTTGCGATTGCGCGCATGCGGGAGCGGCATCCCCACCGCGACGGCAGTCCTTGGCTGACGCCATGGCCATTGGCGCTGTTCAGCCTGCTGTTGGCTTTGATCCTGTTTGCATTGCCTTGGTTGCGGGACAACGGCTACCTCGGACATGACTACGCGTTGCGCGCGGTCTCCACGCACAGTGCGAGCTTTGGCGTCCTTTACCTCCTGCTCGCCGCAGGGCTGATGTGGCGCGGCCGCGGCGAGCTCCGGCGTATTGCCTTGGCGGGCATGATTGGCGTCGTGACCGCCAACGCGCTGTTCACGCTGACCTTGTGGCATGACTATGACCTCCGACGCATCAGCCGTCTGCTGGCCGAGGCACAAGCACGCGGCACCCCCATTGCCAACATTGGGATGTACGAAGGCCAGTTTCACTTCCTCGGCCGATTAACCCAGCCCATTACCCCATTGGACAATGACGCGCTGCTGCGCGCATGGATCGCCGCGCATCCCATGGGCTGGGTTCTTGCCTACCCAGACCGGCTCGGCGCCGAAGCGCGGCAGTCTGCGCTGTATGCGCAGCGCTTCCGTGGGGTCTGGGTCGTGATCTGGCCGGCGCAGGTGCTCGCTGACGTGCGCGCGGGCCGAATGCCGCCCCCGGGCAGTGGACCTGCGCTCGTCGTGCCCGGAGCCGCCGATGCCCTCCCGCATTGAACACGACGCGCGGACTGCAGCGCTGCGCGCGCAATGTGGCGGTCCTCGTGACGGTGCGCTGCTCAGGGTGCTGTTGGGACAGGCGCTTGCCGCGTCAGGAGAGCATCTCGCCGCAGCCAACGAGTTCGAGGCGGCATTGCGGTTCGACGCCCACTACAGTGCTGCTTGGAAGTTCCTTGGCAAGGCCCGCCTCCTGGCCGGGAATCGCGCCGCAGCCGCGGACGCATGGCGAAGGGGCATCGCGGTCGCCGACGCGCGGGGGGATGCGCAAGCGTCCAAGGAGATGCGCGTGTTTCTCAGGCGCATCGAGGGCCACGGGCCGGCATCAACGTAACGCGGCGGCATATCGACGCTCGAACCAGCCTTTCGCCCAGTGGAGCATGGCTGATCGCAGGACCAGTCCATGACGTTCCGAGCGATAGACAAGCGTGCCGCTGTCCAACGAATCGATGATGCACATCAGCTCCGGCCGGGCGACCCTTGTTGGCGTCCGGCCCAGGAGGGCGTCGAGTAGGTTGACTGCGGCGACCTTGCCCTGTCGGTCCGCCATGTGCGCCTGCTTGGGCATCCAGTCGGGGCCCGGGTAGCTGCCCGCGTCCCCGACGACGTAGACCTGCTCCAGACCGGGCGCGCGCAAATGGGCATCGGCACGAACGAATCCGCCCGGGCTAAGCGGCAGGCCGCTCCCCTGCACCCAAGCGGGGCCCGTCAATCCCGGCATGAACAGGATGGCATCGGCCGGGACCACTCCGCCTTCCGTATGGACGGCATCCGCTTCGAACTTCAATAGCTTGTGCCCCAGGTGCGCTTCGATGCCACGCCGACGCATCTGGGCGAGCAACCCATCGACGGCGCGCGCACCCAGCCGTTCTCCCGGTCGGGCGGATGGCGAGAAAAGCACGAGCCGGAGGCGATCTCGCCGATGCGTTCGCCGAAGCCAGGTCTCGATCCCCAGCAGGAGTTCGAACATCGGCCCCCCACGGACTGCGGTGGGTTCGGCGGGGTTCCCGGCAAACCCAATGGCGATGGTGCCCCCCTGCAGTCCCTGCAGCCGCCTCTGGATGGCCGTGGCGGCCTCGACGCCTTCGCAAAGGGTCATGGCGTGCTCGATGCCCGGCAAGGTCTTGATGAAGCGACTGCCGGTGGCAATGATCAGGCCGTCATTTTCGAGCGACGTGCCATCTTCCAGGTGTATGCGCCGACCCGCCGCGTCGAGACCCCGTGCACGACCAGCGATGAAACGCACGCCGAGGCGGTCGTAGAACGGGGCCAGCGGCAGGCGCAGGTCGTCGCCGCGGCGCAACCCGACTGGCACCCAGATCAAGCTGGCCTGGTACACGAGTTCGGCGCGTGGGGCGACCACGGAGATGGGAATCGCCGGATCGCGTCGTCGCAATTCCCGCACGGCACTGACCGCACCGAAGCTGCTGCCAATGACCGTAATGCCGCGCACGGCCCTCTCCCGTCCAAGCGTTGGCCGTCAGTGTTGCACCATCGACAAGGGAACCACACGGGATCTTTTGCGGTGATTCGTCACGTCGGCGTGGCCTGCTCGCGCGGGACGCGGTTGCAGCGTTCGCCGGCCGCCGGGCTCGCCCATCGCATTGGGCATGCCACCGTCGTGTTCGGGCGGGCAATCGGGCTCGGCGTGTTCAGGCGGATCCTCCGGTCGCCCCTCGAAGCGGCGAACGCGGTCGCTCGACTCAACCACACGTCCCCCGGCGGACCTCACGCCGCCGACTTCGCGTCGCCGGATCCCAACAACCCGATTTTCGAGCCGCGAGCCAGGGTCAACGCAATCGCCCGGCCCTCGGGTTGCTCAAGGCAGTGGGTTCAGGGTAGCGGTTGCCACGGGGGCCGTGGTCCCCTGCCGGCCTTCGAGCGCGCGTTGCAGCTCGTCACGGAACGTCTGGAACCGCGAGAGTTCACGCCCGTCCAGGGTGACCGGAGTGACCACCGCCGGCAGCAATTTCACGGGATTGGCCTCCGGGGCCACCGCCGCCGTCCGGGACTCGATGCGAAGAGGGTCGATCCGGCGCCCGTGCTCCCAGATTTCAAAGTACAGGTGCGGTCCCGTCGACAGGCCGGTACTGCCCACGTAGCCGATGATCTGTCCGGCATGAACCTCTTGACCATCGTGCAGGCCATGGGCGTACCGCAACATGTGGCCGTAACGGGTCACGAGATCGGGGCCATTCCTGAGCTCGATCATGCGCCCGTAGTAACCGTGCCAGCCAATGAAATCCACGCGCCCGGTAGCCACCGCGTGGATCGGCGTGCCCAAGGGCGCCGCCAAGTCAACGCCCTTGTGGAATTCGGGGATGTGCAACACGGGATTGATCCGCCAGCCCCAGCCCGAGGTCAATCGCGCCGAAGGCACCGGCGCCCGCAGGGGGATGGGCATCAGCCCTCGCCCCTCGGAATCGGCCAGCACGGTGTGCCCGTGGACGTCGACGAAGCGATACAACGTGTGTTCGCGCCCTGTGGCGTAGACGGTCAAGCGCACCAGATTGGACCCCGATCCATCCGGTTGGCGCATGAACAAGGCGTCGACGAGCGCTCCAGGAGGCAATGGTTGCGGCAGGTTGCTGTCCCGTGCAATCCAGTCCTCGATTGCCCGCGCCATGGTCGGGTCGATGTGATGGGCTTCCATCTCGGCCGTCAGCGAATGGGCCACCATGAAGCTGACATCCTCGGGCGTCCCCTTGGGCAGGATCGGCGCGCTGCCGTCGGTGACCCCGTTGTCGACCGGCGTGGTCAGCGTGGCGGTCAATTGTCCGCCCTGGCTACGCATGTCCGGCGGCAGGGCACGCCGCGGCCCTGGCGCGACGCCGGGCAGTCCCCAGCCCAGCACGAGGTTACGCAGATGCGGATCCTTGTGCAGGATGCGTACGCCGACGACATGCCGTCCCCCGCGCGCGGGGACCAGGCACGCCTGGACGCGGTCGCCCGCGCGCAGGAAGCGCAGCGGCATGCGATGGGCAATCTTCTGCCCCCAGACGAAGGCATCACTCCGGGATACGCCCCAATGCGCAAACACCCCATCGATCATTTCGCCTGGCCGCAGCACGGCGGATACGCGCTGACAGGCGAGGGCTGGCGCCGAGATGGCCGCCATGAGCAGCAGCAATGGGACAAACGCGCGATGAATTGAGCGCATCGGTGGGTCCTCGGACGGTCGTTTCAGGGTCCCGCGGTGCCGAGCGGCGATCGCGAAGCATCGACTCTTATAACCGGCGCTGGTTAGAAGGACGTTAGATCACGCCGTCTTCACGCCTTACCGAGCTGTACGATTTCGTATAAACCGTGTAGTTTAGTTTTCCTTGACCGGCAGGTATTTGGGCGTTTTCGCGGGCCTCAGCGAGAAGAAACGTATTTTTCGCGGCGGATGGAGGACACAGGCAAGCCTGCCTGCTTGAGGACCTCGAAACTCGCGTCGACCATGTTGGGATTGCCGCACAAGTACGCGATATCCCGGTCGGGGTCAGGCATGAGCTTCGGCAAGACGGACTGCACGTAACCAAGCTGGTCCTGCGGCCCGGGATGGGGACGCGGGCTACGGCTGAAGCAGGGAATGAAGCGGAAGCCCGGATGGGCTGCCGCAAACGAAGCGAACTCCTCGCCATACAGCAGTTCGGCTTCGCTTCGTGCGCCGTAAACCAGGATCACGTCAACCCCTCGATCCCGCATCTGGTGCGCCAGCTCCGGCAGCATGGCGCGGTATGGCGTGACGCCCGTGCCCGTCGCGATGAGCAGGTAGCGCCTGTTGGTGTCCTGGTCGGCGAGCACAAACCGTCCGTAGGGTCCGCTGGCCTCCACGGTCCCGCCTTCGTCGAGATGCGCGAACAGCTCGCTTGCGGCTCCACCGGGCACGAAGCTGACCGCGATCTCGATCAACTCCACGGGCTGGCCAACGGCCTTCGCCACCGTGGCAATGGAGTAGCTCCGCTTGGTCGGCTTGCCGTCCGCGTAGGTGAAGTGAATCTGCACGAACTGCCCGGGAGTAAAGGCAAACGCCAGGCCGTCGGTCCGGGCGAAAGCGAGGTGGCGCACGCTGGGCGCGATCATTCGGCTCTGCGCGAGGCGCAGGGTGAAATGCTGGATCATGTGTGGTTCGTCGTCGGTTGCCGCAAGGGAATCGCTGCGTCTGCCCGGGCGCGACGTGCGCACGCCGAGCGCCGATATACTAGCGGCTTACACTGGATGAGCCCCCATGCCCCCGATCCCTGCGCTCGATCTTCGCGCGCTGCGCAAGACCTATCCCAATGGCGTCGAGGCGCTCAAGGGCATCGACCTTCGCGTCGAAGCCGGCGACCTGTTTGCACTCCTGGGGCCGAACGGGGCGGGCAAGTCGACCTTGATCGGTATTCTCGCTTCGTTGGTGAACAGCACAGGCGGCGAGGCGCGCGTCTTTGACGTCTCCGTGCAGCATGATCGAAGCCGCGCCATGGCCTTGCTTGGCGTGGTTCCACAGGAGATCAACCTCAACCAGTTCGAGCGGCCGTTCGACATCTGCGTGAATGAAGCCGGGTTCTACGGTATTCCACGCCAGATTGCGCGAGGCCGTGCCGAAAAGTACCTCACGGAGCTGCGCCTGTGGGACAAGGCCTTCGGTCCCGCGCGGAACCTGTCCGGTGGCATGAAGCGTCGATTGATGATCGCCCGGGCCATGATGAACGAGCCGCGCGTGTTGATCCTGGACGAGCCTACCGCGGGCGTCGACATCGAGATCCGTCGGGCGATGTGGCAGTTCGTGCAGGCCATCAACCGCGGGGGCGTGACCGTCATCCTCACCACGCATTATCTGGAAGAGGCCGAGAACCTGTGCCGCAACGTGGCCATCATCGATCATGGCCGCATCATCGAGCACACCTCGGTCAGGGCGTTGCTGGCGAAGCTTGACGTGGAGACGTTCGTTCTCGACTTGGCGCCCCCTCATGCGCCGCCGGTCCTGCCGCACGTCGAGGGCATGCAGCTCCGGCGCGTTGACGATGACACGCTCGAGGTTGAACTCCCGAAAGGACGGGACCTCAACGCGCTATTTGCTGCGCTGAGCGCTGCGGGCATCCTGGTGCGCTCGATGCGCACCAAGGCGAATCGCCTTGAGGAGCTGTTCCTCAGATTGACCGGCAGCGGCGCGGAGGTTGCAGCATGACCGTTCGCGAGCAATGGGTGGCCTTCCTGACGCTGATCCGCCGCGAAATGATCCGAATCCTCCGGATCTGGGGCCAGACCCTCATGCCCCCGGCCATCACGATGACCCTGTATTTCCTGATCTTCGGGACGTTGATCGGGTCGCGCATCGGCACGATCCATGGATTCACCTACATGCAGTACATCACGCCGGGTCTCGTGATGATGAGCGTGATCGTCAACAGCTACGGCAACGTCACCAGCTCCTTTTTCGGCGCCAAGTTCGGCCGCTACGTCGAGGAGATGCTCGTCAGTCCCATGCCACCTCGCGTGATCCTCGCCGGCTATGTCGGCGGCGCGATGCTTCGGGGCCTGATGGTGGGCGTCATCGTGCTGGCGATTTCGCTGTTCTTCACGAGCCTGCACGTGGTGAGCGCGTGGGTCACCATCAGCAGCGTCGTCCTGACAACAGCGATATTCTCGTTGGCCGGCTTCATCAACGCGATGTTCGCCCGCAAGTTCGACGATATCGCGCTGGTGCCCACCTTCGTGCTGACGCCCCTGACCTATCTGGGTGGCGTGTTCTATTCGATCGACCAATTACCCGAACCTTGGCGGGCCATTTCGCATGCCAATCCGATTCTCTACATGGTGAGCGCCTTCCGGGATGGCATGCTCGGGATCGGTGACATTGCGCTGGGGCCGGCGTATGCGGTGATGCTGGTCCTGCTGATCGCGCTCGGCATCACGGCCGAGCGTCTACTCCACTACGGCCGGGGCCTGCGGAGCTGACCAGCGTCCCGGCCGAGGCCCCTGCCGCGGTCACAATTGGGCGCTTCGATCGGCCGCGAGCAGTTCGGCCGGCAGGGGCGCCTCCGCCAACCCTCGCGTGAAGAGCGCCGCCTTGAAGCGCTCACCCATCGCCTCCGGCAGCATCAGCCGCTTGATTTCTTGCGCCAACCGGTACAAACCCTGGGCATCCTGGCCCTGGGCAGCCTCGGCATGCACCGTGGCGATCCCAGCCGCTTGCAGGAAGAGTCCCTGCGGCACGTAGGCGGCCAACTGCAGTCCTGCTGAAGCCGCCGCCTCCACGAGTGCGCTGAAATCGACACTGGCGGTGAGGTCCTGCAGCCCGGGATGGAAGAACACGTCCTCGTGGACACGGTGCCTGTAGAACGCCCGCAGCGTACCCCCCGAGCGTCCCAGCTGGTAGTACTCGGCCCGCGGATATCCATAGTCGACGAAGAGCGCCAGTCCCTGTCGCAATGTTCCCGCAACTGCCTGCATCCAGAAGGGGAGCTGGGGCAACAGCTCGGAGCGATAGCCTTGGGCCAATGGGCGACCGATCGACCGCTCCAGATGCCGCACGGCGGATGCCACGAGGAAGTCGGCCGGCCGGTCTTGCAACATGAATTGGCCCATTCCATCCAACGCCACGTGCTCTTCGAAGACCTCGCCATCACGCACGCAGAAACGCGTGGCGGGAAGCGCATCGACCACTTCGTTGGCAAAAAGGACACCGTGCCATGGATTCTCAGGAGGGCGGTCAATCCACTCCACCCGGCCAGCGACGTCCGCGGGAAGGTTGGCGTGCAATCGTTCCTGTTGGCGCGCGCGCAGCTCGGCGCTCGGCTCGAGCATCCGGTAGCGCGCGGGAAGCGTGCCAGCCGTGGCGAGCGCCTTGAGCATGTGTTCCGCAAAGGCGCCGCTGCCCCCGCCCAGCTCGAGCCATTCGAAATCGTCGTCAAGGGTCTGCATGGCGGGCACCAGCGCCGCGGCCACGCACCGGGCAAACACCGGCCCGAGTTCCACGCTGGTCACGAAATCGCCCTGGGCGCCGAATTTCCGCGCCCCGGCGCTGTAGTAGCCGAGCCCGGGTGCATAAAGCGCCCGCTCCATGTAAGCACTGAAGGGCAGCGGCCCATGCGATGCGATGAGTTCGCGCAGGTGCGCCACAAGGCGGGCGGAATGGGCAAGGGCTGCGGCATCTGGCGGAGGCAAATCGGCTTTCAGCATCGTGGCAGCCTACACAAAAAAAGGGCCGGCGTTGCCGCCGGCCCTGGTTGCAAATGGACTGCGACCGTCAGAAGCGATAGTTGAAATCGACGTAATACGAACGGCCGTAG
>JAKAEJ010000004.1 GCA_021818335.1 Pseudomonadota bacterium | reverse complement strand
AGAATACGCTCCCCAATAGCGCCTTGACCGTGGCTCCAACCTGGCAAGCCCATCATCCACAAATGGATCGCCCGGCTTGGCATTGCGCCCCGCGCTGGCACCGTCCGTGCGATCTCGGCCCAGGGCGATTTTCACTTGCCGCCCTGGTCAACCAAACAATCACACGATGGGCCAGCACGACAGAAAACCGCCTACGCGCAGACACCGCTTGGGATGACAAGTCCGCGCTCCCGGGAACAAGAGTCGACAAGCAATCAGTGCGCGCCCCTGCTCTTCCGCTCCGCATCCGGGACGCAGGCTAACCCAGGGCGTTGCCGCCAGATCTTCTGGCCCTGTAACGGCACATGATGGCAATTGCGGCGATCGAGAAAATGCTCCCAATCATCGCCAGCAGCATGTCGCTCTGTGCGTCCCACACGTCACCCTGCGTGCCCAGATAGGCAACACCCAACCCGCCACCAAAATGCTCGGCGGCAAACCACTCCACCAGCTCGAACAATGCACTGTTCGACACGATGAAGGCAACCGGAAAAATCCACCGCCAGATGCCCCGCGCTCGCGCTCGCGCCTCAAAGAGTTCGAACACCATGGGGGTGACCAGGACCCCGTACATGAAATGTACGAATCGGTCATATTCGTTGCGAGGGAAGGCCAATGCCTTGTCGATCGAGATTCCGAGCCATGCGTGTACCCAGCGGTCATAGGGGACTTCCGCATAGGTGTAATGCGCGCCGACTTCGTGCAGAAGAAGAAAAAAGAACAATGCCACGTAACTGGCATTGGAGAATCGCAGCCTTTGATAGGTCGCAACCAGCAATGGCACGATTACCACGACCAACGCGTTCTCCAGCATCCAATCGGCCCGGTACCTTGGCGCAATAGCCAAGGCGGCCCAAGCCACCGCGAATGCCATGAGCAACGCGAGCGGGACCGTTGATGCTTTCGCAACTACTGGCGAATGCGCAACAGTTGACGCATCCTCAACCTGCCGACCCCTCGCATCACCCCACATATCAAGTCTCCCTGTACCCGACGTGTCCCTTGCATCTCGGCCTTGCGCAAGCGGACGAAGCCTTTGCTGGAGCACGCCATGGACCCGGCATGCCTCGCCAGGTAATTCCAAGCCTACAGGGAAGCGGGCTGGCGTGGGGTTGTCGCGGTTGACTTCGGAGGCAACGCGCATCAGTGCCAATGCGTAGCCATTGGCAGCGATGGAAATCCAAAAGGGCCGTAGGCAACCGATCCACGATTCAGGAGGAATTGGATGGATACTGAGCGCAACGTTTAGAACAGCGGACCCACCAACCGTCCCATGAAACTTCATCGAGACCGCGCGGCCCAGGGAACATTGCTCGCCCGAGCGTCCATCCCCAAGTCCAAGCCCGCGATCGATTGCGATGCGCCACGGTCGCCGCAACGACGACAGTTGCTCGGAGCCGCCTTGCTGCTCGTCGCTCCACCGCTGGTGCGAGCCAGCGGGCATGAAGCGCGGGCCGCGACCGCCCGCTCCGCTTTGAAGCGAATTGAACACGATTGTCGCGGACGCTTGGGCGTCGCGATGCTGTCCTGCCGCGGCATGGCGCGCCTCGAATATCGCTCAAGTGAGCGGTTCCCGTTGTGCAGTACGTGGAAGCTTCTGGCTGTGACGGCGATCTTGGCGCGCGTCGACGCAGGTCAGGACCAGCTCGACCGTCGTATACGGTTCACACGCAATCAACTCGTCGAGTACTCGCCAATAACCAGCCGACATGTCGACACGGGCATGACATTGGCCGCGCTATGCCGTGCAACGCTCTCGTTCAGCGACAACAGTGCCGGCAACTTCCTCCTGCGGATCCTGGGCGGGCCATCGGCGCTGACGCGCTGGATGCGGAGTATCGGCGATCCCTCAACACGCCTCGATCGTTTTGAAACCGCACTAAATGAGGCCACGCCCGGTGATGCGAGGGATACCACAACGCCGTCGGCGATGGCCGACGATCTCCGCCGGATATTGCTGGGGGATGTGCTTCATGCCGACTCCCGCCAACAACTGCTGCATTGGATGGGAGAAAGCACCACAGGAACGCAACTTCTGCGTGCTGGATTTCCAGCGAGTTGGATCGTCAGGGACAAGAGCGGCGCCGGGAGGCATGGTTCGCGGAATGACGTCGCGATCGTCCTGCCGCCAGACCGGCAGCCCCTCCTTGTTGCAGCGTACCTGACCGAAACCGAGGTCCCCATGCAAGAACGCGATACAGCGATCGCGGGGGTCGCACGAACCATACGCGACTGGATGCTCGCCGGCGCCTGAAATCGCCGGCCAACTCGATTGGGCGCCCGGATTGCGACCTCCTGTTCGCCCTCGGGTCGAACTAGCTGGTGGCCCTCGGCTCGCAGGGACCGCGATGGGTCGGTAACCGGCCAGAAAGGCAAAGCGCAGGATCACCCAAGCGGTCCAATACACCCATGCGTCGTGCACGCGACGACCTTCCGCAGCCATAGGGTCAATCTCAGTGACTCCGGCTGCCGCTACAATTGGACGCCACGTCGCAACCTGACTTTTCATGCGCCTGTATTTGCAAACCCAACCCGAGGGGGGCACGCCGCCCCGGTACTACCAGCTCGCGCTGGAGCAGGATCTCTTGGGAGGTTGGACGTTACTGAGGGAATGGGGTACGCAAGGTGGCAAACCGGGCGGTCGCCGCGAGGTTTACCTGGAGCGTGACGCCGCACTGGCAGCGTTCGAACAGGCGCGCGACGCGCAGATCCGCCGTGGATATCGCGTCATGTTCGCCCAGGGTTTGTAGGCATGGCATTGCCCATCGCCGCCGATGATCCGCGCCGCACGCGCCTCCTGCGGGCATTGCGTCGTCAGCCTACTGACACCCGACCGGTATGGTTGATGCGACAGGCCGGCCGCTATCTTCCGGAGTATCGGGCAACGCGAGCTCAAGCAGGCAGCTTCCTTGGATTGGCCCAAACGCCCGAGTTGGCCTGCGAGGTCACCTTACAACCGCTGCGCCGATTCGATCTGGATGCCGCGATTCTCTTCTCGGACATCCTCACCATTCCCGACGCCATGGGGCTGGGTCTTTCGTTTGCCGAGGGAGAGGGCCCCCGATTCGCCAATCCCTTGCGCAGCGCCGCGGACATTGCGCGACTGGCCGTCCCAGATCCCGAGCAGGAATTGCGCTACGTCATGGACGCAGTGCGGCTGATCCGAAGCGAGCTGGATGGACGCGTGCCACTGATCGGGTTTTCCGGCAGTCCCTGGACACTAGCCTGCTACATGATCGAAGGTTCCGGCTCACGCGATTTCGCGCGTGCAAAGACGATGGCATGGAACGATCCATCGCTTCTCCATCAACTGCTCGAGAAGCTCGCACGGGCTGTCGCCTCCTATTTGACGGCGCAAGCTGTCGCTGGCGCACAGGTGCTCATGGTGTTCGACACCTGGGGAGGATTGCTTACTCCCACCATGTTTGCAGAGTTCTCGCAGCACTATCTGACCACCGTGGCCAGTACCCTGCGCAGTCAGTCAATCACGCGAGACGTGCCGCTGATCCTGTTCGCAAAGGGAGTCCATGGAACGGGCCAGTTGGAGTCGCTTGCAGAAACCGGCTGCACGGCGCTGGGCATCGACTGGACCATCGACATGGCTGACGCGCGTGCGCGTGTCGGTGACCGGGTTGCTCTGCAAGGCAACCTCGATCCCGCCGCGCTGCGCGCGAGGACCGATGCCATCGACCGCGAGGTCGCCACCTTGCTGGCTGCCTTTGGCCACCAACCGGGCCTGGTCTTCAACCTCGGCCACGGCATCACGCCGGACATCGATCCCGTGCACGTGTCGGCGCTTGTCGACGCGGTGCATCGGCATGGCCGGAAGGACTGAGGTACCACTGAGTCCCGGTCTAGCCCTCTCGTCCATCTTGGGCGAACCAGGTGGCGAATTGGCGATCGCTGAAGCCGACGCCGAGGAATATCTCGTCGCGCAATGCCACCGGTCGACGAAGGAGCGCCGGATACTCACGGATCAGCAAGGTCCATTCTGGATCACTCTGGGGGTCCTTCCGCTGAGGCAACAGGTTGCGCCAAGTCGGTCCCGTCTTGTTGACTAGCTGCGTCCAGCCGCCCGCCCGACCCGCCCAGTCGCGCAAAGTCCCTGGCTCGGGACGCTGTGCGCGGTAATCCACGAAAACGTGCTCGAGCCCGTGACGATCGAGCCAATGGCGCGCTTTCCGACACGTGTCGCAATTTGGCAGTCCTTGAAGAGTGATCATGGCTGTCCTTCCTGTTCTTTGAAGCGGACCACGGCGTTTCCCGGCAACAACACGCGGCAGGCCTTTGGCGTGGCGAGCCGAGGCACCACCCCATGCACGTGAAGTTGCTCCTGCGCCCAAGGGAAATGGAGGGTGCGCACAACGATCAATCCGTGGCGCCACGCAACAAATCATTGATTGCCGTCCGCGCCCGCGTCTTCGCGTCCACGCGCTTGACGATAATCGCGGCATACAGACTGTGTGTGCCGTCCGCTGCCGGGAGGCTGCCGGCCACGACCACGCTGCCCGCGGGCACCCGTCCATAATGAATCTCGCCGCTGGACCGATCGTAGATGCGGGTGCTCTGTCCGAGGAAGACGCCCATGCCAACGACACTACCGCGCTCAACGATCACGCCTTCGACAACTTCCGATCGAGCGCCAATGAAGCAATCGTCCTCGATGATCGTCGGCGCGGCCTGAAGTGGCTCCAGAACGCCGCCGATGCCGACGCCACCCGATAGGTGGACGCGCGCGCCAATCTGGGCACACGAGCCCACCGTAGCCCATGTATCAACCATGGTGCCCTCGCCCACCCAAGCGCCGATGTTGCAGTAGCTGGGCATCAGAACCGCATCCTTACCGATGTGAACGCCGCGTCTGACGAGCGCGCCAGGCACCAAGCGCGCGCCCAGCGCGCGCAATTCAGGTTCTGCCCCGCCCACGAAGCGAAGTGGAACCTTGTCCCAGGCAGACATCGCACCGCCATCCATGACCCTGTTGCCATGGACGCGGAAATAAAGCAGCACCGCCTGCTTCAACCACGCGTTGACACGCCATCCACCCTGACCATCCGGCTGCGCGACACGCTCCACGCCCTGCTCGAGGAGGTCCATGGTCCGCTCCAGGTCGGGCATCAATTGGGTCTCGACAAAGCGCGCATCGAGGCGGTCGCGCTCGGACCATGCGGATTCGATCGTGGACTGCAGAGGCTGCATCAGGGATTTCTCTCAACGTTGTCGGGGGATCCAAGGCGCCGATCCAGGTGGGCGCGCAACGCGGACTGCCGCGTTGCGTCAAGGGCGTGGTCGTTCCTGTCGCTAAGTTCGAAGTAATCTTCTGCGCGGTCGCCAAATGTCGCGATACGTGCATCATGCACGCGCACCCCGGACTCGCGGAAGGCCTCGGCGATGTCGACCAGCAGACCAGGCCGGTCGCTTGCCCGAATGGCCAAGCGGGTTCGCGACGGATGGCCGGACGACTCGAAGGTGATGCGCGGTGCGCGCTGGAAGTGGCGCAGCCGCCGCGGCAGGGTGCGCGGAAGCCGCGGCCGCTGGGGCGCGCGCAAGGCATCGGCCAGCCGTTCGCAAAGCCTCGCGGCCTGATCGGCGTTGCCAGGGCCGCCTTGCGAGTCCAGCAAGACAAAACTATCCAGCGCCCGGCCGCTGGGCGTGCCGAGGATGCGCGCCTCTTGCACGGACCAACCTTCACGGTCCAGCGCAACCGCAACCGTGGCAAACAGCCCATCACGATCAGCAGCAAGGAAGAACACTTCGAGACCACCACGTGCCGAATCGGCCTGGGCGGCGACGACCGGCAGGGCACCTGCGGCATCGAGCAGCGCCTCGCTCTGCCACGCAACTTGCTCCGGTTGCTGTCGCACAAAGGCCGCAGGCGGAAAATCCTGCCATAGCGACCTGACATCGGCCTCGCGACGCCCACGAGCCTGGAGCAATGCCATGGCTCGCGCGCGGCATTGGAATTCGATCGCATCGGCATCGTCGGGACCCGCCTCGCCGCTAAGCGCACGAGACGCGGCATGATACAAATCCGCCAAAAGGCGGTCCTTGAATCCGTTCCATAGACTGGGACTCGTCGCAATGATGTCGGCAACGGTCAGCAGGTAGAGCATTTCCAGACGCGACAAGGAACCTACGCGCATGGCAAACCGACTGACCACCTGCGGATCGCCAATGTCCTGGCGTTGGGCGGTCTGGCTGAGCAAAAGGTGATCGCGCACCAGGAAGGCCGCATCGTCGATCTTCGACGGAGGCCATCCGAGTTGTAACGCAAACCCACGGACATCCGCTTCACCCAGCGCGCTATGGTCTCCACCACGACCCTTGGCGATGTCATGGAACAACGCCGCGAGCAGCAGCACGGGCAGTGATTTCTGGCGCTTCCAGAGCGAATGCGCCAAAGGAAAGCGTTCGGAGGCTGCGGGCGTTGCGAAGTACGCCAGCTGAGCCAGCACCCGAAGGGTATGTTCGTCGACCGTGTAGAGATGGAACAGGTCGAACTGCATGCGCCCGCTCACCGTCGCAAATGCCGGGATCAGCGCTCCCAGTGCACCAGCGCGTGCCAGCAGGGTCAGTGCCGCTGGCGCCTCGGCCCCTCGATGCAGCAGCCGGTCAAATGCCTTCAGTGCGCGTGGATCGCGCGCGAATGCATCATCGATCACGACGGCATTCAGCGAAGCCCGCGCGGTACGCAATGTCTCCGCCGAGAAATGTTGGACTCCTTCAGCCGCATCGATCCAGCAGGCGCCTTCGATCAAGGCAGCGGGATGACGCGCAAGAAGTGTGGCGTCTCGCGGCTCGAGTGCAGGTCCGCGGCGCTGCCAATCCTCATCGAGAGCAATCGGCGGCGAAATGGGCTGCAGCCGCGCCACCAGTCGGGCCACGGCCTCGTCCGCGCGCGCCATCACGCTGGTTGCCGCACGGTAGTAGCCCTGCATGAAGTGCTCCACTGCAAGCGCCTCGCCGGTATCGACGTAGCCAAGCCGAAGCGCCAACGCGCGCTGGTGATCGAAAAGCAGGCGTTCTTCCGCGCGACAAGCATGCAGATGAAGCGCGTAGCGATCCCTGGCCAACAACGATTCCGCGGCTTCCAATTCCTGCGCCGCTCCGGCGTCGATGAAACCGATTCGAACGAGCCCATCCCATGTCGGCGGCGCGCCCATGCGCAGGCCGATCCAGTAAAGCATGTCGATTTGCCGCAACCCACCCGGCCCATCCTTGAGATCCGGCTCGAGGCGATAAGTGTCCTCGCCACGACGCGCACGCCGAACCGCCTGCTCGGCCATGCGTGCATCGAGGAACGCCGGCAGCGGCCACAGCGTCTCGTCCCGGGCCAAAGCTGCCGGCACCCCTGCCAGGCTGGCGTCGCCAGCCAGCCAACTCGTCTCGAGCATCGCGGTGAACACACTCAGGTCGTGACTCGCCAGAGCACGTTGGCCAGCGAGCGTCCGCACGGCCTGCGATGGCTTGAGTCCGAGATCCCAGAGCACCGCAAACACACGCTCAAGCCCTCGGGAGACCGGCGCGGCGCCAGCATCCGTGAGCACCAGCAGGTCGACGTCGGACTGGGGAAAGAGCCTTCCCCGGCCGAAGCCACCCTGCGCAAAGAGGGCAAGGCCCGTCGCCTCGCCAAGATGAAGCGTCCAGACATTCACCACGACGCGGCGCACGAGCTCGGCACGAGCCGCCGCCAGCAACAGGGCATCGGCACCCACCGCAAAGGACTGCGCCAACGCCCGGGCATGGTCGTCCAGCAATTGACGCAGCGCCAGCCGTGCCTCGTCCGAAAGGCCGGTGCGCGGCACCGCTGGGGGCAAGCGAGGCGGCGCAGGTATCCCCGGCCGGAGCGGACCGCTCACGCCCGCACGCTCCCGCTCGGGCTCAGGCCGCGTCCGGCCAGGGCGTGAGGATCTCGTATCCGTCGTCGGTGACGGCGATCGTATGTTCCCATTGCGCCGACAGCGAATGGTCCTTGGTGACGACGGTCCAGCCATCCGGCAGCAGCCGCGTGTGCGGCCTACCGGCATTGACCATGGGCTCGATGGTGAAGGTCATTCCCTTCACCAGGCGAAGCCCAGTGCCCGGCTTGCCGTAATGCAATACCTGCGGATCCTCGTGGTACACGCGGCCGATGCCATGCCCACAGTATTCGCGCACCACCGAATAGCCTGCAGCCTCGGCGACCTGCTGGACGGCATGGCCAATGTCACCGAGCGTGGCGCCCGGTCGAACGACCTCGATTCCAGCCATCATGGCCGCGTGGGTCGTCTCCACCAGGCGCTTCGCCAGCACGCCCGGTGTACCGACGAAGTACATCCGGCTGGTATCGCCATGCCAGCCATCCTTGATGACGGTGACATCGATGTTGACGATGTCGCCATCCTTCAGGACCTTGCCCGGGTTGGGAATTCCGTGGCAAATCACGTGGTTGACCGAGGTGCACAGGGTCTTGGGAAAGCCGCGGTAGCCGACGTTGGCCGGAATGGCCTTCTGGACGTTGACGATGTGCTCGTAGGCAATGCGATCAAGCTCTTCCGTGGTCACCCCGGGCCGGACGTGCGGCTTGAGGAAGGCGAGCACCTCGGCGGCCAGACGCCCGGCCACGCGCATTTTCTCGATGTCGGCGGCACTTTTGGGTAGTACCGCGCGGGGCTGGTCTGGAGCACGCATCACTTGCCATCCATGTGGGAGGCCCGCTATGATTTCAAGGCTTTGCAATGCCCAACCGGACACTGCACAGGCACGAGTGTAACCGTTCGCGGCGGCATTCGTACGGCCGCGAGGCTGAATTCGCACACGCATCGG
The DNA here is from genome assembly GCA_021818335.1 of Pseudomonadota bacterium. Classification (GTDB taxonomy): domain Bacteria; phylum Pseudomonadota; class Gammaproteobacteria; order Xanthomonadales; family Rhodanobacteraceae; genus Metallibacterium. The sequence goes on along the minus strand of JAKAEJ010000004.1, from coordinate 82,189 downwards.
CACCCGCTCCGGGGTGCCCTGTCGCCGTTCTGGGCTGGACCGGTACCGCAAGCGGTGCCGCGAGGCTTGGCCGCACAGGGTCGGACGGGGGGTGCGTGGAAGTCCCAACCCTATGGGCCGAACGGCCCGCCCGGAGTACAACCATGCCTCAAGTCACCATGCGCCAGATGCTGGAAGCCGGCGTGCATTTCGGACATCAGACGCGCTACTGGAATCCCAAGATGGGCCCGTACATTTTCGGTGCCCGCGGTCGGATCCACATTATCAACCTCGAAAAAACGCTGCCGCTGTTCGGCGATGCCATGAACTTTCTCTCCGGTGTGGCCCAGAAGCGGGGCACGGTGATGTTCGTGGGTACCAAGCGTTCTGCGCGGGAGGCCATCGAGGCTGAGGCCCAGCGTTGCGGAATGCCCTTCGTCGCGCAGCGCTGGCTGGGTGGCACGCTGACCAATTTCCGCACCGTCAAGCAATCGGTGGCGAGGCTGAAGGAACTGGAGGCCATGGAAACCGATGGCCGCTTTGAAAAACTGGTCAAGCATGAGGTGCTCAGCTTGCGGCGCGAGCGCGACAAGCTGGAAAAGTCGCTTGGAGGCATCAAGAACATGGGTCGCCTGCCCGACGTCATGTTCGTGATCGACATCGGCTACGAAAACATTGCCGTGCTCGAGGCCAAGAAATTGGGCATTCCCGTCGTGGCCGTCGTTGACACCAATTACGACCCGGCGCTTGTGGATTACGCCATCCCCGGCAACGACGATGCCATTCGTGCGGTTCAGCTCTATGCACGGGCCGCCGCCGACGCGATCCTCGAGGGCAAGGCCGCTGCGCCTGCCGCAGCACAGGGCGATGAAAACGAATTCGTCGAACTAGATGCCGAGGGCAACCCGGTCGCCAAGGACGAGGAAGCCCCGCGTCGCAAGGCGCCGCCGCGCCGGAACGCCGGCAAGCCGGGCGACCGCCGCGACGCACGCGCGCCGCGCGGTGGACGTGGCCGCGATCGCAGCGGCGACACTCCCGCAGCCGAGTAAGCGCGACTCGTTCCCGAACTCGCCATCCCTGTCCGCGCGCGGCTCCGCGCGCGGCTCTACGTCATCAGAGGAAACACGCATGCAGATCACCGCCCAGACGGTCAAGGAACTGCGCGAGCGCACCGGCGCCGGCATGATGGAGTGCAAGAAGGCACTGACCGAGAATGGCGGCGACATCGATGCCGCCGCCGAATGGCTGCGAAAGCAAGGCCTGGCCAAGGCCGACAAGAAGGCGAGCCGCGTCGCCGCCGAGGGCCGCATCACCATGGCCCAGGACGGAGGCAAGGCAGTCCTCGTCGAGATCAACTCCGAAACCGATTTCGTGGCGAAGGACGACCATTTCGTGGCGTTCTGCGAAGCCGTCGCCCGCGCCGCGCTCGGATCCACGGCGACCGACGCCGACCACTTGAAGACGGTCAAGCTGTCATCCGGCGAAACGGTCGAGGAAGCGCGGGCCGCGGTCATCGCGAAGGTCGGCGAGAATGTCCAGGTGCGCCGCATGGCGCGCGTCGACAGCCATCACATCGTTGCGGCCTATGTCCACGGTGCGCGGATCGGGGTGCTGGTCGAATTGAAGGGCGGCGATGAAGCGCTGGCCCGGGGCATCGCCATGCATGTTGCCGCGATGAACCCGCCTTACAACAAGGCCAGTGACGTACCGGCCGAGTTCATTGCCAAGGAGAAGGAAATCGAGCTCGCCAAGATGAGCGACAAGGACAAGGCCAAGCCGGCGGAAATCCTTGACAAGATCATCTCCGGCAAGATCGCCAAGATCATCAACGAGAACACCCTGTATGGTCAGCCTTATGTCCTCAACACGGACCAGACTGTCGAAGCGGCGGTCAAGGTGGCCGGGGCCGACGTGCTGGGATACCAGCGCCTGGCCGTGGGCGAAGGCATCGAAAAGGTGGTCGAGGACTACGCCGCCGAAGTCATGAAGCAGGCCGGACTGGCCTGAATCGCGGTCAACCTCAATACCGGCTCCCTGCCGTGTGGCCTCGCCCGGGATCGCCGGGCAACCGGGCAGGGAATCGGCGCACCGCGACATAATGAACAACGCGCGATCCGTGCAACACCTTGCGCACCCGGCCAACGGCCACGGATCCCAAGACGACGTCAGGCTGGGCGATCCTGCATCACGGAACGATGCAGCGCCCGCAATGCCTCCAGGCCAACGCGGGCACCATCGGCGCCTGGCCAGCTTGGCGGCGCATCAAGATCGTCGATCACGGCGGCAGCGCCTGGGAATTCAGCCTCCGCGAAGTACATGCTGCGCGTGACCAGGCAGTGCACGTCAGCGGCACGGGCGGCGGCCAACCCAGCCGGCGAGTCTTCAATGGCCAGCGACTGCCTCGAATCCACACCCAGTCGCGCCAATGCCAGCCGGTATGCGAGCGAATCGGGCTTTTTGCGAGGCGCATCCTCGGCGCAGACGAGCGCGTCGAATCGTGCCTCCCAATCCACGCCGAACAGGCGCGGAAACAGCGCATCGATGTTGCAACGACCCGTGGTCGTCGCCACAGCCAACCGAATTCCTTGCTCGGCGCATTCATCCAGAAGGCGCAGGATGCCCGGCCTCGCGGCAATCCCGCCCGTTTCAACCAGTGCCGCGTATTCGACGTTCTTGCATCGATGGAGCACGCGAGCGAGTTCATCGCGCGCGGCATGGCTGGCTGGCGCATCTGCACGCGCGTCGATGAACGCACGCAGGCGCTCGCGCCCTCCCGGCACGCGCAGCCAATGGCCATAGGCGGGTACATCCCACTCCCAGTCGAGTCCCAGAATGGCAAAGGCACGGTTGAACGCCACGCGGTGACCGTCACGTTCCGTTTCCGCCAGGGTGCCATCGACATCGAGGATCAGCGCGCACAGATCGGGAAAGGGCATCACTCGATCTTCCACTTGATGGAACACCCCATCGATGGATGCTGTTGCGGAAGCGGCAGCTCGCCTGACGCAATCCTGCACATGGCATCGAACAGTTCCCGGGGCGCCCCTGCGACGGGCGCTTTGCGCCCTGAATCGAGTCGACCGCGGTAGCGCAGTTCCATCTGCGCTCCATAGCCAAAGAAGTCCGGCGTGCAGACCGCACCGTATGCGCGTGCCACGGTCTGCGATGCATCGTGCAGGTACGGGAATGGCCAGTCCCGCGCCACTTCGACCATGCGCGCGAAGCGGTCCTCGGGATACGCGTCCCCGTCGTTGGGGTTGATGGCGACGAAGCGAACGCCCATCGGAGCGAGCTCGATGGCGTCACGGATCATACGCGGCAGCACCGCCTTGACGTAGGGGCAGTGGTTGCAGATGAAAGCGACCACGGTGCCCTTCTCGCCGCGCAGCTCGGCAAGGCCGTGCATGCGCCCATCCGTTCCGAGAAGCCTGAAGGCAGGGGCCAGCGAACCAAGGGGCGTCGCCGGACTTTCGACGAGCATCGAGCACCTCCTCAGTGATAGCGCTTCGCCATGGCCTCCAGCGGCACGGGCTTGATCCGGGCTGCCTGGCCCGCGCAGCCAAAGGCTTCGAATCGAGCCTTGCAAATGCCCTGCGCGGCCTTGCGGGCGGCTGCCATGGCCTTGCGCGGATCGAACTCGGAGGGTTTCTGGGCGAACAGCTGGCGCATCGCGCCGGTCATGGCAAGCCGGATGTCGGTATCGATGTTGACCTTGCGCACGCCACTCCGGATGCCGCGAACAATCTCCTCGACGGGCACGCCGTAGGTTTCCTTGATGTCACCGCCATACTGGCGGATGATCGCCAACCATTCCTGGGGAACACTGGAACTGCCGTGCATGACCAAATGCGTGTCGGGCACCGCGGCATGGATCTCGGCAATCCGCTCGATGGCCAGGATATCGCCAGTAGGCTGGCGCGTGAACTTGTAGGCGCCGTGGCTCGTGCCGATGGCGATGGCGAGCGCATCGACGCCGGTCTTCGCCACGAAGTCCCTGGCCTGACCCGGGTCGGTCAGCAGCATGTCGTGGCTCAGCTTGCCTTCGGCACCGACGCCATCCTCCTCACCAGCCTCGCCAGTCTCGAGGGAGCCGAGGCAGCCCAACTCGCCCTCGACCGAAACGCCGACCCAGTGCGCAAATTCGCAAACCTTGCGCGTGACCTCGACGTTGTATTCATAGGAGGCCGGCGTCTTGGCATCCTCCCTCAGGGATCCGTCCATCATCACGCTGGTAAACCCGGACCGGATCGACGCCTGGCAGACCGATGGCGAGGCGCCATGGTCTTGGTGCAAAACCACCGGAATATCGGGATGCGACTCGACCGCCGCGATGACCATGTGCCGGAGGTAAGCCTCCCCGGCATAGCTGCGAGCCCCGGCTGACGCCTGCAGAATGACCGGCGCCTGCACGTCCTGGGCAGCCTCCATGATCGCCTGGATCTGTTCCATGTCATTGATGTTGAATGCAGGTACGCCGTAGCCGTGTTCGGCGGCGTGGTCCAGTACCTGGCGTAGCGACACGAGAGCCATCTGAATTCTCCGGGTGGTCAATGGTGGGCGGCGCAGCGCACGTGCGATTCCCCTTGCGCAACTGCGGCGTCGACGATGGATGCAAAACTCGCGAACAATCGCGTCGGATGCTCCTGGGCAATGGGCTCGCCGGCGTTGTATCCCCATGGCACCGCCCAGTCGGCCACGCCCGCATTGCGCGCGGCCTCGAGATCGGTCCGGGAATCGCCGACATGCGCGGCTCGTGAAGGCACTCCGCCCAACGTCGAGATGACATGCTGGAGCACGCGCGCATCCGGCTTCTTGAATGGCAGGGTATCGCCGCCGACCAGCAGGGCGAAGTGGGGAGCCAGCGCGGTTGCCTCCAGCACGCGTCGTGCATGGCGTTCTTCCTTGTTGGTGACGCATGCGAGGCAAATCCCTGCTTCGCGAAGGCGGGTCAAGGCCATCGAGCACCCGGGGTACGGTTGCGCGACACGCCCCGCGTGCGCGGCGTAGTGCCGTTCGAAGCTGCTGAATACTTCTGCCTGATCGAGCCGGCGAAGGGCATCGATGCGTGCCACCAGGCGACGCATCAATTCATGTGCACCAGCACCAATCAGGGCTTCGATCTCAGCGTCCGCACGTGGCTCGATACCGAAATCAGCCAGCGTGGCATTGACCGCGGCGCAGATCTCGCCGCCGGTGTCGACCAACGTGCCGTCCAGATCGAAACTCAGCACCTCGATCATGCCCCAAGCACCTCGCGCACGCGGCCAGCGACGCCGGCCGGCGTCATGCCGAAGTACTCGAACAGCTTGGGGCCCGGTGCCGATTCGCCGAAGCTGTCGACGCCAATTGCCGAGGCGCAGCCGTACTGGCCCCAGAATCGGGTGACGCCCGCCTCGATGCCGATGCGCGGCAAGTCGCCCAGAACCTCGTCACGCCATGCGCGATCCTGGCGGTCGAACCGCGTTGTGCTTGGCATCGAGACGACGCGCACGGCAATGCCCTGCTCCCGCAACAAGGACTGGGCGGCCATGGCCAGCCCGACTTCCGAACCGGTGGCAAGCAGCGTCGCGCGGGCATCACGCGCATCGCTCAGCACGTAGCCGCCACGCGCGATGGCCGCCGCCTGCCCGGCGCTGCGGGATTGCACGGGCAGGTTCTGGCGCGAAAGCAGCAACGCGCTGGGTCGCCCGGCATCCGACAAAGCCTCGGTCCATGCCACGGCTGTCTCGAGCGGATCGCACGGGCGCCAGACTTCAAGATTGGGAATCAGCCGCAGGCTCGCCGCGTGTTCCACCGGCTGGTGCGTGGGACCATCCTCGCCAACGCCGATCGAATCGTGGGTGAATACGTGGATGACCCGCAGCTTCATCAGTGCCGCCATGCGAATGGCGTTGCGGCAATAGTCGCTGAAGGTGAGGAACGTCCCGCCGTAGGGGATGAAGCCCCCGTGCGCCGCCATACCGTTCAAGATCGCAGCCATGCCGAACTCGCGTACACCGAAGTGGTGGTAACGCGGGCCCGCATCCGGGAAATCGGTGAGGTTGGATCCGGTGAGATCCGCGCTGCCCCCGATGAGGCCTGGCACGCGCTGCACCAGTTGCGCGATGGCTTGCTGCGAAGCCTTGCGCGTTGCCACGCTCTCGCGAGCCGCGGCGAATGCGGCGATGACCGCCTCCCGCTGGTCAGGCCACTCCAGCGGCAATTCGCCGGCCATCCGACGCAGGAAGGATTCCGCCAGTTCCGGATAGGCCTGCCGGTAGGCATCGAAGCGTCGCTGCCATCCCGCTTGCAATGCGGCGCCTCGCGCCCGCGCATCCCATTGGGTGCGTATGTCCGCAGGGATATCGAACGGCGCATGATTCCAGCCCAGCGCCTGGCGTGCAGCAGCCACCTCGTCCGCGCCCAGTGGTTCGCCATGGGCCTTGGCCGTCCCGCCCCGGTGTGGCGCGCCGGCACCAATAGTGGTGCGGCAGAGGATAAACGTCGGCTTGCCATTGCCGTGCTGCGCCTCCACGAGCGCCGCATCCAGCGCCTCCAGGCTGTGCCCGTCGATGGGCCCCACCACATTCCAGCCGTACGCGCGAAGCCGCGCGGGCGTATCGTCGCGAAACCAGCCCGCAACGGCGCCATCGATACTGATTCCATTGTCGTCATAGAGCACGATCAGCTTGTCCAAGCCCAACACGCCGGCCAGTGAAAGGGACTCATGGCTGATGCCCTCCATCAGGCAGCCATCGCCCAGGAACACGTAAGTCCGGTGGTCGACGATGGTATGTCCGGGCCGGTTGAACTCGGCCGCCAGCATCTTCTCGGCGAGCGCCATGCCAACGGCGTTGCTCACGCCCTGCCCCAGCGGACCGGTGGTTGTCTCGACGCCGGGCGTCAGCCCCCGCTCCGGGTGCCCCGGTGTCCGGCTATGCAACTGCCGGAAATTCTGGATCTCGCCCATCGGCAGGTCATAACCCGTGAGGTGCAGAAGCGCGTAAAGGAGCATCGACGCGTGGCCATTGCTGAGCACGAACCGATCCCGGTCGGCCCACGCAGGATCGCCAGGGTTATGGCGCAAATGAGTGCCCCAAAGCGCGACTGCCATTTCCGCCATGCCCATCGGCGCACCGGGATGGCCGGAATTGGCTTTCTGGACGGCGTCCATGGCCAGCGCCCGCAAAGCCGTTGCACGTGGGTCGTGGGAGGGAGCGCCATTCAGGACGCGATCACTGGAGGTGCTGGCCATCAAAGGACTCCTGTTGCGGAAACGGCAGCATGCCGTCCGGACATTTTCTCAGATCATGGCCACGATCATGGCCTGCCGTGGCCACGACACTGCGGCATGGCCGCTGCCGCCGTGCGATCTGTCATCCAGCCAACGCGCCTTTGCGCCGTTCCATCATGCGCCAGATGAAGGGGGTGAGGATCATCTGCATCGCCAGCTCCATCTTGCCTCCCGGGACAACAATGGAATTGGCTCGCGACATCCACGAATCGTGGATCATGCTGAGTAAATAAGGGAAATCGATGCCCTTGGGATTGCGAAACCGGATCACGCAGATGCTCTCGTCTGCTGTCGGGATTTCGCGTGCGATGAAGGGATTGGATGTATCCACCACCGGAACGCGCTGGAAATTGATGTCCGTCCGTGAGAACTGCGGGCAAATGAAATTCACGTAGTCCGGCATACGACGCAGGATGGTGTCCGTCACCGCCTCGGCGGTATAGCCGCGGACGTGCTTGTCCCGGTAAAGCTTCTGGATCCACTCGAGATTGATGACCGGAACCACGCCGATCAGCAAGTCCGCATGCTGTGCGACATCCGCCTCAGGCGTCACCACGCCGCCATGGAGGCCTTCGTAATACAGAAGATCGGTTCCGGGCGGGATTTCATCCCATGGCGTAAACGTCCCGGGCTCCTGCCCGTAGGGTCCCGCCTCGCCCGCGTCATGCAGGTACTTCCGGGTCCGGCCCGTACCGCGCCGCGCATAGCTGTCGAACAGCTCGGCCAGTTCGGCGAACAGGTTGTTCTCGGGTCCGAAGTGGCTGAAATGCTTGTTGCCAGCGGTCTCCGCCTCGGCCTGCCGGATGCGCATTTCCTGCCGGTCAAAACGATGGAAGCTGTCGCCTTCCACGATCGCGGCGTTGATTCGCTCGCGGCGGAAGATGTTCTGGAAGGTGCGGGTCACCGAGGTGGTTCCCGCACCCGACGAACCGGTGATGGCAATGATGGGATGTCGTTCGGACATGGCGGTCGATTCCTGGCTGCGGCAATGGCGTGATCGGGATCAGTCGCGGAAGAGGCTGCGCTCGACGAACAGCGGATTGGGCAACTCGCGGCTACCGCCTTCGGCGTGGTAGCGCTCGATGCGCTCCACCTCGTGCTTCGAGCCAAACACGAGGCCAATGCGCTGGTGCAGGCCCGTCGGTTGCACGGACAGGATTGGTTGCCGGCCGGTGCTGGCGCGGGCCCCGGCCTGCTCCATCACGAAGCTGATCGGGTTGGCCTCGTAGAGCAATCGCAGTCGCCCCGCCTTGGTGGGGTCCTTGCTGTCGCGTGGATACAGGAACACGCCGCCGCGCATGAGGATGCGGTGGGCTTCGGCAACCATGCTGGCGATCCAGCGCATGTTGAAGTCCTTGCCACGCGGCCCCGTGCGGCCCGCAAGGCATTCGTCGACGTAACGCTTGACCGGAGGCTCCCAGAAGCGCGCGTTCGACGAATTGATGGCAAATTCCTGCGCATCGGCGGGCACGCGCAGGTCGGGGTGGGTGAGCTTGAACTCGCCGACGTTGACGTCAAGCGTGAATCCGACCACGCCATTGCCCACGCTGAGCACGAACATGGTGACCGGGCCGTAGAGCGCATAGCCAGCCGCGACCTGCTCCGTGCCGGGCTGCAGGAAATCCCCGGCGGCCAATGCGCGGCCGCCCGCGGCGACGGCCTCGGGCGCGCGAAGGATCGAGAATATGCTGCCTACGGTGACGTTCACGTCGAGGTTGCTGGATCCATCGAGTGGATCGAACACGAGCAGGTATTTGCCGCGCGGATAGTCGACCGGTATGGGATAGGGCTCATCCATCTCCTCCGAGGCCATGCCGGCGAGGTGACCGGACCATTCGGCCTGGCGCAGGAACAGCTCGTTGCTGACGACGTCCAGGTGCTTCTGGACCTCGCCCTGCACGTTGATCGCGCCGCCCGCCACGGCACCCGGCGCGCGCAGCTCCCCGAAGGCCACCTGGCGCGCAATCGCCTTGCAAGCGATCGACACATCCAGGATCAGGGCATTGAGGTCACCGCTTGCCGCCGGGAATCGCCGGCGCTGTTCAATCAGGTACTGGGTCAACGTGGGGCGATGGGGCTGGTTCATGGCGTGGCCTCCCCCGCGGAGCCTTCGGCGAAAACGCGGCTCGCCAGCAGATCGGCGGGCAGCAGCGTCGTGAGGTCGTCCCGTCCGAGTTCGCGGTCGCGCTCTGCGAAGAGACGACTGGCTTGGCGAAGGCGGGCGCGGTCCAGCGCATTGCGCACGCTGCGCGCATTGGCGAAGTGGGGCTGCTGGATGCGGCGCTCCAGATACTGGTGGAATATCTCGCGGGCGCCAGCCCCGAACCGGTAATGGCGCTGCGCCAGCATTCTTTCCGCGATCTGCTGCAGTTCGTCGACCGAGTAATCGGGGAAGTCCAGATGATGGGCAATGCGGCTGCTGAGGCCCGGATTCGAGCGGAAGAACGTCTCCATCCGGTCCTTGTATCCGGCCAGGATCACCACGAGGTCGTCCCGCTGGTTCTCCATGACCTGAAGCAGGATCTCGATCGCCTCCTGGCCATAGTCGCGCTCGTTTTCCGGCCGGTACAGGTAGTAGGCCTCGTCGATGAACAGCACGCCACCCATGGCCTTCTTGAGGACCTCCTTGGTCTTGGGCGCGGTGTGTCCGATGTACTGGCCGACCAGATCGTCACGGGTGACGGCCACCAGATGACCCTTCCGGACGTAACCGAGGCGGTGCAGGATCTCGGCCATGCGAAGCGCCACCGTGGTCTTCCCCGTGCCCGGGTTGCCGGTGAAACTCATGTGCATGCTGGGCGTCTCCGCCTGCAGGCCGAGGTTCATGCGCAGCTTGTCGATCACCAGCAGCGCGGCGATATCGCGGATCCGCTGCTTGACCGGCGCGAGGCCGACCAGGTCCCGGTCCAGATCGGCAAGCACCTGCTCGACCTGACTCTCCGCCAGCACGGCGGCGACGCTGCGCGCGCGCTCCATCGCGTCCGGCGCCTGCGCAATCGCCGCGCCGGGCCCTTCTGGATCCCGTGGCGGCACGCTGGGCGCGCTTCCCGGGATGGAGTACCTGGGCGTGCTCATTTCGCTGGCTCCACGTGGCTGGGAGATAACCTGCAACCTTGCGTCGACGTCGCCGCGCCAACCGGACGCCTGGCTTCGCGCAGGCGCCGGCGCCAGCGCCGGCGGCAGAACGACATTCGCGCACTCAGCTGTAGCGCTCGTTCTCGGGCCGGTCCGTGGCGTAGGACTTGACGGTGTAGCGAAGCGTGCGGCCCTCGGCCTCTTGGCGCTCGAGTCCGAAGCCCGGTTCGGTGGGGGGGCGGTTGACGATGAAGCTCATGGTGATCGACTCGATGCCGCGTGTGGAATCGAATGCCACCATTCGGATGTAGTGGCCCTGGAAGGTCTTGCGACACTCGCGAAGCTCCTGCATGACGCCGGCCGCATCGCGCAGGTCGAACATGGGCATGCCGAACATGTCCCAATAGGTATTGCGCGGGTGGGGGTCATCCGTATATTCCACGCTCCACGCATACCCCTTCCGCAAACCGTATTCGATCTGCGCAGTGATTTCGTCATCGGTCAAGTCAGGCAGGAAGCTGAACTGGCCCTGGGTGATTCGACCGGTTGGATTGGTGATCATCGGATCAAGCTCCGTTTAGGCCACGCTGGGCGTGGTGGCAAAATCGCTGGTGTCGGTCGGCGCATAGTTGAAGGTGATCTCGCCCCAGGTATCGAGCGCCTGCTTGAGCGGCGTGCAGAACTGCGCGGCGCGCTTGAGGATTTCCGGACCTTCCTGCCGGATGTCTCGCCCCTCGTTGCGGGCCTTGACCATCGCCTCCAACGCGACGCGGTTGGCGACCGCGCCGGCCTGGATGCCCGCCGGATGGCCAATCGTGCCTCCGCCGAACTGCAGCACCACATCGTCACCGAACAGGTCGATCAACTGGTGCATCTGCCCCGCATGGATGCCCCCGGAGGCCACCGGCATCACCTTTTTCAGGTCGGCCCAGTCCTGCTCGAAGAAGATGCCGCGCGGCAAGTCGACCGGGTTGTAGGACTCCCGGCACACGTTGTAGTAGCCCTGGACCGTCAGGGGATCGCCTTCGAGCTTGCCAACCGCGGTCCCGGCATGAATGTGATCGACGCCTGCCAACCGCATCCACTTGGCGATCACACGGAAGGAAACACCATGGTTCTTCTGCCTCGTGTAGGTGCCATGGCCGGCGCGGTGCAGGTGCAGGATCATGTCGTTCTTGCGCGCCCAGTTGCTCATGGACTGGATTGCGGTGTAACCGATGACCAAATCGATCATCACGATCACGCTGCCCAGCTCCTTCGCGAATTCCGCGCGTTCGTACATGTCCTCCATGGTCGCGGCGGTGACATTGAGGTAACTGCCCTTGACTTCGCCGGTGGCGGCGCTGGCCTTGTTGACGGCATCCATCACGTAGAGGAAACGGTCGCGCCAATGCATGAACGGCTGTGAGTTGATGTTCTCGTCGTCCTTCATGAAATCGAGGCCGCCCTTCAGTCCCTCGTAGACCACCCGGCCATAGTTGCGGCCGGAGAGGCCCAGCTTGGGCTTTGTGGTGGCGCCGAGCAGCGGCCGTCCGAACTTGTCGAGGCGTTCTCGCTCGACGATCAACCCGGTGGGTGGACCCTTGAACGTCTTCACATAGGCCACCGGAATGCGGATGTCCTCCAGCCGGGCAGCCTTGAGGGGCTTGAAGCTGAAAACGTTGCCGATCAGGCTGGCCGTCATGTTCGCAATGGAGCCTTCCTCGAACAGGATCAGGTCGTAGGCGACCCAGGCGAAATATTGACCGGCCGTGCCGGGTACCGGCTCGACCCTATAGGCCTTGGCGCGATAGCTGTCGCAGGCGGTCAGCCGGTCGGTCCACACGACCGTCCAGGTAGCGGTACTCGATTCCCCGGCCACGGCCGCAGCGGCCTCGACGGGGTCGACTCCCTCCTGAGGCGTGATCCGGAACAGGCACAGCACGTCAGTGTCCCTGGGCACGTAATCCGGCTGCCAGTACCCCATCTGCCGGTACTTGAGGACACCTGCTTTGTAGCGCTGCTTTGCGTCCGTGATTTTGGTTGCTTCGGCATGGATATCAGTGGCGCTCATCGGACTCCCTCGTGGAAATGGTGTCGGCGCCCAGCACTCTTTAGCCCGCCATGAAATAAGTAAAGTCATATTTACTTGTCTTTCAATTCATGAAATGCTTAATTCATGAACCTGAGCCTCCGCCAGTTAAGGGTTTTCGTCGAGGTCGCGCGGCACGGCAGCGTGCTGCGCGCGGCCGAGGCCCTGCACATCACCCCACCGGCGGTCTCGATGCAGGTGAAGGAACTCGAGGCGCAGGTCGGCCTGCGTCTGTTCGATCGCGAAAAGCGGCGCCTCAACCTCTCCACGGCGGGCGAATACTTCCTCGTCCATGCGCGCAGGCTGCTGGCGGCCCACAAGGCAGCCGAGGAGGACATGGCACGGTTCCAGCGCCTCGATCGAGGCGTCCTGACGCTCGGGTTCGTCAGCACGGCCAAATACTTCCTGCTGCAGTTGCTGGCCCGCTTCCATCAGGAACACCCAGGGATCGATCTTCGGCTGCGCGTGGCGCACAACCGCGAGCATCTGGTGGCGCTCCTGCACGGCGGCGAGGTGGACCTGGCCGTCATGGGCCGGCCGCCGCGCGAGATCGATACCCGCGCCGAGGCATTTGCCGCGCACCCGCTCGTGTTCGTGGCTCCTTCCGGCCACCCACTGACCCACCAGCCGCACCTGTCGGCACTTGCCCTGCTGGAGTTCCCCCTGCTGGTGCGCGAACCGGGCTCCGGCACACGCGCAGCGTTGGAAGACTTCTTCTCGGCGCACCACGTGGATGCCCGCCCTGCCATGGAGATCGCGAGCAATGAGACGCTCAAGCAGGCGGTCATCGCGGGCCTGGGCATCAGCCTGCTTTCGCTGCACACCATCGGTCTGGAACTGCGGGGCGGCCTGTTGCACGTGCTCGATGTCGTCGGAACACCGCTCATGCGCAGTTGGTTCGTTGCCCGCCTTAGCGCTCGACAGCTTGCCCCGGCCGCCGAAGCCTTCCGTTATTTCATGCTCGAACACGGCGAGGCGTGGCTGGCCGCGCACGATGCGGCCCTGCTGCCCCGGGCGAGCGCCACGACGGACTAAAGCCTGCGCGGGTCGTCTACAATGCGGCAGTTTGCTCCCCGCCGCGAGGATTGCATGGCCGAAGCGCTGCACTACCAACGCATCCTTTTGAAGCTCTCCGGCGAGGCCCTATTGGGCAAGGCCGAATACGGCATTGATCCGGACGTCCTGCGGCGCATCGCCAGCGAGATCGCCGAGGTGCATGCCGCCGGGGTGCAGGTTGGCGTTGTGATCGGTGGCGGCAACATCTTTCGCGGCGCAGGCCTGGCTGCAGCCGGCATGGACCGCGTGACGGGTGACCACATGGGGATGCTTGCCACGGTGATGAACGCGCTGGCATTGCAGGACGCGCTGGAAAAATTGGGCGCCAAGGTGCGTGTGATGAGCGCCATTCGCATCAACGACGTTTGCGAGGATTTCATCCGCCGCCGTGCTGTGCGCCACATCGAAAAGGGCAGGATCGTCGTCTTTGCGGCCGGCCTCGGCAATCCGTTCTTCACCACGGATTCTGCCGCCGCGCTGCGCGCGGTGGAAATTGGGGCCCAAGTGCTGCTGAAGGCGACCAAGGTCGATGGCGTCTACGATGCCGATCCGGCTTGCCACCGTAACGCGCACCGCTACGACACGCTCAGTTACGACGAAGTCATCGAGCGCAAGCTGGCAGTCATGGATACCGCCGCCTTCGCTCTCTGCCGCGACCATGACCTCCCCATCCGCATCTACGACCTGGGTCATCCCGGCAACCTCATGCGCATCGTGCGGGGCGAGCCCGTGGGCACCCTGGTTCGGGCCGCGGCCTGACCCGTTTCCAACATCCATTGCTACCGGCGAATTCCCATGAGCGACTTGAACGGCATTAAGAACGACGCACAGGCACGAATGGGCAAGTGTGTCGAAGCGCTGCGCCACGAACTGCAACGGCTGCGCACGGGTCGCGCCAGTACCGCGCTGGTCGAATCGGTCAAGGTCAATTACTACGGCAGTGACATGCCGCTGGCCCAGGTTGCGACCGTCGCGGTGACTGATGCGCGTTCCCTGACCATTACGCCATGGGAAAAAGGCATGGTCGGCCCGATCGAGAAGGCCATCCTCGCTTCCGACCTCGGCGTGACGCCTACGACCGCCGGCACCGTCATTCGAATCAACCTGCCGCCCCTCACCGAGGAGCGGCGCAAGGATCTCGCCAAGCACGTCGCGCATGAGGGCGAGAGTGCCAAGGTAGCCGTCCGCAACGTTCGTCGCGACGCGATGCAGCAGGTCAAGGACCTCTTGAAGGCCAAGAAGATCACCGAGGACGAGGAGCGGCGCAGCGAGGATGAGGTCCAGAAGCTCACCGACCGCTTCGTCAAGGAGATCGACGCCGTGGCGAAGGCCAAGGAAGATGAACTGATGGCGCTGTGAGGCGCCGGCTCCCATGACTGCCCCACCCGCGACGCCACGACACGTGGCCATCATCATGGACGGTAACGGTCGCTGGGCCGAGCGCCGCCATCGGCCGCGGGCGTTCGGTCATCGGGCGGGGCAGAAGGCGGTTCGCGCCAGTGTCCGCGCCTGCCGCGAACGCGGAATCCCGACGCTCACGCTGTTCGCCTTTTCCAGCGAGAACTGGCAGCGGCCCCGGGAAGAGGTCGGTGCGCTCATGGATCTGTTCCTGCGCGCACTCGACAGCGAAGTCGACGAATTGCATTCATCGGGAGTGCGGCTGGACTTCATCGGCAATATCGGCGCCTTCGCGCCCGCGCTTCAGGAGCGCATGCACGCTGCAACCCAGCGCACCGCCGACAACGCAGCGCTTTCGCTGAACATCGCCGTCAATTACGGTGGTCGCTGGGACGTCACCCAGGCCGCACGCCGCCTCGCCTCGGAAGTTGCGGCCGGCAGACTGGTCCCCGATGACATCGATGAGCCGACACTCGCGGCGCACCTCGCGCTCGCGGGATTGCCCCCTCCGGACCTGCTGATCCGAACGGGCGGCGAGCACCGGATCAGCAATTTCCTGTTGTGGCAGCTCGCCTACGCCGAGTTGTATTTCACCGAAACCCTGTGGCCCGATTTCGACGCCGCCGCGCTGGACGCTGCGCTGGAGGACTACGCACGTCGCGAGCGCCGATTCGGCCGAACCGGAAACCAGTCGCGTGCGCGCGCCTGAGCGGCTCGGACAGCGCACGGTGACGGCGCTCCTGCTGGCGCCCGCGGCGATCGCCTTGATCCTGCTGGCCCCGACGTGGCTGTTCTCGCTGGTCATGGTCGTGATCGTCCTGGCGGCACTCTGGGAGTGGTCGCGACTTGCCGGCTTGCGCTCACGACCATTGCGCGCTGCCCTGCTGGCCGCGATGGCGGGAGCCTGCCTTGCGATCTGGTTCGTCCGTGGCACACCAACGGGCCTGGGTGTGATCGCGATCGGCGTAGTCGGCTGGCCGTTCGCGGCATTCTGGCTCGCCCACCCGACCCGCCTTGCCTCGCCGCGGCGCAGCCACGCATGGATCAAGCTGGCCTTCGCATTGCCGGCCATGCTGCCCGCCTGGCTGGCGCTGGCGTCGTTGCACACCGGCAACATGCGTGCACACGTATGGACGCTGCTGGCGCTCATGCTGGTTTGGTCCGCCGACACCGGCGCCTATTTCGCCGGCACACGTTACGGTCGCCACAAACTCGCGCCGCTCGTGAGCCCGGGCAAGACATGGGAAGGCGTCGCCGGCGGCGGCGTCCTCGCGACCCTGATCGCGGCGTTCTTCGGCATCGGCCTCGGCTTGCGCGGCCTGGCCCTCGCGCTGCTACTCGGTGCCACCGTGGTCGCCGTCGCGTTTTCAGTCGTGGGTGACCTGCTGGAAAGCCTGCTCAAGAGGCAGGCAGCGGTCAAGGACTCCGGGCGGATGTTTCCCGGACATGGCGGACTTCTTGACCGAATCGATGGTGTATTGGCCGCTGCGCCGGTCTTCGTCTTGCTGAAGCTCGTGCTGGCGCCATGGATGGGGCCATGAGTCCGCTGCGGATCGCGGTCCTTGGCGCCACCGGGTCGATCGGAGGCAGCACGCTGGACGTGATAGCGCGCCATCCGGATCGCTACCGAGCGAGCATCCTGGCCGCGAACCGCAACGTCGACGCGCTGGCCACGCTTTGCGCGCGCTTCCACCCGGAGCTCGCCATCATCGCCGACCCTGCGCTGGAGGGCGCACTTGCTCGGCGCCTGGCCGGGCTTGGCGTACGGTGCGAGGTCGCATCCGGGGCCACCGCGCTTGAGGGCGCAGCCGCAGGACCCCTCTGCGACACCGTCGTCGCGGCCATTGTCGGCGCGGCGGGCCTGGGCTCTACGCTCGCCGCGGCACGCAGTGGCAAGCGGCTCCTGCTGGCCAATAAGGAATCGGCCGTGTGCGCAGGCCCCCTGCTGCGGAAAGCGCTCCAGGAGGGCGGCGGCCTGCTTGTACCCGTGGATTCCGAACACAATGCCCTGTTCCAGTGCCTCCCGGGGGGCCGGCCGGTTGACCTCGCCGCGGCAGGTGTCCGCCGATTGATCCTCACGGCCTCGGGTGGCCCGTTCCGGGGACGCGCCCGCGCCGAACTGGCCGGTGTCAGCCCGCAGCAGGCTTGTGCACATCCTAACTGGGTCATGGGCCGCAAGATCTCGGTCGATTCAGCGACCTTGATGAACAAGGGGCTGGAGGTGATCGAGGCTTGCGTGCTGTTCGGTGCCGAGCCCGACCAAGTCGACGTGCTCGTGCATCCGCAGAGTCTGGTCCACGCTTTGGTCGAGTACATCGACGGTGCAGTCCTCGCCGAACTTGGCCATCCGGACATGCGAACGGCGCTCGCCGGCGCACTGGCATGGCCCGAGCGCACCGAATCCGGCGTGTCATTCCTGGACCTTGCCTCGCGCGGGCGTCTCGAGTTCGAACAACCGGACACCGCCACGTTCCGCTGCCTGGATCTAGCGTACGAGGCGCTCCGCACGGGGGGTGACGCTCCGGCCCTCCTGAACGCCGCGAACGAAGTGGCCGTCGAGGCTTTCCTGGCCGGCAGCCTGCCGTTCCTGGCCATCCCGGACCTGATCGAGTCCGTGCTCAACGCCATGCCGGCGGAACCCGTGTCCGATGTTGGCACCCTTGTTCACCGCGACTTAACCGCGCGTGCGAAGGCGCGCGCTATGCTGGCCCGAATGTGCTGTTGAACCACCCTGCATGAACGAACTCCTCGGCTCCATCTGGTGGCTGGCCGTCACCCTCGGCCTGCTGATCACCTTCCATGAGTTCGGCCACTACTGGGTGGCACGGCGCATGGGTGTCAAGGTCCTGCGCTTCTCGATCGGCTTCGGCAAACCGCTGTGGAAGCGCGTCGGCCGCGACGGCACCGAATACGTGGTCGCCGCGATCCCCCTGGGCGGCTACGTGAAGATGCTCGATGCCCGCGAGGACGAAGTGCCCGCGAGCGAACGTGCCGTGGAATTCACGGGCAAGCCGGTCCTCGCGCGCATGGCCATCGTCGCCGCGGGGCCCTTGTTCAACTTCATCTTCGCGGTGGCCGCGTTCTGGGCCATGCTAGTCGTGGGCAAGCCCGACTACAAACCCATCGTCGGTGCCGTCAGCGGGATTGCCGCGCAGGCGGGCATCCGTGCCGGCGACACCTTGGTCGCCGTCGGTGGAACCCCGGTCCATTCCTGGAGCGGTGCCGCGATGGCGCTGGCCGATGCAACGGCCCTGCACGCGCCTGCGGTCGTCCGCCTGCAGGGAGCAGGCGGCGCCCTGCGCACGGTGGTCTTGCCCCTCCAGCACATGCCACAGGGTCGGGGCGAGGATCAGTCGCTGCAGGCGCTCGGCCTCGTGCCGCGGCAGATGATGCTTCCTCCCGTACTGGGGACCATCCTGCCCGACAGCGGCGCGGCGGCGGCCGGACTTCGCCCGGGCGACCGCATCACGGCGATCAATGGCGCCCCCGTGGCAGACTGGAATGACATCGTCACACGGGTACACGCGGACGCCGGGCCCGGCCGCACGCTGGATGTCGAGGTCGTGCGCGACGGCAAGCGGCTGGCCTTCGCCACGCACCCGCGACTCCAGAAGGGAACCGATGGCAAGCCCACGTGGCTCCTCGGTGTGAGTCCCGCGCCGTTCTCGGCGCGCTACGACACCGTGCAGCGTGCCGGTCCGCTACAAGCCATCCCGGCAGCATTCGCGGAAACATGGCGGCTCACCGCGCAGACCGTCGCGATGCTGGGCCGAATGCTCACCGGCCAATCCTCATTGAAGAACATCTCCGGCCCGATTTCCATCGCCCAATATGCCAACACGTCCGCCGATCTGGGGCCGGCATGGTTCCTCTATTTCCTTGGAATCATCTCGCTCAGCCTGGCCGTGATGAACCTCCTTCCCATCCCGATCTTGGACGGCGGCCACCTCGTGTATTACCTTATCGAGCTGGCCAAGGGCAGTCCGGTCAGCACGAAGGTGATGGCGGCAGGGCAGTACTTGGGCATGGCCTTGCTAGTCGCGCTGATGGGGATCGCTTTCTATAACGACCTGTTGCGCCTGTTTTCCTGATCGTTCGACGACCTGCCCCACCCGTGCGGCGCCTGCATTGGGCGTCCGCACCACCACCGGAACCCCTATGAAGCGTATCGCCGCCCTGATCCTGCTTGCCTGCTTCGCGGCCAAGGCCCGCGCCTTCGAGCCCTTCGTGGTTTCCGGGATCCGCGTCGACGGCCTGCAGCGCATCGCGCCCGGTACGGTCTTCAGTTACCTGCCCGTCGAAAAGGGCACGACGCTAACGCCCGAGCGCGCCAAGGAGACCATCAAGGCCCTGTTCGCGACCGGCTTCTTCAGCGACGTCACGCTCGATCGGCAAGGCGGGGTGCTCGTGATCCGGGTCGTCGAACGGCCCACCATCGCGAAACTGGACATCCGCGGCAACAAGGACATCAAAACCGAGGAACTGCTGAAGGGCCTCAAGGAGATCGGGCTGGCCCAGGGCGATACCTTCGACCGCCTCGCACTCGACCGGGTCCAGCAGGAACTGACACGCCAGTACTACAACCGCGGCAAGTACAACGTCAGCATCGAACCCCACGTCACACACCTGGATCGCAATCGCGTCGCAATCGACATCGCGATCCGCGAAGGCAAGGCGGCTCGCATCCAGCAGATCAATCTCGTTGGCAACCATGCCTTCACCTCCGCGCAAGTGCGCCAGAACTGGGAGTTGGGCACGCCCACCTGGAACTCGTGGTACACGAACAACGACCAGTATTCGCGCGAGAAGCTGTCGGGCGACCTGGATCGCCTCCAGAACTTCTACCTTGATCGTGGCTATGCGAACTTCCAGATCAATTCTGCGCAGGTCAGCATCAGTCCCAACAAGGAAAGCATGTACATCACGGCCAATATGACCGAAGGCCACCTGTACAAGGTCTCCTCGATCAAGCTGCTGGGCAAGCTGGTCCTCCCCGAAGACTCGCTGATGAAGCTGGTGCTGCTGAAGCCCGGCGACACCTTCTCGCGCGCTCGCGCCGAATACACCAGCAAGGCCATCACCGCGCTTCTCGCGAACGTCGGCTACGCCTTCGCCAAGGTCACCCCCGTGCCCAAGCTGGACCGGGAAAACCATACCGTCGCCCTCACCTTCTTCGTCCAGCCGGGCCAGCGCGTCTATGTCCGCCGCATCGTGTTCGTGGGCAACACGAGCACCGAGGATCTGGTCCTGCGCCGCGAGATGCGGCAGTTCGAGGGCGGCTGGTATTCGCAGGCGGCCATCGACCGTTCCAAGATTCGACTGGAGCGGCTAGGCTTCTTCTCCAAGGTCGATATCAAGAACGAACGCGTTCCCGGCAGCACCGATCAGGTCGACCTCAGGGTCAAGGTCAAGGAAGAGCCATCCGGCGCCCTGCAGTTCGGCTTGGGCTATGCCCAGGTCACCGGCGTCATCGGCAGCGTGTCGGTTTCCGAGCGCAACTTCCTGGGAACGGGCAAGCAGGTTTCCGCGCAGATCCAGCAGAGCAGCTACCTGAAGTCCTACGTCTTCAGCTACCTCGATCCCTACTTCACCGAAAACGGCATCAGCCTCGGCTACAACCTGAGCTACACCAAGCTCAACCAGGGCCAGGCCAACATCGCCTCCTACCTTTACAACACCAAGGCGTTCAGCACCTACATCGGCATCCCGATCAGCGAAACGGACACCGTCAACCTGGGCGTCGGGATCAGCAGCAACTACATCAACGTCTTCCCCAGCATCACGCCGCAGTCGCTGATCGACTACCAGAACCAGGTCGGCCACCGCACGATCCATGCCTGGACCACCACGATCTCCTACGCCCACGACACCCGCAACGAATACTTCACGCCCAGCAGCGGCGGGCTGCAGTACATCGGCGCCGAAATCGCCATGCCCGGTTCCACGGTCGAGTACTACAAGTTGTCGGCACAGACCAGCAACTATTTCCCTCTTCCGAAGGGCTTCGTGCTGGGCCTGTCGGGCAGCCTCGGCTACGGCAATACCTATGGCAAGAGCTCCAACCTCGCCTTTCCCTTCTGGCAGAACTACTACGCGGGCGGCGTCACCGACGTGCGCGGGTTCCAGGACAACACCCTCGGCCCCAAGGAGTCCGTACCCGGCTACTACAACCTGCAACCGGTCGGCGGCGCGTTCAAGGTGCTGGGCAGCGCGAACCTGTTCCTCCCGCTTCCCTTCCTCAAAGACACCAATACCGCGCGCGTGGCACTCTTCTACGACATGGGCAACGTCTTCGCGACCTATCACCAGTTCAACTGGGGCCAACTGGCTTCCTCCGCAGGCATCGGATTGCAGTGGCGCGCACCGATCGGGCCAATCAACATCAGCTACGCCTTCCCGATTCGCTACAGCGCAGCCGATGCGCCCTACATCTCGCATCTGCAATTCACCTTCGGAACCGCATTCTGAGGTGGCTTGGTCATGCCGGCGGATGTGCACAGCAGCTATCGGCTGGATGATCTGGCGCAGCGCTTTGGCCTGACCCTCGTACGTGGGGAGGGGCGAAGCATCCGGGGCGTGGGCACGCTCGCGCAGGCCGAGCCGGACCAGCTGGCCTTCCTTGCCAACGCGCGCTACGCGGCGCAGTTGGCCGGCACGCGCGCCGCGGCAGTGGTGCTGGACGGCAGCATGGCTGCTGACTGCCCTGTCCCGGCATTGATTGCAGCCGACCCCTACCTCGCCTTCGCGCGCATTGCCCGGCTATTTGAACAACTGCCTGGAGCAACGCCCGGCATCCATCCCAGTGCCGTCATTGAACCAGGCGCCGCCATTGACGCCAGTGCGAGCATTGGCCCCCTGTGCTTCGTCGCGGCGAACACCCGAATCGGCCCCGGCGCCGTCATCGGCCCCCAGTGCGTCGTTGGCGACGGCTGCGATATCGGCGCGCAGTCAAGGCTCGTGGCTCGCGTGACCATGGTGACGCGCGTCCGCATTGGTGCGCGCGTGCTGATTCATCCCGGGGCCGTGCTGGGCGGTGATGGCTTCGGCCTGGCGTGGGGCGGCCAGCAGTGGGAGAAGGTCCCGCAACTGGGCGGCGTTCGCGTTGGCGACGATTGCGAAATCGGGGCCAATACGACCATTGATCGCGGCGCCCTGGAGGACACGGTGATCGAAGAGGACGTGCGCCTGGACAATCAGATCCAGATTGCGCACAACGTCCATATCGGGGCTCACACGGCGATGGCGGGCTGCGCAGCCGTTGCCGGCAGCGCCCGCATCGGGCGCCATTGCCTGATCGGGGGCGGGGCCGGCGTGCTGGGGCACCTGCAAGTTTGCGATCGGGTTACCATCACGGCAATGAGCCTGGTGACGCACTCGATCCACGAGCCCGGCGAGTACTCCTCCGGCACGCCGCTCCAGGAGAACCGCCAGTGGCGCCGCAACGCCGTGCGCAGCAAGCAACTCGACGACATCGCGCGGCGTCTTGCCGCGCTGGAAAAAGGAATGCCGCGATGACGAACCCCATCCCCGAATTGCCCATCGGCATCGAGACAATCCAGCGCCTGCTCCCCCATCGCTACCCATTCCTCCTGGTCGACCGCGTGGTGGCGCTGCAACCGGATCTCAGCATCCATGCGTGCAAGAACGTCACCTGCAACGAGCCTTACTTCCAGGGCCATTTTCCGGGCCACCCGGTCATGCCCGGCGTATTGATCATCGAGGCGCTCGCTCAGGCCTCCGGGTTGCTCGTAGGCCTTTCTCGCGGCGGCGGAGACGGCGGCCGTGGCGACGACCTCTACTACCTGGTCAAGGTCGACAAGGCACGCTTCAACCGCATTGTCGGCCCAGGCGACCGACTCGACCTGCATGTATCCATGAAACGCATGCTGCGTGGCATGGGCCTCTTCGACGCGCGAGCCCTGGTGGATGGCTTCGAGGTGGCCAGCTGCGAACTCATGTGCGCGGGCCGGGCGGCGTGAGGATCCACCCGACCGCGATCGTCGATCCATCGGCACGGTTGGCGCCCGGCGTCGAGGTCGGTCCCTACAGCGTCATCGGTGCCGAGGTCGAGATCGGTGCGGGCACCCGGATTGGTCCGCACGTGGTCATCGATGGCCCCACGCGCATTGGCCCCGGAAACCGCGTCGCCGCATTTGCCGCGATTGGCGGTGATCCGCAGGACAAGAAGCACGCAGGCGAACGGACGGAACTGGTCATCGGCGCCGGCAACACCATCCGTGAATACGTCACCATCAACCGCGGCACCCGGGATGGCGGTGGCATGACCCGGGTGGGCGACGACAACTGGATCATGGCCTACGTGCATATTGCGCATGACTGCCAGGTCGGCAGCCACACGGTGCTTGCCAACAACGTGACCTTGGCAGGCCATGTCGAGGTGGGTGACCACGTGATCATGGGAGGCTTCGCGGGCATGCACCAGTTCTGCCGCATCGGCGCGCATGCCTTCGCAGCGATGTACGCGGCGATCAACCGCGACGTTCCTCCGTTCTGCTATGTGGCGGGCCAGTTCGCGGAGGCTCGTGGCGTGAATATCGAAGGCCTGAAGCGCCGGGGATTCGGCGCTGAACGGATTGCCGCCATCAAGCGGGCTTACCGTGCCCTCTACATGTCCGGCCTCGCCGTCGCCGACGCGCGCGAGCGCCTTGCCACCCTGTCGGAAGCCAGCGGCGATGTGGCGGACATGCTGCGCTTCATCGAATCAAGCCAACGCCCGCTGGTTCGCTGAGCGACGCCGCCATGGCGACTGCCGCTGCCAAGGGGCATGGGAAGCCGCTGATCGTACTGGTCGCCGGCGAAGCCTCCGGCGACCTCCTCGGTGGCGCCCTGCTCGAGGCGCTGCGAGCACAATGGCCCACGGCCCGCTTTGCCGGCATCGGTGGCGCTCGCATGCGCGCGCAAGGCCTGGAGTGCTGGCACGACGTCGGCGAACTGTCGGTGATGGGGCTTGCCGAGGTGTTGTACCACCTGCCGCGCCTGCTCCATTTGCGACGCAGCCTGATCACCCGCCTGCTGAAGCAGCGCCCCGACCTGACCATCGGCATCGACGCACCGGATTTCAACCTCGGTCTGGAGCGACAGCTCAAACGCGCCGGACTGCGCACCGTCCACTACGTCAGTCCATCCATCTGGGCCTGGCGCGAGAAGCGCGCAGCCCAGATCGGCCATTGCGCCGACCGGGTCTTGTGCCTGTTCCCCATGGAGCCCGGCATCTACGCTCGCCATGGCGTCGACGCGCGCTTCGTCGGGCATCCCCTCGCCGACCGGTTCGACCATCGGCCGCTGGACCGCGCGTCCGCTCGGCGGCAGCTCGACATCGCGGATTCGGCCCGGCTACTCGCCCTGTTGCCCGGTAGCCGCCATGGCGAGCTGAAGCAGCTGTTGCCGTCGTTCCTGGATGCCGCGATGCGCCTGCGCGCACGCGACGACGCGCTGCAAGTCGTGATTCCGGCGGCCAGCGCCTCGCTACGAACACAGATCGAGCAATCACTGGCCAACTGGCCCGTCCAGGCCAGGATCATCGACCGCCAGGCCGACACGCTGCTGCAGGCTGCCGATGCCGCCTTGCTCGCTTCCGGTACCGCCACGCTGGAAGCCGCGCTGGCGCGATGCCCCATGGTGGTCGGCTATCGGATCGCACCGCTGACCCACTTCATCGTGACGCGCCTTGGATTGCTGCAAACGACGCGGTACAGCCTTCCGAACATCCTCGCGGACCGGGATCTGGTTCCCGAATTGATGCAGGACGCATGCACCGGGGAGCGATTGGCCAGTGCCTTGGCAACCCTGCTGTACGAGCCCGGTGCCGCGGCGGCGCAGCGCGACGCATTCCCCGCCCTGCATGCGGCCCTGCGCGCGCCGCTTGGCTGCGGTGCCGCCGTCACCGCAGCGCAAGCAATGTCGGACCTCGTCGGACCCGCGCCTTGAAGCACCGTGATCACGGCGCGGATGACCTGTTCGCACAGGTAGGAACCGACCCCACGCGCCGGTTGGCCGGCGTCGATGAAGCCGGCCGTGGTCCGCTGGCAGGGCCGGTCGCAGTGGCAGCCGTCATCCTCGACCCGGCGCGGCCGATCACCGGCCTGGGCGACTCCAAGGCCCTGTCCGCCCCGCGACGTGAGAGCCTCTCGGCCATCATCCGGGCACAGGCGCTGGCCTGGCACGTCGAATTCGTCAGCGCCGCAGAAGTTGACGAACTGAACGTCCTCGAGGCAACGCTGGCGGGCATGCGGCGGGCGATCCTCGCCCTGTCACCGACACCCGAAATGGTCCTGGTCGACGGGAACCGCGTGCCCCGCTCACTGCCGTGCCCGGCGCGCGCCATCGTCCGCGGGGACGCACTGGAGCCTGCCATCAGCGCCGCATCGATCCTCGCCAAGGTCGCGCGGGACCGCCACATGCGTGAACTGGACTCCCGCTATCCCGGCTATGGCTTTGCGGTGCACAAAGGCTATCCGGTCCCTGCGCATCTCGCAGCGCTACGCACGCTCGGACCGTGCCCGGAACACCGGCGCTCCTTCTCGCCGGTGCGCGAATCCATCGGGCAACACTCGCAAGGCGACTGCGCCTGAGAACGCGGCTCAGCAACGCCCGAAGCGGCCGCTAGTCCTCAGCGCCCGCGACCGCCGTCATGACCCCAATAGCCGTGCCCACCGTCGCCGCCGCCATGGCGCTGGTCGCCGCGGGGTCCGTCATGCCGGTACCCGCGGTCGCCTTCGCGCCGCCAGCCGCCCTCGCGGTCACGCGTCCAGCCCTCGCGGCCGCGCCAGCCCTCATTGCCGCGCCAGCCGCCGTCGCGACCCCGCCAGTAGTCACCACGCCCATCTTCACGGTAATAAACGCCCTCCACCGGCTCGCGATAGACCACGCGCGAGTAGTAGACCGGAGCAGGCTCCTCGTAATACGAGGGAGCGTAGTAGACGCGGCCGCCCTCGTCGTCATCACCCCATCCCCAGCCCGAATTCACGTAGGCGCTCACGAAACCCCGGCCGCCGCACCAATGTCCACTGCAGCCCGAATAGCTGACGCCAAAACCAGGGGCGAAAAGGCCCAGACTGAATCCGAGCGGGTCAGCCATAGCCAATGGAGCCGACAACAAGGCAATCGCCGCCACGGCTCCCATCACCCAGCCACGCCTGCTTTGCAAAGATGTGTTCATGTGACGTCCTCCGGTTGCGGCCTCATGCTTCTACGGTTGCCATGAACGCGCATTGAACCGGCGCTTGGGCAGGGGGGCGCGTTCAGCGGGCGCGCAGCAGCCAGCATCCGTGAATATTGCCGCGTCGCGCAAAATCGAACGGCACGCTGGGCGCGCTCCAATCCTCGATGGCGAGGCCCGCCTCCAGCAGCGCGTCCGCATCAAGCTGGAATCGCCGGAAATTGTTGGAGAAGACGATCACGCCGCCAGACGCCAGCCGACTGGCGCAGGCCCTGAGGAGATCGACGTGTTCGCGCTGAACGTCGAAGTCCTCCGCACGCTTGGAATTGGAAAACGTCGGTGGATCGACATAGACCAGCCCGTAGCGCTGGGTCTCGGCACGGAGGAACGCGCGCGCGTCGGCCTGAACCAGCCGATGCGATGCGCCCCGGTAGCCGTTCCGGAGCAAATTCCACCCAGCCCATTCCAAATAGGTGGCCGAGAGATCCACGCTGGTGGTGCTCACTGCGTCACCCGCAGCGGCAAAGACGCTGCCAGTGCCCGTGTAGGCAAAGAGATTCAGCATGGGACGACCACGCGCGAGCGCCCGGAGCCGCGCGCGTACGGCGCGATGGTCGAGGAACAGCCCCGTATCGAGGTAATCGAACAAGTTGACCCGGAAATACAGCCCGCCCTCCTGAACCTCCAGCCATTGCGCGCGCTGATCCATGCGACCGTAACGCTCGCCGCCGCGGCCGCGGGCGCGGGTCTTCACCGCGATCCGCACGCGCGGCACGTCCAGCTCACGTCCCGCCGCACGCAAGAGCTCCTGAAGGCGTCGTGCGGCAACGGCAGCATCGATCGTGGCGGGCGCCTGGTATTCCTGCACATGCAACCACCGCTGCACCGGCGCCGAGGGATCCGCTGCCGACGCATCCGGATCCAGGGCACGCCCGCTGTACACATCAATCGCCGCGGAATATTCAGGCAGGTCCGCATCGTAAAGACGGAAGCAATCGATTCCTTCCCGCTGCAATCGCTTGCGCAGATGCTGCATGCGCTTGTGCAGGCGGTTTGCCACCATCTGGACTGCTTCTGGGAGCGGCGCGGGCTCTCGTTGGCTTCGTTCGGCATGTACCTGGAATTGCAGCAGCGTGCAGGGCAATGCACCGTTGTACAAGCGATGGCTGCGCTCGGGCTTCAAACCCATCTGATGACCGTCACCCTGCTCACCGAACAGCATCGCGGCGCGCCAGCCCGCGAAGTGTTCGCGCAGACGCTCCCCAATGGAACGGTAAAGGCTCAGCGCCTCGGGGAGACTCCCGAGTCTTTCTCCATAAGGCGGATTGCTCACCAGCAACCCAGTCAAACCCGCAACCGGCGGCAGCATATGCGCGACATCGCCGCGCTCCAGTCGGAGGAATCCCGCGACTCCCGCACGCTGCGCGTTGGCACGGGCGGCGGCCAGCATCTCCGGATCGCGATCGCGGCCATGAAAGACCGGCTGCAGGACGGCAAGACCCTCGCGAGCAACTTGCTCGGCCTCTCCCCGGAGCCTTTGCCACAGCGCTGCATCATGTCCCGGCCAGCGCTCGAATCCGAAGCGGGTCCGGCCAAGTCCCGGCGCAACACCCGCAACCATCAGCGCACCCTCGATCAGCAAGGTGCCCGCGCCACACATGGGATCGAAGAGCACGCCTCCCCGGGCATGCACTTCGGGCCATCGCGCACGAATCAGCAGCGCCGCGGCCAGGTTTTCCTTGAGCGATGCCGCGCCTTGCGCCTGGCGCCAGCCACGGCGATGCAGCGGTGCGCCGGAGAGATCCAGCGTCAATGTGGCGCGATCGTGGCGCACGTGCAGGTTGATGCGGGCGTCGGGATCGTCGCGATCGACCCGCGGCCGCGCGCCAGTCTCGGACCTGAACTGATCCACGATCGCATCCTTGACCGTCTGCGCGGCAAACTGGCTGTGCGTCAATGCACTCTGAACGAGATTGGCATCGACAGCCAGGCTACCATCGGCGGCAAGCACGGTTGACCAGTCGACTGTCTGCACGCCGGCGTAGAGTGCGGGCGCATCCGCCGCCGCAAATTCGGCCAAAGGCCACAGCACGCGGCTCGCGAGCCGCGAATGCAGGCAAATGCGGTAGGCCTCCGCGAGGCCCGCTTCGACGCGGACACCCGCTACGCCCGCACGAACCGCAATGCCCAGCGCTGCGATCTCGTCACGCAGCAACTCCTCGAGGCCCTTCGCGCAAGTGACGAAAACCGCGGTCATGCCACGATGTGGCTCAGGAACCACCCAAAATGATGGGCGATCGCAGCCACATGGTTGGCCAGGCGGTGATCGTCATCCAGCAGAAGCATGTCGGATCGATGACCGCGGGCGAAGGCAATCGCCGCGTCGACGGGACACAAGGCGTCGTGCCAGCCATGGACGAAACAGGTGCGTGCCCCCTCACGCATCGCAAACGGTTGCGGAAATCCGGGAATCCGCGGCGGCGTAGCCATGAGGAACAAGCCATGAACCGCGCGCTGGATCGACGCACGGCCCGATGTGAAGGCGCCGAAACTAGACCCGGCCAAAACGCAGGGCGTGCCGTCGCCCGGGATCGCATCGACCAGCCGCTGAATGCGCGGCTCCGCCGCGTCCGCCATGCCATGCATGTCGAGGTCACGGTAATCGAGGCGCCTCGCAGTCCAGCCCAGGTCCTCGGCAACAACCGCCAGCGCGCCCGTCTTGGCCGCATCGGGTCCACTATCCAGCCCGTGAGAGAGCAGGACGACTCCACTCACCGGGCTCATTGCGGTGCACCAAGCATGAAGGGGGCGCGAAAGGGCACCCGAAGCGACGTTTGCATCCGCCGATGGTAGCAGTGCGCCCGCCCCATTCATCCGTGCACCTGCCGCACCCATGCGAGAATCGAATCATGGGCACGATCATCGACTGGTTACTGCCGTACGTGGAGCACTTGGCCACCCGGCCTGCGGCAGCCATCGACCTCGTCGTGATCCACTGCACCGAACTACCTGATCTGGCAACCGCTCGCGAGTACGGAGAGCGCCGTCTCTATGACGGCGGGACTGGCAACAGCGGGCACTTCTACATTGACCGCGACGGAAGCAGCTTCCGCTTCGTGCCTGAATCGCGCATGGCCCATCACACCCGGGGCTACAACGAACGCTCGGTCGGCATCGAACTCGTCAACCGAGGCCGGTGGCCGCATTGGCTCGACAGCCGATGCCAGCGTATGGACGAGGACTACCCGGAGGCCCAGCTGGACGCGCTGGAAGATTTGCTCCGAGAGTTGGCGCGTCGTCTGCCGAACCTACGTCATGTTGCCGGCCACGAGGATCTCGACCGTGCACGGGTCCCCGCCACGGACGACGCGAACCAGACCGTCCCGCGCAAACGCGACCCGGGCCCCCGCTTCCCCTGGGACCGGATCCTGGCGGCCGTTCCCCTGCAGCGTCTCACGGGCCTCAGCTAGATTCCCCGCGCGCGACGCATCAGGACCAGCTCACGATTCAATCGGCAGCGATCGCAGATGCTCGATTTCGTCGCGCAACCGCGCTGCCTCCTCGAATTCCAGGTTTTCGGCATGCAGCATCATCTCGGCTTCGAGGCGGCGGATTTCTCCAGCACGTTGAACGGCGGCCACCGGCTGTCCCGTGGCTCGTCCGGCCTGCCTAGACTGCGCGTCTCCGGCTTGGCCACGACCGCGCCGAGCCTTCGCCGTACTGGCCTCGCGCGCGCCCTCCATGATGTCGCGGACGGCACTTTCGATTCCACGCGGCCTGATGCCGTGCGCGACGTTGTGTTCGGTCTGCCGGCGCCGGCGACGTTCGGTTTCGTCCATCGCGGCCTGCATCGACGCCGTGATCGTATCCGCGTAGAGGATCGCCTTCCCGCGCAGGTTTCGCGCAGCACGGCCGATCGTCTGCACCAGGGAGGTGCTCGAACGGAGAAATCCCTCCTTGTCGGCATCCAGGACCGCAACCAATGAGACCTCGGGCATGTCCAGGCCTTCACGAAGCAGGTTGATGCCGACAAGGACGTCAAACGCGCCGAGCCGCAGATCACGGATGATTTCGACCCGTTCCACGGTTTCGACGTCCGAGTGCAGGTAGCGTACGCGCACACCGTGTTCTTCGAGGAATTCCGTCAGGTTTTCGGCCATGCGCTTGGTCAGCGTCGTGACCAGCACGCGATCTCCCATCGTCACGCGGGCGCGGATTTCGCCTAGAAGGTCCTCTACCTGGGTACGGGCAGGGCGTACCTCGACCTCGGGATCGACCAATCCGGTGGGCCGCACCACCAATTCGATGACTTCGCCGCGCGAATGCTCAAGCTCGTATCGGCCGGGCGTCGCCGACACGAAAATGGTTCTCGGGGCCCGCCTCTCCCACTCCTCGAATTTCAGCGGCCGGTTGTCGAGCGCCGAAGGCAGGCGGAATCCGAACTGCACAAGCGTCTCCTTCCGAGAGCGATCACCCTTGTACATGGCACCTAACTGGGGGATGGTGACATGCGATTCGTCGACCACCAGCAGGGCGTCCGGCGGGAGATAGTCATAGAGGCAGGGTGGCGGTTCCCCCGGCATGTGCCCCGTGAGATGCCGCGAGTAATTCTCCACGCCCTGGCAGTAGCCCACCTCGGCCAGCATCTCGAGGTCGTATTGCGTTCGCTGCTGCAAGCGTTGTGCCTCGACGAGATGCCCGGCAGTCCGCAACTGCTCCAGTCGTTCACGCAATTCGTCCTTGATTGTGTCGATCGCTTGCAACACGGTGCGCCGCGTGCTGACGTAATGCGAGCCGGGGTAGACCGTGTATCGGGGAACCCTGCGCGATACAGCGCCCGTCAGGGGATCGAATAGAGCAAGATTCTCGACCTCGCCATCGAACAACTCGATGCGGATCGCCTCGCTCTCGTTTTCCGCGGGAAAGACATCAACCACCTCGCCGCGCACCCTGTAGGTCCCCCGCTCCAGGGTCATCTCGTTGCGCACGTACTGCATCCCCGTGAGGCGCTGGATCAACTCGCGCTGGTCGATGCGGTCGCCACGCACGAGGTGCAACACCATCCTGAAGTATTCGGTCGGATCGCCCAAGCCGTAGATCGACGACACGGTCGCCACGATCAGGGCATCCCGCCGCTCCAGGAGCGCCTTGGTTGCCGACAGTCGCATCTGCTCGATGTGCTCGTTACGGCTTGCATCCTTTTCGATGTAGGTGTCCGAGGCCGGTACGTAGGCCTCCGGCTGGTAATAGTCGTAGTAACTCACGAAATACTCGACCGCGTTACGCGGGAAAAACGCCTTGAACTCGCCATACAGTTGCGCTGCAAGCGTCTTGTTATGGGCGAGGACCAAGGTGGGCTTCTGCACGCGCGCGACGACATTGGCAATGGTGAAGGTCTTGCCCGAACCGGTGACGCCCAACAGCGTTTGATGGGCGAGCCCCGCCTCAAATCCTTCCGCAAGGCGTCGTATGGCTTCCGGCTGATCACCTGCGGGCGCGTAAGGGGCGACAAGTTCGAAACGCTCGGTCATGAGAGCGAGTGTACGCGGGGCCGGTCAGGGGCCGGTGAACGCGCGCACCTATAATGCGCCACCCCCCGATCCGCTCCACCTCCCATGAGCACCCAGGTCAACTTCGAACAGATCCCCCTGCGGGAGTACGCCGAACGGGCCTACCTCGATTATTCGATGTACGTCGTGCTCGACCGCGCCCTGCCGTTCATCGGCGACGGACTCAAGCCGGTGCAGCGAAGGATCGTCTACGCCATGAGCGAGCTCGGCCTGGATGCCACGGCCAAGCCGAAGAAGTCCGCTCGTACCGTCGGCGACGTCATCGGCAAATTCCACCCGCATGGCGATTCCGCCTGCTACGAGGCGCTGGTGCTCATGGCGCAGCCTTTCTCGTACCGCTACCCATTGGTCGACGGCCAAGGCAACTTCGGTTCCCCGGATGATCCCAAGAGCTTTGCCGCCATGCGCTACACGGAGTCGCGCCTGACGCCAGTTGCCAAGCTGCTGCTTGATGAACTGGGGCAAGGCACCGTGGAGTGGGTCGCCAACTTCGACGGGACGTTGCAGGAGCCTTCATGGCTGCCGGCACGCGTGCCCCACATCCTGCTCAATGGGGCCATGGGCATCGCCGTTGGCATGGCGACGGACATCCCGCCGCACAACTTGCGCGAAGTCGCCAGCGCCTGCATTCGCGTGCTGGAGCATCCGGATGCCACGCTGGAGGAGCTGTGCGAACACGTCCGCGGACCGGACTTCCCGACCGCGGCCGAGATCATCACCCCGGCGCGTGAATTGCGCGCGCTGTACGCCAGCGGCAACGGTTCGGTGCGCGCGCGCGCCCTTTACGAACGCGAGGAAGGCAACATCGTCATCACCGCCCTGCCCTATCAGGTCTCCCCCGCGAAGGTCATGGAGCAGATCGCGGCGCAAATGCGGGCCAAGAAGCTGCCACTGCTGGAGGATTTGCGGGACGAATCCGACCATGAGACGCCGGTTCGACTGGTGCTCGTCCCCCGTTCCGGCCGCATCGACGCGGATGAATTGATGCAGCATCTTTTCGCGACCACTGATCTCGAGAAAAGCTTCCGCGTCAACCTCAACGTCATCGGGCTTGACGGCAAGCCACAGGTCAAGGACCTGCGCAGCTTGTTGCTGGAGTGGCTGCGCTTCCGCATCGATACGGTCACCCGGCGCCTGCGCCATCGGCTGGAAAAGATCGAGCGCCGGCTGCATTTGCTTGACGGCCTTCGCATCGCCTTCCTCAACCTCGACGAGGTCATCCGCATCGTTCGATTCGAAGACGAGCCCAGGCCCGCCCTGATGCAGCGATTTTCACTCAGTGAAAGCCAGGCCGATTACATCCTGGAGACCCGCCTTCGCCAGCTGGCCCGACTCGAGGAAATGAAAATCAATGCCGAACGAGACCAGCTTGAACAGGATCGGGCGCGCATCAACGTGCTGCTGAAGTCGCCTGCCAAACTGCGCGGCCTGATTCGAGACGAGCTCCGCGACGACGCCGACCAGTACGGCGACCCGCGCCGCAGCCCGTTGGTCGAGCGCGAGGCGGCCCAGGCCTTGGACGAACGGGCGCTGATCGCGGCAGAGCCCGTGACCATCGTGCTGAGCGCCAAGGGCTGGGTGCGTGCTGCGAAGGGCCATGACGTCGATGCCACCGCCCTCGGGTACCGCGAGGGCGACGGATTCCTCTCCGCAGCGCGCGGGCGCAGTACCCATCAAGTGGTGTTCCTCGATAGTGGCGGCCGTGCGTACAGCACGCCCGCGCATACCCTTCCCTCCGCGCGAGGCAACGGCGAACCGCTCACGGGCCGATTCGCGCTGCCGCCTGACGCCGAGGTGCAAGCCCTTGCAATTGGCGACGCCGAGCAGCGCGTGGTTCTGGCGAGTTCCGCCGGATATGGGTTCATCGCCCGCCTGGAGGCGATCAGTGGCCGCAACAAGGCAGGCAAGCAGGTCATGAACCTCGACCGGGGGGCACGCGTCCTGATCCCCGCACCCGTGCACGACGTCGCCCGAGACCGCCTGGTCGTAGTCACCAGCGCCGGCCATCTTCTGATGTTCTCGGCTGCCGAACTACCGGAACTCGACCGCGGAAAGGGCCTCAAGTTGGTTGATATTCCACGCGCCAAGCGCGGCACCGAGGGCGAGTTCGTCGTCGGCGTCGCGGTCGTGCCCGAAGGCGGCGCCGTCACGCTCCACGCAGGCCAGCGCAAGTTGGGCCTCAGATGGTCGGACCTGGTCGCCTTCGGCGGCGTACGCGCCAGCCGCGGCGGCCTCCTGCCGCGGGGACTGCGCGGCGTCGATCGCATCGAGGTGACGCAAAGCTAGCGCAGGGATTGCCCGCGGAATCCAGCGGCGCGTGCGAGACGGGCAGCAGGCATGCACTGGTCAGCGCATGCATGCCACACTTCCGCACGCAGTGATCGCCTGACGGCTTGGGGACCGGGCATGGGCAAGGCAACGGTGTCGATACGCGAGCGCACACGGGGCGCCCTTCGCTGGGGTGTCGGCGGCCTGCTCCTGCTGTTTGCGGCTTCGCTCATCACAGGTTGGCTTCTGCTGGCGGGAAGCCGACCGCGTCTCGACGGACGTCAATCGTTGCCGGGGCTGAGCGCACCTGTCACCGTGACACGCGATGCCCTGGGCATCCCCACGCTGGACGCGCGCAACCGCATCGATCTCGCGTACGCCTTGGGCTTCGTCCACGCGCAGGAACGATTCTTCCAGATGGACCTGCTCCGCAGGGACGCCGCGGGCACGCTCTCCGCGCTGCTGGGTCCCGCGGCATTGCCGGCTGACCGTGCGAACCGCCCCTATCGATTCGCCGCACTGGCAAAGAAAATCCTTGGACGATTGCCGCCCTCGCAACGCGCGCTGCTCGATGCCTACGCCCGCGGGGTCAATACCGGTCTGTCGGCACTTGAAGTGAGGCCCTGGGAGTACCTGCTGCTTCGCAGGAGGCCGCGACCATGGACTGCGGCTGACAGCATCCTGGTCGTCGACGCCATGTACCTCGATCTGGTGACGCCACGGTTTGACAGCGTGCAGCGCGCGCGCATGCGTGCGGTCCTGCCCAAGGCCGTAGTCGAATTTCTCACTGCCCCCGACCCGCGCTGGCAGGCGCCCATGACCGGGCCACCGGACGTGCCGGTGCCCATGCCACCGGCAAGTGAACTCAACCTGCGAGCCGTACCGCCAGCAACAGCGCTGCGAAGCACCGCTCTCGCAAAAATACTGAGCCAGCCCCGAGTGATCGGCAGCAACGGCTTTGCCGTCGCTGGCCGCTTCACGGCAACCGGGGCTGCGATCGTGGCCAATGACATGCACCTGGCGCTGCGCGTCCCCAATATCTGGTTCCGCGCGGAACTGCGCTATCCGAACCCTAGCGATCCTGCGCGCATCGTTCAGCTCGACGGCCTGACGTTGCCCGGCGTGCCCGTGCTGGTGGCCGGCACCAATGGTGCCATCGCCTGGGCGTTCACCGACAGCTACGGAAAGTGGCGCGACTGGGTCCGCGTGCTGCGCGATCCGCATGATCCGACGCGCTACCGGGTCCCGGGCGGGTGGGCGCCGATCCGCACGCATCGCGAGGTCATTCGCGTTGCAGGCGGGAAGCCCGTCGAACTGACCGTCCGCGACACCATTTGGGGACCCATCCTGGCGCACGATGCGGACGGCACGCCGCTCGCCATGGACTGGATCGCCCTGCACCCGCGCGCTGTCAACGTCAACCTGGTTCATCTTGAGACGGCGATGAATGCGACGCAAGCGTTGGCGATTGCCGCCACGCTGGGCATACCGCCTCAGAACTTCATCGTTGGCGATGCCACGGGCCATATCGGCTGGACCATTGCCGGGGATGCCATACCGATCCGGAAGCATTTCGACCCGACGCTGCCAGCCGACTTTTCCACGGCCGGATCGGGATGGGCCGGTTGGGTGGATCCCAAAGACTACCCACGCATGGTCGATCCGCCAGGCGGGCGCCTGTGGACGGCCAACAATCGCGTGGTCGACGGCGCTTGGTTGACCATGCTCGGCAATGGCGGGTATGACCTGGGCGCACGCGCGCAGCAGATCCGCGATGACCTCACGGCGCGTCGACGCTTCGCGCCGCGAGACCTTCTGGCCATCCAACTGGACGACCGTGCGATCTTCATGCAACCGTGGTATGCGCTCCTGCGTTCGACCCTCCAGGCCCATCCTGGCGATGCGCTCTTGGATGCGCTCGCCCACGCTACAGGCCGCTGGAGCGGTCGCGCCGGCATCGACAGCGTCTCGTACCATGCCGCGCAAGCATTTCGCCATGAAGTCCGCATGGCCGTATTGGCGCCCTTCGTTGCCCGCATCCACGCGCGATACCCCCGGTTCGCGTGGCCGAGCGGCGATACGAGCGAGTACGCAGTCTGGACCTTGGCCACGCAGCGCCCGGTCTACCTGCTCGATCCGCGCTATCACGACTGGGGCCAGTTGCTCGTCCATTGTGCACGGCAGGTCGCGGCAAGCTTCCGGGCCGCGCCGGGAGGCATCGCCGCGCAGAGCTGGGGACGACGCAATACCACGCGCATCGACCACCCCCTCGCAGCCGCGCTGCCCGCGCCACTTCGCTGGTTTCTGGACCAGCCGGCCAGACCCATGCCCGGAGACACGAACATGCCTCGCGTCCAGGCACCAGCCTTTGGCGCATCCGAGCGCTTCGAGATCATGCCTGGCCATCCTGCGGAAAGCGACCTGCACATGCCTGGAGGGCAAAGTGACAACCCGTTGTCGCCCTATTACCTCGCTGGCTGGAAAGCGTGGGCCCAAGGTTCGGCGGCGCCGTTGCTACCGGGTGCACCGCAGCACACTCTCCACCTCCTGCCCATGCGGTCTCATCAATGAACATGCGTCCGGGACGGAATCCACCCCTATCCGCGTAATCCTTCCGGACAGGCGCATCGGACCCCAACGCGGGCGGCGCGGCGAGCCACGGCGCGCCCAGCCTGATCCGCATTTCCCAGATCATCCCGCGTCCTCCCCCGGCGGCACGCTGACGCGGCTGGCGACCTCGCTCCGTCACCAGGCGGACTGGGTTGTCACTCGCCGCCGACCGATCAGACCTGCTGCGAGCGCCAGCGAACCTCAAACTCGGCGACCAGTCGCCTGGCCAGCGCATCGCGTTCATCGGCAGCCGCCTGGGGCGCCGTCGCCGCCAATCGTTCTTCGGCGAACCAGAGGACCGTGATCGGGCCTGCCACGGTGTCTTCCGGTTCAAGGTGCAGCGCGCCGGGCCCCCAGACAAAGCTGGCCTGCCCACCCGACTTGTCAAGAACCTTCACCCAGTCGGCCGCCGCCCGGGGACTGTCAAAGGGAATCGAGAGCAGCAAGTCCGAGCCGTCGGCACCCACGAAGCGGAAATGGAATCGCCCGTCGGCGGCGCGGAAGGTCACGAAACGCCCGCCCGCCACCGGCTGACGTGGCCGCGTGGCAGGTGCCGCCTGGATTGCCTGCGGCGAACGCAAGCCCACCGCCGTGCGCAGTTTCGCAACCAGCGGTGCCGCAAGGGTACGTGCCTTGGCGGCACCGTGCCGAAGAACCTCTTCGATTTGATCGGGATCTGCCAGCAATGCCTCATAGCGCGCGCGCAAGGGGCCAACTTCCGCGTCGATTCGCTCAGCCAGACGTCGCTTGGCATCTCCCCACGCGAGTCCGCCGCGCAGATCAACGGCAAAGGCATCCGCCTGCGCACGGGTCGCAAAAGCCCGGTACAGGGCAAGCAGCGCATTGCTGTCGGGATCCTTGGGTTCGCCCGGTGCGCGCGAGTCGGTGACGATCCGCGCAATGGCTTCCTGCTGCGCCCGGGCACCACCGGCAAACAGCGGGATGATGTTGTCGTAGCTCTTGGACATCTTGCGACCATCGAGACCGGGAAGCGTGGCCACATCCTCATCCACGGCCGCCTCCGGCAGGACGAGCAAGCCCTCGCCATAAAGATGATTGAACCGCATCGCGATATCGCGCGCCATTTCGATGTGCTGTACCTGGTCGCGTCCAACGGGTACCCGCCGCGCACCGAACATCAGGATGTCCGCGGCCATCAGCACCGGATAGCTGTACAGACCCATCGTGATGCCGGCATCCGCATCCTCTCCCCTCGCCTGGTTGGCGTCGACCGCAGCCTTGTAGGCGTGCGCGCGATTCATCAGGCCCTTGGAGGTCACGCAGGTCAAAAGCCACGTCAGTTCCGGTATCTCGGGTATGTCCGACTGCCGGTAAAAGGTGACCCGCGCCGGATCGAGTCCGCAGGCCAGCCAAGTGGCCGCGATCTCCATCCGGGAGCGCGCTACGCGTTCCGGATCATCGCACTTGATGAGCGCGTGGTAGTCGGCGAGGAAGAAGAAGGCATCGGTGCCGGGATCCTGCGCCAGCCGCAACGCAGGACGGATCGCACCAACGTAGTTGCCCAGGTGCGATGTGCCGCTGGTGGTGATGCCAGTGAGGACGCGGGTGCGGATGCTCATGGGGGACTCGCCATTGTTCCAGCCATGCAGTGTACCGGCGCCCACACGGGCGGCGTAGGCCACAAAGGGGCAGGGTTCCGAATCCGTGCGCGCCGATGGCGGAGCCGCAACCGGTGATGCCACGGAAGCGCGAAGGCGACATCTGCTGCCCCCTGGGACCCGGTTCGGATACCCTACGCACGCCCAGCGTTACGACGCGTCCTCGCCACGCTGCGCGACGCACACGCCCCCCCCCGAGATCCCGTCGTCCATGCTTGCCGCCCTCCCCTTTCTCCTGGCCAGCACCCAGGCCGGCGCAGGTGCAGCGACCCTGCCCCCCAATGACCAGCCTCCACTGACCCTTCCCAAGGTCGAGGTGCTGCATCATGAAGAGCCGTTCTGGAAGCCCAAACTGCAGTACCTGATGCCCGAGGTGTCGGGTGCCTTGATCACGGTGACCACCAAGGCCACCGTCACCCACATGGCGCAGATACCGACCGTAGCCCAGGACAACCTGACGCAACTGTTCGTGCGCACACCGGGCGTCATCGTCTCGCAGGAACAAGACCCTCTGCGGGTCAACCTCGCATACCGCGGCCTTGGCAACCCACAAGAGTCCGAATACGTCCTGGTGCTGCAGGACGGCATCCCGCTAGAGCTGGACTGGATTGGCTTTCCCACCCTGTACTACCAGCCACCGCTCCAGGGTATTCGCGAAGTCAGGGTCATTCGCGGCGGCAACAGCCTGTTGTACGGGCCAGAACCCGCGCCCGTCATTGACTTCGTGTCCAAAGGGGCTGTGGCGGGCCAGCCTTTCGGGGCGAGCACCGAACAGATAATCGGCAGCGATGGCGGCTGGCAAACCTACAACGTCCTCAAGGGCAGCTCGGGCGATGTTGCGTGGCGCGTGGCCGGCTGGATCAACCGAAGTAATGGCCCGCGTGCAAACAGTGGCTACAACGTGAAGGGCATCGATGCGGACCTGCTGTGGACCCCTAGCGCAACCTCGCGATGGGGTCTTGCGCTGCATTGGTACGACGCCTCTTCCAATGATGCAGGTCGACTCACCTGGGCCCAGTGGAATGCCAACCCGAACCTCACGACCACGCAAGCCAATCGCGAATGGGCCAACCGCAACGTGATGGTGCTGAGCCACGAGGAGCGGTTCGGCAACCAGTGGCGCCTCTACGGCAAGGCATGGGTCGGCAACTCCGAACTGACCCAGCGCGTGGCGAATCCCGCGGTTCCGCCCCAACCTCAGCCCACCGTCACGAACATCCAGGACGCTCGGTTTCGCTTCGCGGGTGCCGACTTGCGACTCCGCCATGATTTCGGGCAGGGGAATGCGTTCACCGTCGGCACCGTCCTGTACCACTCGGACGCGCCGCTGCGCGGCGCGAACTACCCGGACCTGCTGGCACCGCGAGACGCGACCGGAGGCGTGCCCACGCTCGTGCAGGGACGCCACTCGGACTACGCATCGGTCTTCGCCAGCAGTCTGTTTCGCTTCGGACAAGGCCATCACTGGCATGTCGTGCCGTCAGTACGTCTGGACCATGAGAAGGTCAGCGTATTCGAAACGGTTCGGCCGCCCAATCTTTCGAGGCCCCTCCTGGACACCACGGTTTCCCGCACGGAACCCCTTTTCGGACTGGGTATCGGAAACGACTTCTTCAACAACGGGCACCTCAACGAAACCTACTTCAATGTCTCGACAGGCTGGCGTCCGGTGCGCTACTTCGACATTGGCTCGCCGCACGCAAACATCATTCCGGGCACGGCACCGGCGGTCCAGAAGGTGCTGTCCTATGAACTGGGCGTCCATGGCACGCCAGCCGATGGATTGTTCTATGACGTCAGCGTCTTCTGGATGAATTTCCATAACCGCATCGAGACGATCAAGCTCAGCCCCCTTGTCTCCATTGAACAAAATTCGGGCGATACGCACAACGAAGGGCTCGAGGGACAAGTGGCGTACGATTTTCTCCACGGAAGTGCCGACGGCGCACACCTGGAGGCGTTTGCCAACGTGCAATTCCTCCATGCTCGCTTCGTCGCAAGCGCCATCCCGGGCCAGATCGGCAAGGCCCCCGCCTATTCACCAAGGCATCTTTACAAGGCAGGCATCACGTGGCGTCGCGACGGCCACTACCGGGTCGCGTTGACCGGCGTGCTTTCAGGCTCGCAATACTGGCAGGACAGCGACCAGGATCAGCCGGGCACGGGCGGCAGAACCGTGCTGCCCGCGCGCATCCCGCCCTACGCTGTCTGGGATCTAGCTGCGAACTGGACGCTCACGCCGCACGTCGAGCTGCTGGGCGGCGTCTCCAACGTCTTCGATCGGTCGTACTACTCGCGCGTGTGGACCTATGGCATCGAACCCGCACTGGGCCGGATGTGGTACGCAGGCTTCAAGCTGAGTCTCTAACAACGGCACGGCCGCGTGCCCCTCGGGCACGCGGCCTGAGGCTCAACGCCTTTGCTGCAACTGGATGTCTCCCGACACGGTTCCCGCGTGAATCGAGCCGTCGCCGGTCCCGAAACGACCGGTCACGTGGTGCCCGTGCACCGTCACGTTCGCTGGCAATGCCCCGCCAACGCTACCGCTCACGCTTCCCAGATCCAGACGAGCAGAAACGTCCGAAGGCACCACGAGATGCGCGTCGCCGCTCACGGTATTGATCGCGATCCTTCCGCCGCGCAGCAATCCCGCCACTGCCAGCGTCGCGTCGCCCGAGACACTCTTGATCTCAAGGTCGCTGACGCTCCCGCAGCCCAAGTTGATTTCCCCGGAAATGGTCGTCACCTGCGCCTGCGAACAGTCGCTGAGTGGGGCGCGCACGTCGCCTGAGACGTCATCCGCGGCCAGGCGCCCTACGCGTCCGTCAACCCGGATGGTGCCGCTGATCGAGTGCATCCTCGCCGTTGCAAAGTCGGACTGCAGCAGCTCTAGTGCGCCGCTCACGCTATCCAGGTCAACGCGTGACCCCTGTACGCCCTGCACGGATTGGCCTGCGCTGATGGACCTCAGCGTGACGCTCGCGGCGCGGGGCACGTAGACCGTCAAATGGACAGGCAGCAGCGATTGCGAGCAGGCGAAAATGAACCAGCAATGTTGCACCTTGGCACGGATACGCAAGGAGAATCGATCAGGACTGCTGTCCACGACCGGGGCCTTGGCTGCCGATGGCTGATCCCCTGTTACTTGGACCGCGGCTTTGTCCCACGCCACGACGCGAATGCTGCCGGCGCCGTCGTCGATGCGCACGTCGCCGCGGCTGGCCAACGGCCGCATGATGGAAATCGGTGTCATCGCACCCTTTCCACGCGCTGCAGGCTGAACAGGCGCGGGGGGCGGCGCGGGAGGCATCGTGGCGGCCGGCGCCGGTGGCGCTGCCGGTGCCAACGGTGCTGCGGGTGGCGGCGCGTGGGCCGCGCACGCGGCGCTGGCAACAATGAACATGCCCGGCAAAAGCATGCGCGTGATCGTGGCGTAACTGCGACGTGGGAGTCTCATGGTGGTGCCCTCTGGGTGGATAGGAGGCAGGGCGTCATGCCCTGGCCAACACGTTCAACTGCCCTGCAGCCGCCGTTCAAGCTCGGCCCGCTGCAGGCTGTAGTGCACGCGCAATTCGGTCAGGTAGGTGGCCTGCGGTTGCAACCGCTGAGCAGCCGCGACACGGACCTGCGCGCCATCCAGTTGCAGCATTGCCTCGCGCAATGTCGCGGCACCGGGTGCCGTCGCGGCCTGCGCCAGTGCAATCGGCAGCAGCAACCCGAGGCCGCAGGTGACCAGCACCGCGGCGGCCAGTGCAGGGGCCAAGGCGCTGCCAAGCAGCCATGGCGACCGCCGTGGCGGCAGCGATCGAGCAATACGTGGCCACAGCGCCCACGGCGGCGGCTCGTCGCGAGCCAGCTGCCTCAGCGCGTTTTGAAGGCCAAGATAGGAACTCGTCGAGTCGTCAATCATCGTCTTACTCCAAGCGCGCGCGCAGCAGCGCGCGCGCGCGATGCAGGTGGGCCTTGCAGGCGCCAGCGGTAATGCCCAGGGACCGGCCTATGTCGTCATGCGTCCACCCCTCAACGTCATGCAGCACCAGCACGCTGCGGGCGCGCGGCGGCAAAGCCGCGACCGCACGCTCCAGCTCGCCGCGCTCAGCCGGGCAGGCTGCCGGTTCGGAGGGCACTTCTTCATCCAAGCAGCCATCGGCAACCACGATGGCCTTGGTGCGCAACGCCGCCAGCGCCTGGTTCACCGCGATCCGATACAACCAGGTCGCGAATGCACTGTCGCCGCGAAACGACGGCAGCGAACGCCAGGCCGCCATGAATGCTTCCTGGGTGACGTCTTCGGCCTGGACAGGGTCGTAACCACAAAGTCGCAGCACCGCGCCGTGCACCCGCGCTGCATGGCGCCGGTACAGCGTGGCAAACGCCGCGCGAGAGCCGGCAACCGCGGCGGCCACCACGTCGGAGTCGGCATCACTGACAACGCCTGCAGCCACCCTCATGCGGATCCGTTGTAGCGGCAATCCATCCATCATGCCGCTTTGGATGCGTCTGTTGTCCAAATGGTTTAGTCAACCGGCCCGAATCCACGATCAGACGGCGCCAGCGATAAGTCCCTGCCGGTGGCGCGAGCCGGTCGCTGGAGCCTCTAGCGACTGCGGGCCGCTGCTCGGCGGGACAACAGCTCGAGATCGGCGCGCTTCATGGTGGCTTCGAAACGCTCATCGCCCTGGCGAAGTGCCCATCCCGCCGACAGCGCGAAGCCGAGCTCGACTTCGGATCGCTGCTCGAGCCTCTGGGCGATGTCGTGCAACGCCGCTTCGCTTGTATCCGGGAGCACCAAGACGAACTCGTCGCCGCCGAGTCGCATCACGGCATCCTGGCTGCGGCAGGCCACGCGGAGGAATTGCGCAAGCTTGCGAAGCATGGCATCCCCCCGGGCATGGCCGTAGGTGTCGTTGTAGCGCTTGAACCCCACCACATCCACGACGATGCAGCCAAAGCGCTGGCCGTTTTCCACTCGCTGCCCGAAATCTTCGATGTAGCGGCGGTTGTACACACCGGTAAGCGGATCGATCAGGACGCGCTCGCGCAGCTTGCGGTCGTAGCTCTGCCGCAACGTGATGTCCTGCGCCAGAAGCAAGGTTTGCGGAGGCTTGTCCTCGGGATAGGCAAGGCTGTGGTACTGCCATGTGCGGCGCTCGCCGCCACGTCCGCGCAAGGTCACGACGCCTGTGTCTCGCCGCCGCGTCGTGCTGCGCTCCAGCATGGCCACCGCCGCTTCGTGGTCCTCAGGCGCTACGAAGTCCGTCAGCAGTCGACCATCGAGATCGCTGGCCTCCACACCCAACGCCGCCGCCATGGCGCCGTTGGCCTGCAGGATGCGTCCCTCATGGTCGACGCTCCAGACCAGCCAGATGCCCGAATCAATCAGATCACGATAACGGCGCTCGTAGAGTTCACCCTCGCTCGCGACGCCTTCGCGAGGCCGTACGAGCAACAGTCGCGCGTCACGCCGGGCGTACAGCAAGGGACTGGAGCTGACCTGGACCGGCATCAGCCGACCATCTCGACGCCTATGCGACGGACCTCGCAACAGGCTCAACGCAGGGTCGTTCCCGGGTTCGACGGCGACGGCATTGGCACCCAGCGCCAGGAGATCCTCGGCTGCATAGCCATAAAATCGCTCGGCCGCGGCATTTGCCGCCAGGAGTGCACCGTCCTGCGCCATGACCAAGGCGGGCAGCGGATGATCTTCGAACAGGGCCCGCCACTCGCTGTCACGTTGTTCCTGGAACTGGCGCCACGCCCGTTCACCACCGATCTCGCGGCCGACCTCCAGCAGTCCGAAGGGTCGTCGCCGAGGCAGTGCGAGTGCGAGCTTGCTGACGAGATATTCCCGCATGCGGCCTTCCGGATCCGGACCTCGACGTCGCAACGTCAGCCTTCCGGGCTCCGCCAGCAGTGCCGCGGTCTCGGCGGCTCGGTTCGCCGCGGCCTCCGCGTCCAGAAAATCGCTCTCGGTATGTCCCAGCACATCCTCTGGCTCGGCACCCAGCAGCGCCGCTGCCGGGCGTGATGCAAACAGGAAGCGCCCTTCGGCATCCCGCAAACTGACCGGCTCGCGCAGCTCGGACGCCAGTGCCTGCAGGAGTGCCTCGGCCCGCCGCAGTCGCCGCTGGCGGAGCACGCTGCCGTAAACCGTCGCGAGCAAGGTCGCCACGACACCTCCGGTCGCCACCACGCCAGCCATCGGCAACCAAGCCCAGAGCCAAGTCGCGAATGCAGCCAGCAGGACAGCGGTTACGGCCAGCCAAGGGACCCAAGCCATTAACAGCTGGCCGCGCCGCGCACGCGCCGAACCCGGCGCCACGCCGTCCAAGGCGCTGCCAGACCGCTCCGCGACGCCATCCAGGTGCTTGAGCATGGGCCTTCCCGCCCTTCCTCGCTCGGTCACCACCCGCGACCGTTCGTGTTCCCCGAAGCACGAATCATGCGCGGCCTGCACCCGACGGGCATGCCGAGACAAATCGTTACCGTTGCGGATGGCCACGCTCACGAGATGTGAATTGCATCACATTTTGACGCTCCGCGCGCGCCGGGACGTCCCACCGTCAATCAGCCCCGCATGAGTGTGGATTTGCCGAACAGGCTCTCGACTAGGTCGACGGCCAGGCGTGCCGTACGGTTGTGGTCATCAAATGCCGGGTTGAGCTCCATGATGTCGAGCGAGGACAACCGTCCACTATCAGCGATCATCTCCATCACCAACTGGGCTTCCCGGTAATTGGGCCCTCCCTGGACCGTTGTGCCAACACCCGGCGCGATGCCTGGATCAAGAAAATCGACGTCAAAGCTGACATGAAGATGGGTCGTGGC
This sequence comes from Pseudomonadota bacterium, assembly GCA_021818335.1. Lineage (GTDB taxonomy): Bacteria > Pseudomonadota > Gammaproteobacteria > Xanthomonadales > Rhodanobacteraceae > Metallibacterium. Next base: position 37,263 of record JAKAEJ010000004.1, on the reverse strand, counting down.
GTCCACGCCATTCAGCGCCTCCTCCATGACCCGTTTCATCCCCACCTCGTCGACGTATCGCATGTCGTAGATCGCCAATCCCGCGTCATGGACAAGCCGGCGCTCGCCAGGATCGACCGAGCGGATGCCGATCTGGCGGATTTCCTCGGCGCGAATGGTTGGCGAAGCGCCGGTGAGCGTGGTCAGCACCTGAGGGCCCTGGCCGCACAGGCAGGCCACCGGCATGCCATGGATGTTGCCGGAGGGCGTGATGCGATGGGTATTGAAATCCGCGTGGGCATCCAGCCAGAGGACGACCAGCCGCCGGTGGTGCCGACGGCAATGGCGCGCCACTGCACCAATCGACCCGATCGCCAGGCTGTGGTCCCCCCCAAGGAGGATCGGCAATCGGCCCTGCGCAAGCTGGGTGTCGACTGCATCGGCAACGCTGCGGTTCCAAGCCACGACCTGCCCCAAGTGACGATAGCCGTCCTCGGGCGGCAACCAGGGATTCACCGGGCCAGCCAGGTTGCCGCAATCGACCACCTCCAGGCCGCGCGCGCGAAGCGCCTCGGCCAAACCCGCGACGCGCAAGGCCTCTGGCCCCATCGACGCGCCACGATGGCCTGCTCCGACATCTGTCGGTGCGCCGATCAGGCTGATGCGCGGCAAAGACGGGTCAGCCTGGGCTAATTGGGACTCCATCGTCAAACGAACTCCTTTGCAAAATGCTGCGCACCAAGCAATCAGATGGGTTCAGGCGGTAGCCCGAACGCATGCAGAAGTGCCGCCAAGGCCGGTTCGACCGCATCCGGCAATGCACCCAGTCGCGGGATCAGCAGCGCATCCAGACGCCGCGCCGCTTCCCCGACGGCCACGTAGCCGTAATTATCCGCTGCTCCGCCAAGCCGATGCACCATCGCCTGCAGCCGCGCGCGAGCCTCCGGATTACCACGCCGCCAGTCGTTCCATTCGGCCGCCAAGGCGGCATGTTTGCCCGGCAATGTCCGCGCAAACTCGTTCGCCAGCGCCGCGAAACGCGCCTCGTAGTCCTCGCCATCGTCATGAACCATCGATTCGGCCCGTTTGGTCGTCGGCAGAGCAATCAACAGCCATCGCAGCCCTGGCCACGCTCACGCTCGTGTTGCCCATGATGGCCCATTCGCCGTCCTGCCACCAACTTGACGTCTACTTTGGGCAGGTCCAGCCACCCGATCCATTCAGCCCGTCGATCAGGCTCCGACGAATCGCCGCATGGACCGCTGTTCAACGCCTCGGTGCCGGACGCTGCCCCGAATTCAGCGCTGCCGGCTTCCGTTCATTCCATCGACGCGCGCAGGCTGCAAGTGATTTCCATTTCGACGAGGCAGAGCTTCATCATCGAGTCGATTCGTATCAGTTTGCGAAAAGTCCCAACCATGGATTTGGTACGTTGCCTGGGGCGATCAACTCATGCTGACTTGCCCGTCAAGGTCACCTCAACCGTCACATGAACCAGCTCGTCGTGAACCGAAAGATGCCGACGCACATCATCGGGTGATAGTTCTTCGGTAACCGAAAGACCCAGAATGCACGCGTAGCCGTCGTGTGCCACGCGCCAGACATGGAGGTCGGTGATCCGCGCGTCCGGCAAGGACTCATGGACAACATCGCGAATTTCCTGCACGACGGGTGCATCCATTTCCGCATCGAGCAGGATTCGCCCGGATTCACGCATCAGCGCGAATGACCAACGAGCGACAAGAATCGCCCCCAGAACCCCCATCGCAGGATCCAGCCAAAAGGCGCCCAGATACTTCCCACCCAGGAGTGCGCCTATCGCAAGCAGGGACGTCGCGGCGTCGGCGATGACATGGACATAAGCCGACCGCAGGTTCACATCGTGATGATGGTGCGCATCACCACGCGCATGCGCATGCGCGTGGTGATGATCGCCGTCGCGAAGTAGCCACGCACAAACGGCATTGACGACAAGACCCAAGACGGCGATCGGTATGGCTTCGCTATAATGGATTGGGGACGGCGTCAAGAGTCGATCAAGCGACTGGAACAGCATGAGCGCGGCCACGACCGCCAGCAGGATGGCGCTACTGAAGCCACCCAATATCTCGATCTTCCAAGTTCCAAAAGCCAAACGCGGATCGGTCGCGTAGCGCCGAGCTGCCACATAGGCCAGCAAGGACAATCCCATCGCCAGGGTGTGCGAGCTCATGTGCCAGCCATCCGCCAGCAGCGCCATCGAATTAAGTGCATAGCCTCCGACGATCTCGACCACCATCATGATCGCCGTAATTGCGACGACGATGCGCGTTCGCCGCTCGCCCCTCGCGTTTCCCGCATGGAACGCATGGCTATGTCCGGCAGCGGATGACGTCGTCACGGCCACGGATGTCCTCGCCGGATCATATACTGGGTACCAGTATACCCAACGGCTCAATCATGTCGCACGTTGCCCAAGACAAAAGGCTCCTCGCTCGGGTCAGACGCATTGGCGGCCAGATCGCCTCCCTTGAACGCACGTTGGCTGCCGGCACGCCGGAATGCAGCGACGTCCTTCAACAGCTGGCCGCCGTGCGGGGCGCCATCAACGGTCTCATGCTCGAGGTGCTCGAAGGCCACATCCGCTCACATATCGACCTCGACGGTCAGAGAGAGAGTGAAATTGCCCCGGTAATGACCGTTCTGCGCAGCTATCTGAAGTAGCCACCCTCGACCAACGACCGGGTTTAGCCGGCTCGCGCGGCTCGCGAAAGCCATGACCGCTGCCGCTGCTGGGATCACGCCCCGCTGCCGCAAGACGAGTCGATCCCTCTGGGTCGGCGATCGACCGTCTTTGGTGCCGGCAGCGTGACTCGAACACGCGACCTACCGCTTACAAGGCGGTTGCTCTACCAACTGAGCTATGCCGGCATGCCGTGCATTGTAACGAGCTCAGCGCGTTCATCATGCTCGCCAGCCAGAAACGGAAGACCCTCACCCACAAGCGAGGCTCCGCGCCACCAATATATCGGGATGGGCAACGTAACGCTGCCAGGTGAATCCAGGCTGCGACGGAAGCGCAAATTCAATGTAGTACTGTGGAACCTGCTCGACGCGCTGGCGCAACTGCGCTGCAAAGCCCAGGGCGCGGATCTGCATCAGCCTTCTTCGTGCATTCGCAGGATCCTGGAACAGCCCCAGCGAAATGCTGTTCTGCTGCTCCCCCGCCGTGATCACGTAGTAATCGCGCACGCCGTGCGTGGAAAGCGCTCGGGCCTTCGACAACGCCTCCGCGCGATTGGGTGCACTCAAATACACCCACCAGCCGCGCGACACGGCCGAATCGGCGACCGTATACTGTATTTGTCCGACGTGCGGGCTAAGCGCCGCAAAGGCCAGCCGCATTTCAGCCTGCGTCGTGAAAGGACCTACCTTCAGGCAACGCACGGCGACCTGCGGCGCCAAGAGCCGCGGAGTTGGCGTGGACGCGCGTCCATCCGGTGCATCCTGAAGGAGGCGCAATGCCGGAACACCGGGCACGCGAACAGCCAATGGCGGCTGCGGAACATGCATGCGCAAGACAATCAGCGCTGCCGCCGCAACATTGGCCACGAACAAGATCAGCACGGTCAGGCGCAGGCCGGTCACCGGCGCATTCTAGCTAAGTCCGCCGAAGGCCCAGGCATGCCCTCACCAGCGCGTCCGGTGCCTGCGGGCGCGAAGTCTCTCCCGGCCGTTGAACGTCGCAGCTGCAACCGGCACTTGAATCAAGCTTCCGCGCACATGCCGCCGCCGACTGGACCGGCCGATCATGGCGCAGGGGCCCGCAGCTAGCGATAACCCTCAGGCCTTTTGAGTGGGGCGTTGGGCAAGGATTGCCAGCCCGCGCAAGACGCCATCAGGCATTTCAATGGCCGCGATTCGAAGCAGCGGCTGCAATCGCGGCGCGGCGCCACCGGTCAGGATTAGCCGTGGCACCAGTCCCAGAGTCTTCGCTGACTCCTCATAAAAGCGCTCGACAAGGGCTGCAGTCGCTAGCCAGGAACCACCTGCGATCGCATCGTCGGTGTTGTCGGCAAACCAGCCAACCCGACCTTCTCGCCGAATCGTCACGCGGCCAGCCGCATCAACGAGCGCCTTTTGCATCAATTCCGGACCCGCAACGATCAACCCGCCCAGATGCTGTCCATTGCTCGCCAACGCATCGAGGGTCAACGCGGTTCCAAGACCAGCCAAAACACAGGGCGCATAGCCTGACGCCTGGACCGCCACCAGCGCCAGCACGCGGTCGATGCCCATTCGCTCCGGTTCGCGGTAGGCAAGCCGGATGCCACACAGTTCGGACGCAGCGACCGCCATCCGTGGCTCGATCCCGAACCGCCGGCGCAGCGCCTCGCAAACCCGAGCTTCTCGCGCCGGCCCAGCGACACTGGCGATCCAGATCGACACGACGGGAGGCACCACGGCCAGCAACGCCTCTAGTCGGGCCTCGAAATCCGCCTCATCCCAAGCCATGGAAACGGATCGGCCACGCACCGCGGTGCCATCTGCCAGCATCCATTTAAGACGCGTGTTGCCGAGATCAACAAGAAGCCTCATGGCCGCACCGACACTTCGGCGCTATCGAGCACTAGCGCATCCATGCCACGCCGCACACGCAGCGCACCACGCGAATCGACGCCACATGCCAACGCCCGGAACGACTCGCTGTCCTTGTGCACGGTCAGCTCCCGTCCGGCAAGCACATCAAGCTCGACATAGCGCGCTTGGAAAGGGGCAAACCCCTCGCGAGCGAAGAGTTCCAGCGCCTCAGCCAGCGCGACGAGCAACGCGCCGGCCAGCCGGTTGCGATCAGGCACGGTCCCATCGCAGGCTTCGACCATATCGGCGACCGCCTGGCCAGCCTGGATCCGCACCTCCTGCGGCAGCCACACGTTGAGGCCCATGCCGATTACGGCAAAGCAGGGTCCGAGGAAATCGCCACCAAGCTCCACCAGAATGCCTGCCAGCTTGCGGCCATCATGTTGCACGTCATTGGGCCACTTCAATGCGACCGCATGCGCCCCCATGGCACGCAGGGTCTCGGCCAGGGCAATGCCCACGACGAGGGACAATCCCGCCAAGGCCGCGAAACCCTTCTCAAAGCGCCAGAGCAACGAAAACGTCAGGCCCATGGCTGGCGGTGCCAACCACTTCCGGCCACGCCGACCACGCCCAGCCGTCTGCCGCTCGGCCAGGATCACGCTCCCGGACGGCAACTCGGGCTCGCGCCGCTGCAACTCGCTCGACGTCGAATCCAACTGCCAATGCACCTCGATATGCGGCCAACGAGATGCCAACGTCGGAGTCAGTGCGCCACGCAGCGCGGCCAAATCGAGCAGCTTCAGCGGGTGGGCCAATCGATAGCCGGAACCGGCATGGGCCTCGATCGGCACGCCATCCGCACGCAGCGCCTGGATCTGCTTCCAGACCGCGGCCCGGCTCACGCCGAGTTCCCGAGCCAGCAAGGCGCCTGAACAAGTCTCACCAGCTGCGAGGCGCATCAATACATCACGTTCACCCATGCCCACAGTGTAGCGGCGCATCCCCGCAAAACCCCGGCTACCGCCCCTCCGCGCACAGCAGGCCCCGGGGCACCCTCCATCGCCCGACCGCAACTATCGTGGCCATCGAAATCGCGCAGGGCTTGGCGCCTCGTCGCAGGAGTCGGCGCTGGCCACGGACCATTGCCAAGCTCCGGGCCGACCCGAACGCCATCCATCCATCGCCACGCCCGATCCCCGGTACTCGCGGGGCGACTCAGCCAGCCGGATCCCCGATCCGCTGGACCGCCACGAAGTTCCGTAGGGCCGCAGTGTCAAACGGCCAACCCAACTCCGCCCCGTCGGCGCGCATGACGACCGGTATCCGGGCGCCATAGCGGGTCTCGAGGTCGGGATCGGATTCGACATCGCGGGTCGCGTAGGACAGGTCTTGATCGCGCAGCAACTCCTCTGCCAGTGCACACAGCAAGCAGGCTTCGCGACGAAAGAGCGTGAGCTGCTGCATTGCGGGGCACCGAGGAAAGCCTGGCGCCTACAATACGCGAATTCCCTGTGACAAACGCCTATGGCCGTCAGTATCTTCGACCTTTTCAAGATCGGCATCGGGCCCTCGTCTTCGCACACGGTCGGCCCGATGCGGGCCGCTGCGCGATTCGTCCAGCGATGGCTTGGCGAGCCGGGCCTGCTGCACCGGGTCGCCCGCCTCCATGTCGAACTGTACGGTTCCTTGGCCATGACTGGACGAGGCCATGGAACGGACAAGGCCGTGCTGCTGGGGCTGGAGGGCAACTGGCCGGATCGCGTCGACCCGGACTCCATCCCTGCCATCCTCGAGCGCATCCGCAGCTCCAAGCGGATCATGGTGGCCGGGACCCACGAGATCGCTTTCGAGGAGACACGCGACCTCGCGTTCAACAAACGACAAAAATTGCCCTACCACGTGAATGGGATGCGTTATAGCGCCTTTGACGCCGATGGCGCCCTGCTGGCTACGCGTGACTATTACTCGGTGGGTGGCGGCTTCGTGATTAACGAAGACGAGGCTGCTGAGGATCGCATCGTCGCCGATACCACGGAACTTCGTTATCCCTTCCGCACCAGCGCCGACCTCCTGGCGCACTGCGCGCTCGAGGGACGGTCTATCGCCCAACTCATGCTGGCCAACGAGTGTGCGTGGCGCAGTGAATCCGAGGTTCGATCGGGCGTGGCGATGCTTTGGCAAGCGATGCAGGATTGCGTTGCACGGGGACTACGTTCGGATGGCATTCTCCCCGGCGGCCTCAAGGTTCAGCGACGCGCTCCGCATATGGCTCGCGAACTGCGTGAGCGGCCCGAGGCGTGCCTTCGTGATCCCCTGACAATTCTCGACTGGGTCAACCTTTACGCGTTGGCGGTGAACGAGGAGAACGCTGCCGGTGGGCGCGTGGTCACGGCACCGACCAATGGCGCGGCCGGGATCATTCCTGCCGTACTTCACTACTACGATCGCTTCGTGCCCGGCGCGGGGCCCCAGGGCATCATGGACTTCCTGCTCACGGCGGGTGCCATCGGCATCCTGTACAAGGAAAACGCGTCCATTTCCGGCGCCGAGGTTGGTTGCCAGGGCGAGGTGGGGGTTGCTTGCTCGATGGCCGCTGGCGGACTGGCAGCCGCCATGGGCGCCACGCCGGCACAAGTGGAAAACGCGGCCGAGATCGGCATGGAGCACAACCTCGGCCTGACGTGCGATCCCATCGGCGGTCTCGTCCAGATCCCTTGCATCGAGCGCAATGCCATGGCGTCGGTGAAGGCCATCAACGCCGTCCGGATGGCCATGCGCGGCGATGGCACCCACTTCGTGTCGCTGGACAAAGTCATCCAGACCATGCGCGCCACGGGCGAAGACATGAAGGAAAAGTACAAGGAGACCTCGCGAGGTGGCCTGGCGGTCAACGTCATCGAATGTTGAATAGCCAAGGGGCGAGACACCCGACGATATCGGGACATCCCATCGTTCCACATCCGACAGCACGCACAGATCGACAATCCGAACCGGACCACTGACAGTCCGGACCGCTGCTGCGACAATGTCCCGATAGCGATGCGCCGGTTTCCTCCGAGCGTGCGACTTGGGAGCACCCAATGCAGAATGATCCGACGCCACGCCGGAATGTCGGCGCGCTGGCCCTCATGTTCACTGGACTTGGCTCCATCATTGGTTCTGGCTGGCTGTTCGGTGCTTGGCGCGCGGCTGGCCTCGCAGGCCCCGGGGCCGTGTGGGCATGGGTTCTTGGCGCGGCGATCATCACGAGCATCGCGCTGACCTACGCAGAGCTGGGCGCGATGTTTCCCGAATCCGGGGGGATGGTCCGTTATGGCCACTATTCGCACGGATCCCTCGTGGGTTTCATCGCTGCATGGGCCAATTGGATTGCGATCGTTTCGGTGATTCCCGTGGAAGCCGAAGCTTCGGTCCAGTACATGGCCTCCTGGCCATTCACATGGGCGCAGGGCCTGTTCGTGCACCACCCGGGTGGCAGCGGGCAATTGACCCCGCCCGGCCTCATCATCGCTGCACTTCTGGTCCTTGTGTACTTCCTGTTGAACTTCTGGAGCGTCAAGCTTTTCGCACGCTCGAATACCGCGATCACGTGGGTCAAGCTCGTCATACCGGCGACCACCGGCGTTGCGCTCATCGCCAGTGGCTTCCACGGCGGGAATTTCAGTGTCGGCGTCCATGGCGGCCCGCATGCGTTCAACTTTGCGTCGATCCTTACGGCCGTCGCCACGGCTGGTATCGTCTTCTCTTTCAACGGTTTCCAGAGTCCAGTCAACCTGGCGGGCGAGGCGCGCAACCCCGGACGCAGCATCCCGTTCGCCATACTCGCGTCGATTGCGCTGGCCACGGTCATTTACATCATCCTGCAGGTCGCGTACATCGGGGCGGTGCCGCCAGCCATGCTGGCCCGGGCCGGCTGGCACGGCATCAATCTTCGGTCACCGTTTGCCGAGCTTGCGCTGCTCGTCAACCTCAACTGGCTGGCACTGCTTCTGTACGCAGATGCGTTCGTCAGCCCTAGCGGAACCGGCATCACCTATACGGCCACGACTGCGCGCATGTTGGTCGGCATGCAACGGAATGGGACCCTCCCGCGCCTGTTCGGCCGCATCCATCCGCGCTGGGGCATCCCGCGGCCAGCCATGTGGCTGGACCTCGCGGTTGCCTACCTGTTCCTGTTTTTCTTCCGCGGATGGGGCACGCTGGCGGCAGTCATCTCCGTGGCGACGATCATCAGTTATCTCACGGGGCCCGTGAGCGCGATGACGCTGCGTCGGACTGCACCCGACCTCGCGCGTCCCCTTCGCATTGCCGCATTGCCCGTCCTCGCCGGCATTGCCTTCGTCATGTCGACGGAACTCCTGTACTGGGCCCGCTGGCCGCTCACCGGGCAGATCATCCTGCTCATGGTCGTTGCCCTACCCGTGTACGCGTATTACCAAGTGCGAGGCGGCTGGTTCGGATTCCGACGACACCTGCGCGGCGCGTCGTGGCTGCTGGCCTACCTTCCGGTCATGGCGATGCTGTCATGGCTCGGCAGCACGCGGTTCGGCGGCAAGGGCTACATTCCCTATGGATGGGATCTCGTGGTGGTTGCTTGCGTCGGTATGGTCTTTTACCTCTGGGGTGTTCGAAGTGGCTGGCGCACTCCGGCGGTCGAGGATGAGCTCGGGATCCCTTGGGATCAGCGCGCCCTGCATCCCGACGAGGAGCGCGATCTACCCAGTCCATGATCGGCATTGCGCTGCGGTGCCGACACACGATGCGGATCTCCGGGGCGCCGCGCCTCAAATTGACGTGTACATCCAGCGCAGGGTTGCTTCAAGGGGAATGGTGCCTGGTGCATCGCCAAGCACGCCATGCAGGAGTGCGTTGCTGCCACGCAGGCGGGCAATCTCCTGGCCACGAACGAACGCCGGATTGATACGCACTTCGATGGCATAGCCCGCCAACGCACGCATCATGTCCAGAACGTCGTCCAGCACCGTGACGCTGCCCGAACACACGTTGAACGTGCGACCTGCGGCCGCTGGCACTTCTAACAGCCCGCGATAGCAGCGGGCAACCTCGCGCACATCGCTGAAGTCACGTGCGACTTGGGTATTGCCAAGCTCGATCACGCGCGCACCACGGCGAAAATGACCCACGATCTTCGGCAGCAGGAAATCCTCGCTCTGCCCAACACCCGTGTAATTGAAAGGTCTCGCGATAACGATCGGCAGTCGTTCCATCCAAAGCCTCGCCATGTGCTCCATGGCCAGCTTGCTGACGGCGTAGTCATTGGCTGGCCTTGGGGCCATCGACTCGTCGAGCACTTCCGCGCCAATGTTCCCGTAGACGTTACCACTGCTGGCCAGCAGCACTGAACGCGGTGGCCCCGAGCATTGCGCAAGCGCCTCCAGAAGATTTCGTGTGGCCACAAGATTAGTCTGATAAAGCGCCGCGGCGTCCCCATGCGCCACAAGAGGGATTCCCGCGAGGTGCACCACCACATCAGGCGCCATTGGCGCCAATGTACCGAGGACGACAGCTCGATCACGCAAGTCCAGCGTGATCTCATCGTTCAGGGCGACCTCCTGGACGACACCCATCACCCGATAGCCCGATCGCTCCAGTTCGGCACGCACGTAACGACCCGTGAATCCGCGCGCACCGGTCACCAGAGCGAGCGGTTGATCAGAACGAGCGGTCATGCTCCACACGCGCTAGGTCGGCCTGCACCATCAATCGGCACAATTCTTCGAGCGAGGTACGCGCCTCCCAGCCCAGCTCTCGGCGCGCCTTGGATGGATCGCCAATCAGCAAGTCCACTTCGGCAGGCCGGTAGTAACGCGGATTGACCCGAACCCGCACCTGGCCACGCGCATCAACGCCCACCTCATCGACGCCCTGCCCTTGCCAGCGCAGCGGCAGATCCACCGCCGAAAACGCTAGGTTGACGAAGTCGCGCACGGACTCCGTTCGACCTGTGGCAAGCACGTAGCTATCCGGATGTTCAGCTTGAAGCATCCGCCACATGCCTTCGACATATTCCGGCGCGAAACCCCAGTCGCGCCGCGCATCCAAATTGCCCAGCTCCAGGACTTCTAGCTTGCCGCGCGCAATACGCGCTGCGCCATCGGTGATCTTCCGGGTTACAAATTCTCGGCCACGGAGCGGTGATTCGTGATTGAACAGGATGCCACTTGCGCCGAAAATCAAGTAGCTCTCACGATAATTGACGGTCATCCAGTGGGCATAGAGTTTTGCCACGCCGTAAGGGCTCCGGGGCCAGAATGGCGTACCTTCACCCTGCGGGACAGCTTGGACCTTTCCGAACATCTCTGATGTCGATGCCTGGTAATAGCGAATCCCGGGATTGACCATGCGGATCGCTTCCAGCAAGAAAAGAGCGCCCACGCCGGTAATCTGCGCGGTTGTTGCCGGCTGATCGAACGACACGCCTACAAAACTCTGGGCAGCGAGGTTGTAGACCTCGTCCGGTTTCGCCTGCTCGATCAGGCGAATGCTGGTGCCCTGATCGGTCAGGTCGTACTCGACCAGCTCCAGCCTGGGGTGCTCAGCAATGCCAAGTTCCTGGATGCGCCACTGATTGACCGAACTGGTGCGGCGATAGGTACCAAACACCTTGTAGCCCTTGCCAAGTAGCAACTGCGCTAGATAGGCACCATCCTGACCGGTGATGCCGGTGATGACTGCAGTCTTCACGTGATGCTTCCGTGGTGTTCGACGGTTGAATGTTGGCACAACTGACTGCGCGGGGAGTAACGTCGAGCTCGAGCCAATCGTCCACTCGCGACGCAAGTGGCCATAACGCTTGCGCGGGCCCCGTGATTCAGTGTTGGTCCATCCGAATCCCTACAAGGACGATTGGCGTCGACGGGAGGATCCCCGATCCCAGCTAAGCTTATCCATTGATTTCGACGCAAGCTGATTCCCAATGGGATCATGATCGATTTGTTCCGATCAGCTCGCGCGCCAGCTGCCACTGGGCAATCGGACTACTTTTAGGAATTGGCCTGTGTTCTGGCTATTCTGTACTTGACGAAATGATCCAGACTCCGACACGGCCAGTGCGCCATGGCTCAGCAACGCACCCTCTATCGTTGAGGTGACGCCCACGATGAAAATTCTAGTACTCGGCGGTGATGGATTCTGCGGGTGGCCAACAGCACTCCATCTCTCGGCGGAAGGACACGATGTGTTGATCGTCGACAATCTTTCACGTCGCTGCATCGATATCGAACTCGAGTGCGAATCGCTGACTCCAATCAAGCCGATGAGCGAACGCCTTCTTGCGTGGCAGGGCGTCACGGGCAGGAAGATGGAATTCTACAATTTTGATGTCGCGGCGAACTACCAGCGTTTGCTCGACCTTCTGAAGCATTATCAGCCCCATGCCGTCGTGCACTTCGCGGAACAGCGCGCCGCGCCTTATTCGATGAAAAGCAGTTGGCACAAGCGCTACACGGTCAACAACAATCTCAACGCTACCAATAACCTTCTGGCAGCAGTTGTTGAGAGCGGCCTCGACATCCATGTGACACACCTCGGTACGATGGGTGTCTACGGTTACGGCACGGCCTCCCTCAAGATTCCCGAAGGTTATCTCACTGTCAAGGTCGAAACCGATGACGGCGAACTTGTCCAAAATGAAATTCTCTATCCGGCCAATCCGGGCAGCATCTACCACATGACCAAGACGCAGGATCAGTTAATGTTTCATTTCTACAACAAGAACGACAAGGTCCGGATCACCGACTTGCACCAAGGAATCGTGTGGGGCACTCAGACGGATCAAACCCGACTCGATGAGCGTCTGATCAATCGCTTTGACTACGACGGGGACTATGGCACGGTCCTCAACCGGTTCCTCATGCAGGCGGCCATTGGCTATCCGCTAACCGTCCACGGCAGCGGAGGACAAACGCGTGCCTTCATCCACATTCAGGACACCGTCAAGTGCATCCAGCTCGCGCTGGAAAATCCACCGAAACGCAATGATCGCGTGCACATATTCAATCAAATGACAGAGACGCACCGCGTGCGCGACTTGGCGCGGATGGTTGCCGACCGTACTGGCGCCACCCTGCAGAGCCTTCCCAATCCTCGCGACGAAGCAGATGAGAACGAACTCCACGTCACCAATGACCGGTTTTTGCAGCTCGGCCTCGATCCAATTACGTTAAACGAAGGATTGATGGAAGAGGTCACGGAGATCTCGATCAAGTACGCAAGTCGCTGCGACCGAAGCAAGATCCCCTGCGTATCAATCTGGAACAACGAACGACGGGATGTGCTACAGAGTCTGCCAAAGAACGCTGACGATCATTCCCCGAAGTGAATTGGCTCGCCCATCCTGAGTGTCAAGCAGGCAATACGCTATCGAGAGCGGAATATGCGCTGCGCATGAAACACAAAGGCCAGCGATGCGAGGGATGCCAGTAAAAGCATGAAGACCGATCGGTCAATCAGGCTTGCAGCGACGATCGTGGCGGTGGATATGTGATGTAGCCGCTCGCTGAAGACCAGGAATGACTCGCGGATTCCAATTGCCCCGGGTGTGACCGCGACAAAGAGCGAAAAATTTGCCGCGCCTGTGTACGAAATTACCTGGGACCAACGCACTCCGGGATCAATCGTACGCAACTCGTAACCATACACGAGCGCTTGCACAGCCGCCTGCAGCACCGTCGCGGTCATCAGGCATGTTGCCTTCGCAACAGTTGATCTGAAGGGTGATGCCGGCAGTCCCGCGCGCCGAAAGAAAGAGCGGAGGGTCAGAAGACTCAGCAGCGCGACAACGGCCGATGCGCCAAGCGTTTGCCACCAAGGTGTTGAGGAGCTCAGCAACAAGACAACGCTGACGACCGCGTAGCATGCGTAGTAAACCAGCGATGCGTACACATAGGTGCGCATGGTGAGGCCATGCCGGCGCTTGAGGTAAAGGCCACGTATCGCTAGACCGCCCTGCCCCGGAACAAAAAAGTTCACCAGCGTCGAATACGCGCTGAGCAGCAGGTGTTCACCGACAGGCAAAGTGCTTCGGCAGAAGTGAAGGGTCGCATGAATGGTCAGCGCCAATGCTGCAAACCACACCCAGTAAATGACCAAGAGTATGAGGATGACACGCGGTGGCGTACTGACGAGCTGACGCAGCAATTCGCCATGGTTTGAGAGGTAATAGGTGAACCACGCGACAGTCGCGGCGACCAGCGACAAGCGCAGCATAGCGAGATACGCGGGCCTTATCGCCATGCTCGGCCGCCTCAAGCAACGCGATGTGCAGGACTTGCTCGAGGGTTGCCGCTCCAGCCTCTCAACTCGAGGCAGGCCTCCCGCAAATACGCCGCGCCAGCTCCCCACACGGATTCCATCGCTCACGCACCGTTACGATACGAATGTCAATGGAATTTAGCACCCATGGCCGCGCAATCGAAGGCGATCGGCCCTACTTGGAAGTACCGGCCTCCATGTGCGAACCTGAGGGCACGCAACACTGACTGAGCACCCGTTCATCGGATCGATGCAACGCCTATTTGACTTGAAAGCCCACGAACCCGGATCCCGCCGGGCTCCGATGCTGCTGGGCCCGCGTGTTCAGACGTCCGGAAATGCCCGGAGAGGCCCATGAAATTGGTCGTCATGATCCCTTGCCTTAATGAAGAAGCCACACTTCCTTTGGTCCTTGCGGGCATACCGACCCAGATTGACGGCGTCGATGCAATCGAAGTATTGATCGTCGATGATGGCTGCACAGACCGCACCGTCGACGTTGCCCGCTCGATGGGCGTTCAACACTTCGTCCACCATATCCGCAACCAAGGTCTCAGTCGCTCGTTCCGCGATGGGCTTATGCGATCGCTGGAGTTGGACGCGGATATCATCGTGCTCACCGACGGTGACAACCAGTACAAGCAGCAGTGCATTCCTGAACTTATCGCCCCGATACTCCGCGGCAGCGCCGACACAGTGATCGCGGATCGTGAGACCCACACGATCGAGCACTTCTCGCCCTTGAAGAAATTCCTGCAGAAGCTCGGCACCTGGGTGCTCAACAAGGCCGCAGGAACGGCGGTCCCCGACGCAACTAGCGGGTTCCGCGCCTACAGTCGCAAAGCGGCCATGCAGCTTAATGTCATCGCCGACTACAGCTTTGCCACGGAGACCACAATCCAGGCGGCGCACAAGCACCACGCTATCTCCATCGTCCCGATCGGCACTAACGAAAAGCTGCGCGAGTCTCGCCAGTTCAATTCGAATTGGCAGCATGTCAGGCGCTCGAGCGTCACGATCATGCGTGCCTACATCATGTACAAACCGTACACGATATTCATCACCATGGGGGTCATCCTGCTGGTCATCGGACTGGCGCCGTTCGGCTACTTCCTATGGAAGGCGGCGACCGACAACGCGTGGCTGCATCACGGACCACAGCACGTGCGCTCGCTGGTCATCGGGGGCGTTCTGCTCGTCACCGCGTTCATGTCCTTTACACTCGGGATAATCGCCGACCTCGTTAGGATCAATCGCCAGCTGACCGAAGAGGTTCTGGAGAATGTCAAGCGCATTCGGATCGAGCAATGAGAAACCCCGCGGCATGATGAAATCGCCCACTGGATCCACGTCGACGGGATCGCTGGATAACCCAGCTGACACGCCGGTACAGACTCGCCACTAACGATGAGCTTCCACTAGAAAAGTGACGCAATCCAAGCATCACATCCGACCCCACGTCTGGGCGCTCGCTGTTTGCCTGATTGGCGGTGCGATCATTGGCCTCGATCGGGGCCAGAGCAACTTCTGGGATCTGCTCAACTACCATCTCTACAATCCGTGGGCGCTGTTTCACGATCGCGGACGCAAAGATATTTTTGCCGCCGGAATCCAGGGCTATTTTGACCCGTATCTCGATATTCCCTTTTATCTAGCGTCGATGGTGTGGTTCGCCCGCGAGCCCCGTGTTGTCGCTGCCCTCGAAGGACTACCTTTCGGCTTGCTGATCTTTGCAACCATTGCGACTGCTCAAGCAGCTCTGAATTCGGTGCTGCCAAAGGAGAAACCACTGCGCGGGGTCGTGTTGGGCATCGTCACCCTCACTGCAATCACCGGCGCATCAACCTGGTCCCAAGCAGTTTCTACCACCAACGAGGTCTTCGTCAGCGCCATTGTACTGGCCGGCGTCGCAATACTTATTCGCCAATTCGGACCGCCAGATCAGGCGGCGCCCGAAACGGTTGCACTGAAAATCAAGCGCGCCGCTTTGATTGGCGCACTAATTGGCGTGGCGCCGGGACTGAAGCTGACTGCAGCCGTCTACGCGCCAGCGGCCGGCATCATCGTGCTCGCGTCCTGCCGCAATTGGAAACAGATTTTCTCATGTGGTTTAGCATTTTTTGTTGGATGGCTAGCGTTTTTCCTAATTTCTTACGGACCTTGGGCTCTGCATCTTTACGGTGCAACGGGCAATCCGTTTTTCCCGATGTTTAACAACATCTTCCACTCCAGACTCGCTGCGCCGGGCGTAGGCCGCGATGTGCGGAATCTGCCTCAGACCTGGATCGGCTGGATGTTCGCTCCGTTTTACTGGCTCGACGACCACACGCTTACGGTCATGCCGTTTGAATTCAGAGATGCTCGCTTCGCAGCTGGCCTCGTTGCAAGTTGCTGCCTGCTGGCGATGTCGGTTATCACTTGGAGCCGCAAACGCACGTTACGAAACGCGCCATTGACTGCGCTTGCAGGGTTCTGGTTCCTGGGTTATGTCACATGGCTCGTGATGTTCTCGATGCTGCGATACGCCATCGTGCTGGAAGTGATCGCAACGATCATTTATATGGGCGCTCTTTTGCAGCTGGCAGGCAGATTCTGGCGAGACAGCCCAGCCCTGCCGGCAGCCCAACTGGTTGCCACAGCCGGAACAGCGTTGCTAGTGATTGGTTTCGCGACGGTTCCTGACATTGGTTACGTCCGGTTTGGGCGATGTACCTTCGACGTCAGGGTCCCCAATCTGGGTCAGTCCCCTTTGGTGGTGCTGGGCAATCAGCCCATGGGTATGCTCGTGCCATTCATTGTCAAAGGAAATCCTGATGCGACATTTGTCGGCATTCCCGGTTGCTTTGCCAAAGGCCAGTGGTGTAACACGACCTTTCTCGACGAGGGCATCGGAAAGGCGATGCGCCGAAAGATCGCTGCCCATCGTGGACCGATTTATGTCGCCTACTACGCAGACCGCATCCCCACGATGCCGCAGCTCAAGGAATTTGGCATCACTTTCGACAGTGATGGGTGTCGAGTCATTCGCACCAATCGCACGCCAAAGGTCGACCTATGCGCCGCGCACTATGCGCCCACGGTCGCGACCATTGCCCAGCGGAACAAACGTTACCATCTAGCCGTCAGCTTCCAGGAATTTGTCGCGGGCGTGCATCTTGTGACGAAATGGAAAGAGAACCCGTGCACCCTCGTTGCGAAGCCGGCAGTCTTGCAGGTCGGCTGGGCCATGCCGCCCAGGGTGCGTGGAGTCCATGTCTACTTGAGCTCGCCGCCGTCACCGAAACGCATGCTTTTCACGTCCGGCCGACAAACCGGGGAAGCTACGACGGGGCCGTGGGTCACCGCATCTCAACGCTTGATCATTACAGACACGCAACATCGCACGCTGGCGCAGTTAGGCTTCAGTTACGTTGCTTGCAACGCAGGCCCAATGTCGGGTCGGTTGCCGACGTTGCGCCCACTGAGCCAAACACAGTAAGGACGACCGGAATTGTCCAGGTAGACGCACCCTATTCGCGAGACCGCGCCGCGAAAGGATAATCGTTGATGACAACCCGTCCGTCTGTGTCGAGGGCCCTATCGGTTGTCACACGCATTCCAGCGGCTTGCACGCATTCACCTAGCACGCGTTCGATCCCATGTGCCAGGGTACCATCGCGCTGCCCAGTTTCTGGCTCGAACTCGAGAATCTCCAAGGGTGTATCAAGCAGCGGGCGCAGCGCCTCAAGGCGTGCGTAAAACATCGAGCCTGCCGGAAAGGCGCCAGCACCAACATCAATTTCGCCGAGACCCATTCTTCGGCATAGCGCCTGAACGTTGCTAGCGTTCGCACCCCAATAAGCGCGAAGACTCAACAAGTGACCATCGGGCACCACCATGCCCAAGTCGGGTTGCGCCTGAAATGCCTGGAGGATTCGTCCGCACGAATCCGGAGCCAACAACTTGGCCAGCAAATCCCGCCGCCACAATTCGCCGTCCCCACGATGCAACGAACGCTTGGTATGCAATTTCAGGACCAATTCTTCGTCCTCGTCAAGCAAGCGCGAAGCCAGCTGCAAAAAAGGTAGGACGTCGCGACCGCGGTTCTCGAAAACGTGGATCTCCGCGGTCATGCCGAGTGAGGCGATTCGCGCGCGCACCGCTTTTTCGCAGCTGTCGACAGTACTCAACACCAAGCGGTGCGGCACGCCCATGGAACACAACGGTAGAAGGAACTCGTCGAGTAGTTCGGGATAAAAAGCATGGAGCACAACACAAAGGGGTCGCATGCGTCGCGACGGCGCTTTGTCAACCCCATTCGCCGCGACGATCCGCTGGGCCGCGCGTGTGGCTTCAAGCCACGCGTATCCGAGTTGCGCATCGGGCTCGAGATAGGCCCCCTCCGACCATTCGTTCCATGCGTTGATAAACAGAAGGGACGAATCGCGATTCGAGGAACGGCGAAGCGTGTCATGCATCGCAGCCACTAGCCAATCGCGATAGCGGCGCGGCGCGGCGTACAGGAACACGCGGCCGCGACCGGCCCTGCGCGGCTCGTTGTCCCACGCCGGACAGACCCCGCGATGCAACGTACCGGCGTCATCGGGAAGCATCGGCGGCGCCGTGGCCAGACTACGCCAGTCGAAAATGCGCCCGGCAAAGTTCGGATCAAGCCGCCGGACCTCCCCGCTAACATCGCGGGCCGAGACATTGTTCGGCGGAAACTCAATTGCTGCATCGAAACCGATATCGCGTGGCACAAAACTGTCAAACGCCAGCGTGAATGCGAGATGGATCTCGCCAATTCCCAGCTCGCGGCAACGCTCACGCCATCGCGCAGCGGTTGCCTTCGGATCGGGGAACAAGCTCGGACGGTACACCACCAGCACTGGCTTTCCATCCACCTTGATCGACCGTGGATCGCGCAAGTAAAGGGCCACGTAATCAATGAACTCCAGGTCGTCTTCCGCACTGTGCCGTTGTGCGATTAACACATCGTCATCTCGCCCATCCCAGCGGCGTGACCATGGCTCATTCGCCCAGCACAGACAGAAAGGCATGTCATTGCTTTGGTCACTCAAAAAATTCAGCAGCGGCTGTTCCAGCATTCGGCGTCCACCGAACCAGTAGAAGTAAAAGCAGAATCCGTGCAAGCCATAGCTCCGCGCCAACTGCGATTGCACGCGAATTACATCGGGACGACTCAGGTCGTAAAAGCCGAGCTCACCCGGCAATTTGGGCTGTATCTGACCCTCGACCTTAGGCAAGGCACGCGCCACGAGCGTCCATTCGGTGAATCCGGCGCCCCACCAAGCATCATTTTCGGCTACACGATGATACTGAGGCAGGTAGAATGCGATGAGGCGGACAGGTGATCGCACAGCCGCGCCCGTTGGCGAAGCCCCGACATAGCCAACGCTACGCCCTCCCGCATGCAAACGCGACAGCACTCGCACGGCGTGATCGACGCAGGTGGAAGGGGCCAAAGCGTCCTGACCGGTCTGTTCCAGCTCGCACGCAGCGTCCCTCTGGGCTTCCAGCACAAGCCGGCGCGCAAGCCTGGAACGCGCAGTCAACCAACGCTTCACGCGCAGCCTGAACTCAGCGAATGGCAGGGCCTGATAAAGCTTCCGAAACATGCGCATGCGAATCAAATCCATACGGACGTGCAAGCGGGCCCAACGACAACGCCATTGTTAAATCTCGCACACATCACGCTACACATGCACAAGCAGGCCCCACTCCCTTTGCCCAACTGCTGACCCTCGAATTCTGACCACCTTGGGCAACGCAAGCGCAAACAGCAGTCCCCCGGCCCCACTCCCTTCAGATTGGCCGTGCGGCAGCTGCTGGACGCAGGGTTGGCAAGTGACCAACCCTTAAAGCGCTTCTAACCCTTACACTAACCATATCACGTTTCAGTCACTGCCAAGCCTCGAAACAACGTCAACACCTCTAAGGCTCGCGAACTTATTATGTTCGATGACACGCAAAAACATAGCCGATACGACTGGTTTCCGATTGCAACGACGATAACCCTAATGGGCCTGACCATGTCGTTGCTGATTATCACATCGCTCGTCAAGTTGCCTAGCTTTGACGGGGCGATGATGCTAAACACCGCCAGAACGTTTTCCGACACTGGAAAGTATGGTTATTTCTACAACGAATTCTTCTCCTTCCCTTCCCAAACTGACGGGCTTATCGTCATACTGGCCACGATCATTTTCAAAGCATTCGGCGAGGGAATTTTCACCGCCCAATTACCCAATCTCATTTTCAATATCTTATTCATCTTCGGCATTCGGATCACGATCAAACAATTTACCCCCACGCCCTGGTATTCAATGCTCGTGGCAGCAAGCGTCGTAGTAGTACCTGGATTTACTCGGTTCGCTGTAGGTGGTTATGGCGAGATACCTACCTTGACGTTTGCTCTTTGGTCGTTTATTGCACTCCACCGATCGATGCTTGATCGCAACCTGAAATTAGCATTCCTTGCGGGCTTAATTCTCGGCGCGGCATTTATCACGAAGGTCATCGGACTGTTCTTCATCGTACCGACAGTCTCCTTGCTATTTTTGTATTGCTACGAAGAGAGAAAAACAATCTCGACGGCGGCCGCAGTAGCAGCGGGTGGCCTCATACTTCCGACGGCGTGGGAGGGATTCCGAATGGCCCAGCTTGGATACCATGGATATCGCCAATGGTGGTCCCTACAAATCCATCAGATACGACATCAATCCGGTGCTGGCGCCATCGATCACACGGCGATCAATCGGATTTTTCAACGCGCAATGTCGCATCTGTCGATCCTAGGACATTTATTGCAGGTCAATGCGTTAGCCTCGGGCATGTTGTTGGCGACCGCGTTTGTCGGCTACTACTTTGCCAGGAAGACTTTGGCACAACGAGCCGATCGACTCCTGATTGATCTAATAGCGCTGACGGCCGCTCTTTTCTTTGCTTGGTGGATCGTCTTGCTACCGACGAGGGGCGCGTGGTTGCGCAGGATAGAAGACGGCCTCCTTGCGTTGTACATATGCTATGGAATCCTTGGAGCCTTGCTACTGAGGCAAGCGCAACGCTCCCCAGCCCTTCATCGAGTCTTCATCGCTGTGGTATTGCCGGTCGCTGCCATCTCGATTTTAAGATGCATCATCGTTTTTGCGGTCCAAGTACCCGCCAGTCGCCTATCAGCGCAAGAGGTTCTACAGGGCGCTCATTTGCTTGCCGACTTGCCGCCGGAGTCTAAGATTTTTGGCGTTGGTTGGTGGCAGGCTCCACAGCTATCGTTGTTTTCCAATCGACGCTTCTATAACTATGAGCACTGGACGATTGATAATTTACAACATCTGCATGAAGCCTACTTTGTCACCGATGGGTACGCGCGCGTGCTGGGTCGCAATCAAGTGAATTTCGTCCTTAAATCTTCTCCACATAATGCACTGCTAGCGAGCCCATCCGTCGCAATTTATCGAATCAATGCGTTTCATCCCTACCCGGCAATATCGCGTTCCACTATTCGCGCGTCGGCGCTACCTTCATTCATGAACCGGCGAGGGTTCAACTTCACATTGTCTCGTGGCATTTACCATGATTTCTGGTCAAGACCGGAGAGCGAGATTGTTCTCGGTCGTACGAATGAGCAAATGCTAGCCATTACGATCTTCGTGCCCCGGAGTGTGATCGAGGCGCATGATGGGTCCACGACGTTCCATATTTCAAGTCCGAACTGCGTTGACCGAAGCTTTGTCGTCGTACCCAATCTCAATTCGTTCCGAATGCCTTTGCGTTGTGATGCCAGCCCCTCCTTGCAAACCTTTGTTGTGAGATTGAGTATTAATGCGCACGCCCCCTTTGTTCGTCAGATCGATGCGGACAACCGATTGCTCGGGTTTATCTTTGAGTCGATCAAGCTCATGGACGCAGATTCGCGACCGCCTGCTGGCGGCCGCGGCGCTGTCGCCACCATGGCCACGCCATGCCATCATCAGTCTTGCAGCTCAGGCAAGCTCCGAGCGGCTCAACATCTCGTCGCTACGTGGCAGTAGACGTCTCGAAGCTGCGCGACTGTTCTCACACCAGAATTCCGCAGCGGCGCAGTGAGTAGACCGCGCTTCGGCCGTCCCGCACTTGCGTCGAGTTTCCCCGTTTGTCCCCCGTAGTGCCAACCACCACCGTGCGAATCCGTTACAGTGACCCCGGACTGTCCGCCCAGGCACGCTCCACCGCCCCACGCGTCCGCGCGGGGGACCTGCCGGCAGGCACCGATCGGATCATTTGACACGTTACCGCTCGCTTGTAACCCGACAGGCGACGCGGTCTGGAGGCTGGAAATGGGTCGGAGTCCTTCTATTGCGCTGCTCATTCCCTGCCACGACGAAGAGGTCACCATTGCCGGTGTCGTCTCGGCCTTCCACAAAGCGCTTCCCGGCGCGCGGATCTACGTGTACGACAATAATTCCAGTGACCGGACGGCCGAGCTTGCGCGCGCAGCCGGCGCCATCGTGCGCCAGGAAGCACAGCAAGGCAAGGGTCACGTGGTCCGGCGTATGTTTCGCGACATCGACGCTGACTGGTACGTGATGGTTGACGGCGACGACACCTATGACGCTACGATCGCACCACAAATGCTGTTGTTGGCGCAGCAGGGGCCGTTCGATTTGGTTAACTGCATCCGTCGCGAAACGACGCTGACGGCGTATCCCGGCGGACACCGGCGGGGCAACCGCATGCTGACGGATGCCGTGCGGTTCATTTTCGGTGACCGCGTGCGCGACATGCTATCCGGCTATAAAGTTTTTTCGCGTAGATTCGTCAAATCCTTTCCGGTGCTCGCGGGCGGCTTCGACATCGAAGCGGAACTCACGATCCATGCACTCGAACTGTCAATGCCAGTGGCCCATGTCGAAGGCGACTACAAAGGGCGACCTGCAGGTTCAAAAAGCAAGCTCCGGACTTATCGCGATGGCTGGCGCATCCTAATGCTGATTGCCGGAATGATCCGCCATGAACGCCCGATGCCCTTCTTCGGCCTAATTTCCGGGGTGCTCGCGGTGGTCTCGCTGGCATTGGCTGCACCGGTCATTTCCCATTACCTAGCGACAGGCTTGGTGCCGCGATTTCCAACCGCGTTCCTCGCATTGGGAATCATGGTCCTCGCAGCATTGACTCTGACGACAGGGCTCATTCTCGATACCGTGACTCGTGGTCGACGGGAATTACGCATGCTGATGTATCTCAAGTACCCGATTCAGCCAGCCGACGAGGCAAGCTAGGCCAGCCCACCGCATCCTTAACCCGATGACGGTGAACACGCATCGTAAGCCCGCAAGGAAGCGCCCGCATCGAATTTGCGGATCGAAACCGAAACAGTCCCCATCCTTACGCCACGGGCTTGGTGTGCGCAACAATCGCCTTTTCCAGCTCACCCCACTGCGCATCCGCGGTGAAATGTTGCGCAATGAAATGCTGTCCGCGTCGGGAATGCTCCTTCCACAGATCGTCACTGCTCATCAAATCAAGGACAGCTTTTGCATACGTTTCAGGAACATCCGAAATGAATAGCGCATCACAATGCTGAAGACCCTGCGCACCGATGGAAGTCGTAACGCAAGGAACTCCATATGCCATCGCCTCGATGACCTTTCCCTTTACACCCGCACCGAACCTCAACGGCGCGACAGCAACACGCGCCCTTGCATACCAGCGTGCGAGTTCATCATCGGTGACGAAGCCGATTACTCTGACATGCTCGCTAGATAGTGCAAGAACCTGTTCCGGTGGATTCGAGCCAACCAAGTCGAGACAGATATCGGGCCTTTGATTTCTTATAATCGGCAACACACTTCGAGCAAACCAACAGGCGCCGTCAATGTTCGGCGGATGTGAAAAACCAGCAACAAAAATTAGACTATTTCTCGAACCAAGGTCATTGATGTCCATTATGTGGACCGGGTCGTACGCATATAGCCGCATGAGGTGAGCCGTTGCCCTTTGCGCATTTTCCGTGACCCACTCTTGTACATACATGACTTCAGTGTCTGACGGATAGAATATGGCGTCCACGCTCCGCCAGACCCTCTCTTCCAGCGTCTTGATTGACTTTTCTTGTTGGCGCAATTCGTGCGTGGGTGAGACTCGCAGTTGTTCCTTGATGCGTAGATGATGGATGTCATGGCCGTAATAAAGTATTGGCGCATGGCAGGACGCACGGATATCTTTGATTATCTTATCACTCACGTCGGGACGACTTAATAAGACCACGTTGAATTCAGCGCCATGATCCTGGATCCAGGAACCGAATCTGCCAACATACTCATTACCGTACATGACCTCCACACCTAATTGCTCTAGGCACCGCGAGTAAGTTGGGTCGTAATAATTGTTCTCAGGCCAAAATTTAACTCGGTAACCATGTTCAAGAAAACGCATGATAATGTGCAGCATCGACCGCGATCCCGCATCCTTGTCGGGCTGCGGGACATAATGATCGACGATAAGCGCGAGACGTGATTTTTTATCATGGCCGCGCGCGCGAAAAATATTCTCGGCGTTCGGATAATGATCATCCCGCAATGTCGCCTGCCAACGTTCGCGAAAGATGCGTTGGTTGCGCATCTGGTATGACTTGATGCCGCTGCCTGTGTCGGTGCCGTGAGAAACGCCCTCGTGATGCACAACCAGTGACTCTGGTTGGTAGTAAACCCTGTATCCAGCAGCGCGCACTTTGAAGGCTAGATCCGTATCCTCATAGTACGCTGGCGCATAGAGGTCGTCGAACCGGCCTAATTCCTCAAATAATGCCCTTCGGATGAGCAGCGAAGCGCCGGATACATAGTCGACCTCGCGCAGAAAATTATAGACACTGCGCCCTGGGTCATCGAAACGCCCGTAGTTCCAGGCACTCCCGTCCTGAAACACAATGCCGCCTGCCTCTTGCAGGCGGCCATCTGCATAAACCAGTTTTGAACCTGCCAACCCGCAGTCGTCGTTGCTTTGGAAAACACCCAATAGCGAATCCAGCCATCCGGGCGTTACCTCAGTATCGTTGTTAAGGAAATGCAGGTATTCGCCGCGCGCCAAACCTGCGGCGCGATTGCAGGAACGCACGAACCCGAGATTTTCTGGGTTGAACTCAAATCGAAGCCCCTCCACCTGACGAAGCACATCGATTGCGGAATCGCCCGACGCATCTTCGACCACGATGACCTCATAGGGCATCTGCGGTGGATTGGCTGCGATCGACTTCAGGCACGCAGCCGTGACCGGCAAATTGCCGTAGGTCGGGATGATTATCGAGACTTTAATCTGGTGGTAAGAAGGGAATCCCAGCATGGAAATGTCGGGCGACTCGGGCTTCTCCGGTACCCTGCCCGGGTTGTCGGCGGATGCTGTCAAGGCAGTTGGGGAACCCGACCTGAGCCTCGTTCCCGACGCCGTCCGCTGTCCCATGTCCACAAGCGGAACTTCGGACTCACCAAGGCGTCGCCGCCAGTTTGCAAAACCTCGGCGAAGGTAATCCCCATCGCTACGCAAGACGCCAGCTATCACTCTAAGCGGCCTAGTCATTCGCCATGATCGTGACGAGGTGATTTGCGCAAGTGCACGTTGAACGGTCATTAGTTCACCGCGAACGCGCTCAGCTTGTGCACGTAATCGTTCTTGCTCCGACCTCAAGCTCGCGACCAGCGTATCGCGATCTGCCCTCTCCCTGAGTAGATCGCTTTCCAGCGTCTTGCCCCACCGAGCGACGCGTTCGTGCTCGTCTTGCAATTCAACCAGCCGCGTACGGGCGATCTCCAAATCCCGATCGCACCCTTCGGCCCACTGCACCAGTTCATCCAAGCGATCCTTCGCACGACTTGCTGCCTCTTCGTAACGAGTTCGCTCGACCCGCAAGTATTCGGCCTCCGCACAGGCAAGCGACTCGCCCACGAAATGCTCGAGGACAGCATCCGCCGCATCCGCCAGCAGCCGAAGATCCAGGGCTCCAGAATTGAGTAACCCACGCAGACGATCGCTGGCTGGTGACGTGACCAAGGAGGCTGGTTCCGGCGCGGCGCCCATTGGGTGCAGAAAGTCATCCACGCAGCCAGTGGCCTGTTCGCTCCAGTCCAGCTCCAGACCGAGGGCCAGATCGAGACGATGCATCTCCGATCGCCAGTCTTGTAACAAGTCCCTGAAACGAAGTCCTGCGCGCGCATGGCGCTCGCTGGCTCGTAGGGCCTCGACCGTGTAACGGCACCATAGAGCCTCGCCCAGTGCAGCGGGAATAGCATTTCGCCGCTTCAGCGAATCCGCCACCTCTGCTGGGTCGCGCAGCACAATGATCGGGCAGGGGACGATGCCCAGACTGCGCAGTGCACGCTCCCACAACGGCAGAAACACACACAATCGCGGGTCCTTGATCGCCCAGAGGGGCGCATCGGAAAAATCGCTCCGGACCAGATTCAGGATTTGCTCATAGGCATGTCCTGCCGCAGCGGAGTGCAACCAGCCCCCGGGCAGGGGTCGAAAGTCATCCCAGCTGCGCCCCAGATCACCAAGTAGTCGATCATGAATCGTGACCGCGTCGAGATGTTCCCAAAAGCCCGTTGGATTGTCGGGCGCAGGCTCCATCAATCGCAACCCGATTTCTGCGCCAAGCAAATTAAGCACCCGCGTGACAGCAGAAGTGCCACTGCGATGCATCCCCAACACCAGAATCGCTCGTCGCAAACCGGATTTGCCAGATGTCACGCCAGTTGACCTCGAGCGCGTCATTGCGCGCTCGCTCATACCAACGCTCTGGTCAGTTCTGTGCGCAAGTCTTCAATCGCCTCCACCCCCACCGACAATCGGACCAACCCGTCGCTGATCCCCAGCCGTTTGCGCCGCGCCGGCGGAATGGATGCGTGGGTCATGGTTGCAGGATGCTCAATCAGGCTTTCGACACCACCAAGGGATTCCGCCAGCGCGAAAAGATGACAACGCTCCAGCATCCGGCGAGCCTTCTTAAGTCCACCCTTCACCTCAATGCCGACGATGCCACCGGAGCCCTGCATCTGGCGTCTGGCTAGCAAATACTGCGGGTGGCTCCTTAGGCCGGGATAGATCACGCGCTCGATGGCTGGATGGCGCTCCAGCCATCGCGCCAACTCCAGGGCGTTTTCGCAATGCGCGCGCACTCGCAAGTGCAGCGTCTTGAGGCCGCGCAACGCGAGAAAGCTATCAAACGGGCCGGCAACGGCACCCACGGAATTCTGCAAGAACGCCATACGTCCGGCCAGTTCCCGATTGCCGGCGACAACGATACCGCCAACCATATCTGAATGACCATTGAGGTATTTGGTTGCCGAATGCAGCACCAGATCGGCCCCGTACTCAAGTGGCCGCTGAAGGATTGGCGAACTGAACGTGTTATCCACGGCCAAGATCAAGCCAAACTTATGTGCGAACTTGGCGATCCGCTCCAGGTCGACCAGCTTGAGCATCGGATTGGTTGGGGTTTCTACCCAGATCATCCTGGTATTCGGCTTAAGCGCAAACTTCAGTGCATCGGCGTCATTCAGATCAACAAACGCAAAGTCGAGGCCAGCGCTACGCCGACGGACTCCCTCGAAAAGTCGGAACGTCCCACCGTACAAATCATCCATGGCGATGACATGGCTGCCGGTATCGAGCATTTCCAACACCGTGCTGGCTGCAGCCAACCCCGAAGCAAACGCAAAACCCGCCACACCTCCCTCGAGGTCCGCTACGCAGCGCTCGTAAGCTGCCCGGGTGGGATTCTGCGTGCGCGAATATTCGTAACCCTTATGCTTGCCTGGGCTTTCCTGCACGTAGGTAGACGTCGCGTAAATCGGCGTCATGATGGCACCCGTGGAAGGGTCGGGCATTTGTCCAGCGTGAATGGCTCGCGTGGCGAGCGCCAATCCAAGATTTCGGGTGCTAGTGGCCAACGCAATCTCCCAACGCAAGGAATGGACCCTAGTTTAATTGTTCAGCGTGGATCTATTCCAAAGTGCCGCCGCACGCGCCAACGCTGCCAAACCGACCAAAGGCGCAGCACCGGCAGGAGCCTGGTGCTGCTACCGAGTGGCTGAACTGGCGTCGTGGTAACAGGTGGGGGATGGGTTGGATCTTCGATCTGCAAATGCCGGTATATCCTCTGCAGCGTCTCTGAGGGATGGTCGCGCCACTCGGCATGAGTCAGCAAAAGAATCTGGGCTGCGGGGAACAGCTCATAGAGGCGTTGGAGTTGTGGCAAATAGCGCCCTCGCGCGAGATAGCTATGGTGGCGCCACGCTGAAGGTTCACTCCAGTCAGATCCGGCCCGCCTCAACCGCAACGGCTCAACGAGCAACGCGTTCCAAAACGACAGACGCTCATCCCCCCGCGCGCGCTCCATGGCGTACTGCGAACGCGCACGCGCCTCCGGATCGCGCAGTAGGATCACCCAGCGCATTCCAGCGTTGTAACGCCATGCGCGCGCGACTGCCAGCGGATGGAACAGCGTCACTGGCGTGGCATCGCCATGTAGGAAACCATCACTGAACGGCTCGGCGAACAAAGCTTGAAATCGCCGGTCAATATCATCTGGCGCAGCAAGATCATCATAGTCTGCAGCATCGAAAACGTGCGCTTCCTTGGCGAATGGAAGGCGCAGCCGTGGATGCAAGCGCAACGCCTCATACAACGCCGTGGTGCCGGCCTTTTGAACTCCACCGATCATAAAGGCGATGCGCGGCGATCCACTCATGGTCCCGGCCTCTCCACATACCGGCGCAGATCGGATTCACCATAAAATTCCCGCCAGCCGGCATTGTCAGGCATCGCTTGCAGCGACCGCGCAAAGGCTTCTATCTGTGCAGATGGCGCCATTGCTGGTGCTCGCAGCCAGTCTGGTGGGGGCGTACGCAAATCATCGGTCGGCAACCCACAAGCGGCCAGCAACGCTCGCCCATGGGATGCGAGAATCGACTCGTAGCTCACCACCGTGACCTGCCCCCGCAGGCTACCGATCCGCCGGTAACACCAATCCAACACGTGTAGTTGCCTGTTACGCACGTCATTTTCGGCATCGAGCGTTGCACGTAAGTTCGAATCCATTCGTTCGGCCATTGGCAATCGACCATGCGCCACCGGCAAGTCGACGTTCAACCAGGATGCGAGCACCGCAAGCGGATGACGTACGACTGCTATCACATGCATTTGCTCAGATAGCCGCTGCAGCAAAGCCAGGAACGCCGCATTCTGCTTGATGACCAGCAGGAAGTCGCGGTGCAGAGGCTTACCGATAACAACCTCAGCCACATCCGCCGCGTAAGACCGCCGTTCCGTGCCGACGCTGTAGAAGAAATTGTCGACGATCACGCCGTTCCGCTGCCTGCTAGGCGCTCGGCCGGTACGGAGGCAGTGTTCACGCAAGAAAATGAACTCGCTTCTCACCACGCTGAGTTGCGCATCGAAATCGATCGGCCAAGCATTCGGGTCAAGCGGCTCGGCCAACGCCAAAGCGTGTGGGTGCCGGTTGATGATGGTGCATGCCAACGTCGTACCGCTGCGCGGGATCCCGGTCAGTGCGAGCTCGCGGATTTGTGGCATGGCTGCGGAACGTCCTCAATGGACAGAATACGGTCGAGCATTTTATGCACTAGATGGCGCTCGTTCGGCAGATCGAAGCGCGCCGCCGTTGCAACGCCCGCTCCAACCAGCGACCCGCACAAACTTTTGCAGTCGGCAAGCATTGCCGCGGCATTTGCCAGTGCTTGCGGTTCGCGCGCGGCAACCAGAGCATTTACATCCGGCCGCAGGTATTCTCGATTGCCGCCCGCATCGCAGCTGACGACCGGCACACCCATGGCCATTGCCTCGAGTGCTGGCAAATAGAAACCCTCCGTCATTGCCGGGAGCACGACCGCGACGGTGGCCCGTGCCAGTTGGCGCAGATATTCTTCGCGCGGCAGTGGTTCGACAAGACAATTACAAGCCACACCCGCCCTCCGCAGTAGATCCGTGACTTCAAGTCCAAGGGCAATGTCTTTGGTGGCATCCACCAAGATCGGCGAGTGTCCCGGCACAGCGCGCGCGCGCGCGGCCGCTGCTTGGAGTTCGGGGACGTCGACTGCCGCCGGTATCACGATGACCGATGAGGAAGCGCAGCCAACATTTGTTATGGCTCGCGCGATTTCCTTGCTCACCGCGATTCGGATTGCCGGCCGGCTCAAGAATGGGTAACGAGGATCGTGTGAATCAGCATGGCGCATTGACTGGATTAAATTGATCACGGGCTGTCCCTGAATGGGCTCCGCCCAATTCCAATCCAAGCCGGCCAGAAACAGGGCGTCGAACGCTTCCACCGGACACCGGTCGTCCGACAATGTCTCGATACCGGCCGCAACCCAAGGATTGTCCGAAGTGCGCCGCGAGCGTGGTGTCAGCCAAACGGAACAGGTCCAGTCAGGATGATTTTCAATATGCCGGAACCAATCGAAGACCTTGCCGTGGCCACCGGAATATGCGACGAAGTCTCGAACGAAAAGCATGCGACGATCGGTCATGTGATCAGCCCGGGCGCGCTCGAGGAGAGCGCGGACGCCACTTGCGGCCGCACTTCAATATCCATGGGCAGCGGAAAAAGTCCAGTGAACTGGGCACGACTGTCGTCCACGACGTCAAAGGACAGAAGTCCCTCCTGGCGCGACAAAGTCTCGGTCTGCTCAAGCGTGGGTGCGTCGACCAGACGCAGGCGCAGCCGGTAAACGCCCTTCTGAAGGGTTGCCCTCAGGCGGATGCCCACTTCGACGGCCCCGCGGGCGCCTGGCGGCAGGGATATGCGCCGACCGGTGACCTGCAAACCCTTCCCATCCATGACATCGACAATCAATGTTGGGTGGGCAACGGGGTCAGCGAACCACGCTATCAGATCCAGAGAAATGGGGGAATCGAACATTACCGATACATGTGGCTCGACTCCATTAATGCGCGCATGACGGATACCTGTACCTGCGTGGCCGTAGCCACCGTTAAGTCGCTGAAGATCAGCACTTCGACGCGCCGCCGTTGTCTCGATTCGTGCCTGTTGATGGACACGATACAGATACTCGGTCACGACATCCTCGGGCGAACCGTTCAGCACGACACGTCCCTTTTCCAGAAGAATCGCCCGATGGCAAAATGCCCGCACCGCATTCAGGTCGTGACCTACGAATAGCAACGTCGTTCCACGTGCGAGAATCTGTTCGATGCGCGCCATCGCGCGTGCCTGAAAAGCCGCGTCACCCACCGCTAGTGCCTCGTCAACAATCAGCACCTCCGGTTCGATGTGCACCTGGACGGCGAAAGCAAGCCGCAACGCCATGCCCGTGCTGTACGTCTTGACGGGCTGATCGACATAGTCACCAATGTCGGCAAATTCCAAGATCTGCTCCATCAGTGCGTTCGCACGCGCACGTGGCATGCCAATCACCGCCGCATTCAAAAGAACGTTCTCGCGCCCAGTCATCTCCAGATTGAACCCTGAGCCCAGTTCGAGCAAGGCGGCTACGCGGCCAGATATCTGCACGGTCCCGTAACTGGGCTGCAACACACCAGCGACAATTTGCAACAACGTACTCTTGCCCGCACCATTCAGGCCAATGACGCCGAGCGCACTCCCACGAGGCACCTCGAAGCTCACGTCCGTCAACGCATGGTGTAGCGACATGCGGCGAGATACCCAGGCCTCCAACTTGTTTTGCAACCACGGCCACTGTGCCGCCAGCCGCGTGGATAGATGCTGGACCGCGGGCACCGTCAATCGGCTCGCAGGTGTCGTCCAGAGGCGATAAGTCTTGCTCACGCCATGCACGCGGATGGCGACGTTCTGGGTTGTACTCATTTCGACACCTACAGGGATTGCCTCATTGTAGGCGATGCCGTCATCCGGAGCCGACGTCCTCATCCTGCTGCGATCGGCAGAATGCCTGCCTCGGGCGGCTCGTTGCGCCACCTCCGTCCTCTGTACATTCACACTGCGTATGAACCACTGTGTCCTTTCGGCCAGCTTCTCAGTATCAGGTCTCGATCGCTGAAAGTGGACCGGTCGGACCAGGACCCTCCCATCGTTCACATCTGATGCCACGCGAAGCGACATCGGTAATCGCCTGTTCCAAAGCGCCTGCTTTACCCCTCCGGCCAGCCGCCATGGGTTGGCGCACTTGCGCAGGAATCACCGCAGCCTGTTGACCGCCGTGCCGGTTGAAATCGTGCCAATGGACTACCGTCCTCAATCGAAGAGGCTTACGCTCGCACTGCATGCGAATAGTCGCGCCGATCTCACGACCGGCCAACACCACCAGCTCCTGGCGCGCAACCTCCAGCAGCCAGCTGTCGGTCGGGAATGCCATCGCCTTCTCCTGCACCGTCGTATCCACGATCACGCGTTCCAGCTCGCGCGGCGCAATGGCCTGCATCGCCTGCGCCGCCGCAATCGTCTGCGTCTTCGCGCAGGACACGGCCCAGACGGCCCAGGAACAGTGGCGCCGCATCGCTGATCAGGCACGTCCCACGGTTCCCAAACTCGCCACGCTCATGGACACCAGCGAAGCTGACGTGCTGGCCTACATGACCATTCTGCTGGCGCATCGCACCAAGCTGCACAGCACCAACCCATCGAGCGGCTGGACCACGAGGTCAAACGGCGCGCCGATGTCGTCGGCATCTTCCCCAATGAAGCGGCCATCCGGCGGCTGGTCGGCGCCGTACTCCTGGAGCAGAACGACGAATGGGCCGTCCAGCGTGCGCGCTACATGCCGCGCGACACCCGGGCCGAGGCCGTCGACCCATCCCACACCGAGCTTTCCGCCATG
Organism: Pseudomonadota bacterium; assembly: GCA_021818335.1. Taxonomy (GTDB): domain Bacteria; phylum Pseudomonadota; class Gammaproteobacteria; order Xanthomonadales; family Rhodanobacteraceae; genus Metallibacterium. Next base: position 4,633 of record JAKAEJ010000004.1, on the reverse strand, counting down.
GCACACTGATCACGCGGCCCGACCCGACCCGACTGCTACCGGGTGCCGGAAGCTACACCACACAGCGGGACACAATCATCCATGCCCCGCCTGTCACGAAAACTGCATCCGCATTGGCTTTGCGGAATTCTTCAGTGCCGACTCATTAGCGTGGTTCAATTCACGATGCCATCGGTCACGTACGCGGAGTCATCCGCGCAGACGGCGAACCGCGAGCGCGGCCTCCGGATCGCTCTTGACCACGCGAAGCCTGCGCTCGAGACAGCATGGACTCGCACCGCAAAGACCTCGGTGGCGCCCCATTCGTTGGCGTCGTTGACCAGAACCATCGACTCGGCCCGATTCAAGTCTGCTGATGCCGGCAACGAGTAACCGCAGTACCTTCGCCAACGCTCACACTCGGACGGCTTGCATCGGAGAACGCCGGAGCCAAACTGCCCTATCGCGCAACGAAAACGGGCGTCGGCAACCGCAATGAAATGATGATTGGTGCATGCCCCTGGAGCGATCGCAACTTCGTCAGCCGCATCCGAGCGTGCGGCGCACATGACGCAACAACGGAGTACTCGGCAATTGGGAACCCACTTTCAGCGCGAAGTGCCCGACTGCAACGTCGTGCAGTCGGGCAACTGCTTGAATAAATCCGTAACTCAGAGCCAGCTATTCAAGCCCAATCCGCAGTAGTCCGCACTGCCGCCAACCGCAGTCGCGTGGTTGTTCCACCAGTTCGCCCAGTTGATCGGAAGGATCTGACCATTAACGTTCGACATGGTGCCGTAATTGGAATAGCCGGTTGCGCTTGCCAACACGACATTCTTCTGAATCAAGTACGTGCGGCCATCCAAGACCATGTTGGCATAGCTGCCGTTGCTCATGAACATGTTGCCTGAATTGGCACCAAACCGCCATGCGCACTGGTCTCCGTTTTCATAACCGTTGTCAGCAAAGAAGTCATAGCCGATATAGCCGCTTGGTATAGCCCCACTAACGCCTGGGTCGGTCGCTGCCTCTTCAGTCTCGTGGGCGATGACGCTGACCATGCCGTCCGCGCCGGGGTTTCTGTTGGGGCTGTTCCAATCACTCGGACTGAATGGACCGTTATAGTTTGACTTCAGCGCGATGCAGGCGCCCGGCCATGAGCCTGGTGCCGACTGGCCAGCAACGGTGCCCTGGCCACAGGACTCGCCATTGCCGATGAAGGCATATTTGATGTCGGCACTGCCGGAATACAAGCCGTCGCTGTGCCAGCCGCAGTAGGCGGTGCACATGCCACCACCATTAGCCGGATTACCAGTTGCGGACTCCGCCACGTTGGCTGCGGTCAGCACGAGATAGATGCCGTTCGGATCGACAGGAAACGCGCCCGCGCTGATCGCATTCTGCACAATCAGTTGAATGTCTGCGTCGGAGATATTCGTGCCGTAGGTCATCGGCGCCGTATACTGGCCGGCGACGAAAATGCCCGGCGAAACCGGCATGCCGTTGAAGGTATAGGTGGTCAGCATGCTCTCATACGGCGAGTAGTTGAGCGCGTTGATGAACTGTGGAATGATGGTGGTGGCCGTATCCCCACTCCAATTGCCGTACCAGATGATGTAGATGCGGCGCATGCCCGTCATCACGTATGGCTGGAGCTGCGGCGGCACATAATAGCTTCCATTGGTAAAGCAATACTGCCCTAGAGTATTGCCGCATCCCCAGATGTTCTCGTAGCCGATCTGCAGCGGCGCATACGGGTCATTCATCGGTGAATTCTGCGCGCTCAATGGGACGTTAGGCGCAACGAAACCGAATACATGTCCTTTGGTCAGCGAATAACCTTTGGGCATGATCGGCTCGACCTGCGGCCCAGGCTTCCAGGTTTGTTGAGAAGGTGCTGTGAGTCCGTATTGGGGCGACGCGCAAGCGGCTCCCGCCAGCAGCATTAAACCCCAAACCAACGCCCCCCTGTACAGCTTGTTCATACTTTCGTCCTCCATCGTGATCAGAAAGTTATCGAGCCGATTGTCAACCCTAGCATCTGAGAGACTGGCGGCCAGTCCATCGGCAGGCATATTAGCCCCGTCGCTCAGCACTGTGCGCGCCTGCCAGAGGCTCGCCCGGACTCGGGCCAAATCTCGCAAGTACCATCGCACGCAACCGAGGCCCCATCATGTCGCAAGCATTGCCGCGCTGCGGCGCGCAAGACCGCTGCTGCGCACCTTCAAGGGTTTGCACCACCTCGCTTGGACCTGCTGCTGCGGTCCGCTCACCGAGCGCATGAATCTCTCGGAACACATCTCCTTCCCCTCCGCGCGACTGTCACTTGGATGCCGCTGTGCCGACTTTCATTCCTTGTCGCTTGCCGCGGAGAGCTTAGCATACCGACTGTGACCAGCATGGTGAAATCAAGAACTGTAATTACAGCGCAATCCTTTTGTCAGGTTGCCGCACGCGTAGCAGCAGATGCGATGTTCACGTTGTACTTCGCCACGCCGTTGCCTTCGGGCAACGCACAGGGGATGCCTCGCTCGGATCCCAGCGGATCCCGCAAATGAAACGGGCGGCCCGGAGGCCGCCCGTGCTTGCTTGCAGCGACTGCCTCGGTACTCGCTGCTATAACTCTACTAGCCTGGCCCCCCGTGAGGCGGCACGATGATATTGCTGTTGTTCAAGGGCCCTAAGGGCAGTACCGCGCCCCTGCGCTTGCTGGTCAAGTTGCTGACGGTTCCACTGCTGTTGTTGCGGTTCAGGCTGGTCACCACCATGCCCTGGAACTGACCCGTCACCGTCAACACCCACTTGCCGACCGGCGTACCGAGCGCGCCACTCACCGCGATGCCGTTGACCGGCGAGGCGGTACCGTTCTGCAGCACCGTCGAGTTCAGGTCGATCGACTGGCCCGGCGGCAGCGTGAACGACACCTGGCCGCTCGAATGGTTGCCCGCATCGTCCACCCCGCTGATGGTCACCAGACCCCCCAGCGAACCGGTGTTGTTGATGCGCACGAAGCTCTGCTCGGCGGTATTGCCTGCCGGATTCACCGTCGCCACCGTCACCACCGGACCGTTGTAGTTCATCGTCAGCAGCGGCTGCGCAGCGGTGGTCTCGGTGGCGCCAGCCGTGGCAAATGGGAAGGTGTTGCCAGTGACGGGGAAGTTGATGGAAGTGCCGGCCCCGGTGAAGTTGAGCTGCGCCGTGTACTGCGAGGGCGGAATGACGATGCTGTTGCCGTTGGGCACCGCAAAGCACAGCGCGGCGTGCCAAGCCTTACCAATGATAAAAGACGAGCTGCCGCCGAGGTCAGCCGCGGTCATGCCGGCGAACGTGGCCGAGTTGGCCGTCACCGTGGCAATCAGCGGCGAGGGCGCGCTGGGCATGGTGCCGCAGGTGCCCGACGGGTCCAGGTACACCATCGCATTGGGCTGGGTGAAGGCCGCAAAATTGCCCGTCACTGTCAGGCCGTACTGGTCATTCGACCCGTCGACGGCAAATCCAGGGAAGGTGAATCGCGGCGACAAGGCAGGATTGACGCCCGTGCTGACCAGGCCGGCACCGAAGCTGCCGGAGAGCAGCGAGCCGATGGTGCTGCTGCCGAACCAGGTCTTGCTGGCAATGCTGGCATTGGATCCGACATCGATGTAGTTACCCGCCACACCGGGGACTGCCGGCACGCCGGTGGGATCGACGGTGAACGTCAGTGGGTCCAGGGAGGCCAGCAGGTTCGTGGTGACCGGCGTCTCGATCTGCGCCGCGGTGTTGGGATCGACGAACGAGAACGTGCCGCTGATGGCACTGCCCGGCGTCCCCAGGGCGCCCACGCCGACGAGCCGGACGCTATAATTCTCCAGCGAAAGGACCGTGCCGGTGGTGATGGTGGCGCCGGCCGCGGTCGGCTGCACCGAGTACACGGCATAGGACTGGCCAGCGCCGCCCGCCGTGAGGTTGACCGACCAGCCCCCCTGCGTGCAGCTCACCGGGTTGCCCGTGCAGGTCTGCAGCGCGGTAAACCCGTACGGGCTCGGATTGGTTGGGTTGTTCAGCACCGGATTGGCGTAGAACGTGGCGCCGCCGGACAGGCTGATGCGCACCGAGAAGCCGGTGGTCCGGCCGAGGATCAGGTCGGAGCCGTCGGTGGCGATGACCACGTTGTGTGCGACCGGCACGATGACCGTGTTGGTGTTCGCAGCAAGGCTGCCGACGTAGAAAGGAAAGCTGTTGACTACCCTGGCAGGAGTAACTGTAAACGCCGCCGCCGCACCGGAGGCCACCAGTCCCCCCAGCACAGCCAGCGCCCAACGAGCGTACAACCGCTTCTGAAACACCATGACTGATCCCCTGAAAGGCGTGAAACTGTGACGGAACACACGGGTGCGATCGTACCGTGCGCCGATCAGGGTTCGGAAGCAGCGCCCGACCCGAAAGAACGCCGATCGGTCGATCTGTATTGATAGTGTAATCTCCGAGCGCATTCCCGCAGGGAGCTCGGGCGGTGCGTCACCGTCCCCCTCCGCGCCGGCTTCGCCCGACCCCAACAAAAAACGGGCGGCCCGAGGGCCGCCCGTGCTTGCTTGCAGCAATTGCCTCGAAACTTACTGGCCGACCGGACCGGTGCCCAACGGCGGCACGGTACCGCCACTGGCCGGGGTCAGGT
>JAKAEJ010000042.1 GCA_021818335.1 Pseudomonadota bacterium | reverse complement strand
ATCCCGACCCCCGGCACTGCTTGACCCCCTCCTTTCGGTTGGACTGGCAGGCTCTCTTCTGGTTGCGTGGGCGCGGCGGGAACGTCCAGCCGCTTTATGGCGCGCCATGGCAGCAATGGTCGCAAGCGGCTATGCCTTGCTAGGGGGGTTGGCCGGCTTGGCCATGGTGGCGCTGTGGACGCTCACGACACACCGCGCGGCGTGGGCCAACCAGAATCTCTTCCTATTTAATCCTGCCTTGCTACTGATCGTCTGGCCCCTTGCCAGAACCATCGGTGGGCGCCACTCCACGAGCTACTGGGCTCGATCAGTTGCCATGCTCTTGGCCGCGCTTAGCGTCGCGGGATGCCTCGGGCACGCTGCAGGTCTATTTTCCCAGCGCAACGCGCATTGGATTGCCTTCGCGCTGCCGATGAATCTGGTCTTGGCGTATAGCCTACGGATTGACGTGGATCGATTCCATGACTCATCAAGCCCAAAGATCTTGCAGAAGCTTTGATGCCCAAATGAAAGTGCTGCGAATGCAAAAAATCCGCCATACGAATTGCGTGCGCAGGCCGAGGTGCTGTGCACGACATGCGCTTTGATGTTCGTTGTTGCTGGTTCCTCAACACGACCAGATGAGCGGTGCAAAGATCACCGCTTGCGAGCACCAGATCGGATCTCGATCTGAACTCAAGCCGGCCCGGCGGCAACCAGCACCCTCTTGGAACGGGAAAGCGCTAAACGCAACGGTTGCCCCCCGCGTCAATCTCGTTCGGCCAACAAAACGCGAAGAAATGGAATCGTAATGCGCCGGCGCTCAGCTAGCGCGGCGCGATCAATGCGCTCGAAGAGGCCTTGCAGGCTATGAAGATCACGGGCCGCGCGTACGAACAACCAGTCCAGCACAGAAGGATCCAGCGACAAGCCCCGCTCTTGAGCCCAATCTTGCACAAGTGCACGTCGCGCAGCTTCATCCAAGGGAGATACCGTGACCTGCACGCAGGTACTTAGCCGAGACCGCAGATCCGGCAGAAGGAGCGGAAGCGACTTGAGTGGTTCGCGCGCAGCCATGAGGAGCGTCGTGCCGGCTGCTCGCAATCGGTTGTACAAGTCGAACAACGCATGTTCGGTGGCAGCGTTGCCTGCCACTGCGTCCAGCCCGTCGAGAGCCAGAAAATCCGCTCCAGATAGCGCACGCATCGCTTCTGCATCGATCAAACGCGCTGCAACAGCATAGCGAGAGGTGCATCCTTCAGCTTGCGCGAGCTGGCATGCCGCGATCAGCAAATGCGTTTTTCCACTGCCGGCCGGACCGTGCAAAAAGACCCATGGTGCCCCGCGACGACTCGCAACATCCTGCGCTAGCGCCAGCGCCTCGGCATTGCCAGCGGCAACGCGAAAATGAGCGAACCGCTGCCGTGGCGGCCAGCGCAACGCCAAGGGCAATTGGCGCGCCTTGGTGCTCATTCACCGCCCGTTGCGGGAGGATCACGCGGCGGCCCGGCATTGTCCATGGCTCCATGCTCGGAGGCTGGTGGACGCGCGTAAAGAGCGCTAGACAGATAACGCTCATGGGCATAGCGCAGCACCACCATCACGATTGCAGCCGACGGTAAAGCCACCAGAACGCCAAAGAACCCGAACAGCTGGCCACCGGCCAATACGGCGAACATCACTGCAACCGGATGCAGGCCAATGCGCTCGCCCACCAATCGCGGCACCAAAACATAGCCTTCAAGCAACTGACCAACTGCGAAAATTCCTAGCACCAGTACGAGATGTAGCCAGTCCACGCCATACTGGACCAAGACCGCGACCACCGCTGCGAGAAGGCCCGTGATGAATCCGAGGTAGGGGACGAAACTCACGAGGCCGGCCAGTATCCCGATCAGCGGACCGAGGCCCAGTCGTCCCACAAACGCTAACGCGAGTCCGTAATAGATGCCGAGTCCTAGCATCACAAGCAATTGACCCTTGAAGAACGCACCAAGGACCGCATCCGCCTCCCGCGCCAGCCGCACGGTCGTCGGTTCCATCGGCCGCGGCAATAGTTCGTGTACCCGTGCGACCAAGACATCCCAGTCACGCAACAGGTAGAAAAAGACCACGGGCACCAAGATCACGTTGACAGCCCAATCCGCCAAGGCCAGTCCAGACTGGGTCACATGCCCGAGCACGGTCGCAGCAAGACCGCCCGCCTGCTGCCAGTGCTGCTGCAACAACTGCGCCACACGTTGTGCGTTGAGAGCTTCCGGCGTGATATGCAGATTGCGCTGCAGCCAGGGGGCTGCCGTGTTACGGAACCACTGCGCGGCCGCAGGCACGGCGGTGATGGCACGGCTAACTTGATGCTCAAGCAGCGGCACGAGCACTGCAATAAGGCCTAGCAATAGGAGCAAGAAGACGAAGAAAACCAGCGTCACTGCCAACGTGCGGGACATCCCCCGCTCAAGCCGATCGGCCAGTGGGTCCGCAATGTAGGCGAGAAGCGCCGCGAGTGCGAACGGCGTGAGCACGGGCGCAAGCAGCCAAAGAAGATATCCGGCCAATGCCGCGAACAGCGCCATTTGGAGGCGATAGATGCCATCCTGGCCCATCATCGCGCCACCCTTGACCGCAACGACCTGCGCGCGCGCGTGCTCCACCGCAGCACGTAATCCAAGCCACTAGCCGCAGTCAGCGCACCAACTGCCCACGCCGGCCCCCGAAGCGACAACACGCGCGTCGCCGGCGTCCACGCCAGCGAGACGAGCACCGCCAGTACGAAGGCAAGCTGGACCAGCGTATTGAGCTTCGACAGCAAACTCGGACGTGCCACCAGTGGGCCGATCAGCGCGCGCCACGCGAGCGCGCCCGCGACGATCACCACGTCGCGCGCGAGGACAAGCAAGGTCAGCAGCAGTGGCACCGCGCCAACATAGGTCAGTGCAATGAAGCCACCAACTAGAAGTAGTTTGTCTGCCAATGGATCGAGCGCCGCCCCCAAACGGCTCTGCCAGTGGAAGCGTCGTGCCAAGAATCCATCGAGTGCATCCGTCAGTGCCGCCACCGCCACCAAAATCACGGCGGCTGGATAGTCGCGGTAGCCGATGGCAAGCGCCACAGGTAGTGCCAAAAGCACTCGCAGAGTGCTGAGCAAGTTCGGCAAATGGCGCCAGCGAGTGTCCGCTTCGTGCGGCGCGAGAGCTGCGTCGCGCATGACCGATCAGCGAACCCAATCAAGTGAAACGTCGGCGCCGGGTTGCGGCGCTGCGCTCACCAGATGCCCGCTTGCGGCCAAGTCCGCAGCGACGGTGGCCAAAGGTGCATCCAATTGCAACGACAACAGCAGACCATCGCCTTCAGCCGCCAATGGCCGCACCGAGTGGATGCGCGGGTCGCTACGGAGCAACGCCATGACTGCCGCGTATTGACTTGGCGAGCGGAGGTGTCCCACCCACAGCGCGCCAGCCTGACCACCAGCTGGCGCTGGCGCTGCCGCGAATCGCGCAACGAGCCTGTCGACGGCGGCATTACCTGCCTCTGCCAGTGCCGATGTGGTGTTCGTCAAAACAGACTGCCAAGACTGACAGGTGTCCCCTGTGACGAGGGTCCAGCTCCCCTCCCCTCCGCTAATCTGCCCTACGAGGGCCAATCCGGTGCCGTAATCCCGCGCCAATTGCGCCAGCGCATCGTGCTGGCATGCGGCCATTCCTACAGCATCCGGCGCCCCTGCATGCGGCAGAATGAACTGAACGCCACGCGCAGCCCCATCCTCGACAAGTCCCGCAAGAGCAGCGGCATCAGCCATCTGACCGTCGATGCGGATTTCAACGAGCACGGGTGGACGCGGCGATGGCCAGACGGGCAAGGCCAATCGACGCGCAAGTGACTCGAGCGCCTGCGGGTCAAACCCCACATCCAGCATCAGTGCGCCGCTTCCGCCTTCTGTGTAGTGATAGTCCTTTACCAGCGCAGGCGCACTCGCAAGTGCGGTCGCGACGCCCGGCTGGATCGCGACGTGCGGATCGCCACTTAGTTGGACGAGTACGGCCGCCGCCGCCGCCGCAATCGCCTGGTTCCTTGAGGCGGCGCTGGTGCCGGCTACGGGAACGGTGGCGTGATACAGGGAGTCGGCGGCCATTGCCGGCACCGCAGTGACGGCGATCAACCCGATCCAGAGCATTACCTGTTTCAACGAACGCATGGCGCCTCCGTCATCTGCTGCCAGTCCAGCAATGCCTCCACCGCCGGCGCCAGCTGCACCGGGATACCAATCGGCGCGGTGCCGAGCCGGCGTACGAGAAAAGAGTCCGCAACCGCGTCGCCTAGCCGCCGCAGTCTGCCCAAACGCGGCGGCGGCGTCCATCGCACCCCAGCCCAACGGATGCCGCTGCTATCATTGGCGACCCGTTCTCGTCCGGCCACTCCTGCGACCTACCATGAATACGCCGCACCAACGCCTTACCTATCGCGCGGCAGGCGTAGATATCGATGCCGGTGCTGAACTGGTGGAACGCATCAAGCCTCATGTGGCGCGCACCCTCCGCGCCGGCGTTCTGGGTGGGCTTGGAGGCTTCGGCGCACTGTTCGAGCTCGGAACGCGTTGGCGCGAGCCAGTATTGGTTTCCGGCACGGATGGGGTAGGCACCAAGCTCAAGCTGGCTCAGGAACTCAATCGCCATGACACCATTGGCGTCGATCTCGTTGCCATGTGTGTCAACGACGTACTCGTTCAAGGCGCTGAGCCCCTGTTTTTCCTCGATTACTTTGCCGCCGGGCACTTGGACGTCGACGTCGCAGAACGTGTCATCGCCGGGATCGCGCAGGGCTGCGCGCAGGCCGGCTGCGCGCTCATCGGCGGCGAAACCGCCGAAATGCCGGACATGTATGCCCAAGGCGAATACGATTTGGCGGGTTTTTGCGTGGGAGCGGTCGAAAAATCCGGCCTCATCGACGGGCAACTTGTAAGGCATGGCGATGTGCTCATTGGCATCGCTTCGAACGGCGCGCATGCAAACGGCTTCTCACTGATCAGGCGCATCCTCGATCGAAGCGGAAAACCGTGGTCTCTTGATATCGGTGGCCTGAGCTTGGCTGATGCGCTGCTTGCGCCCACCGCCATATACGTCAAACCGATATTGCGGCTGTTGGCTGAGTGCCCCCCCCATGCTATGGCTCACATTACAGGGGGCGGACTCACCGAAAACATTATCCGTGTGGTGCCTCCTTCTTTGGCTCTGCAAATTGATGCCAGCGCATGGCCTATTCCACCACTTTTTGCTTGGATGACCGACGTGGGCCAATTGGAAGATGAGGAACTCTGGAGGACCTTCAACTGTGGCATTGGCTTCGTGCTGATCGTGGATGCAGCCGAGGCCTCGGAGACGCGAGCGCTTCTTGAACACGAAGGATTGCAGCATTGGACCATCGGCGAGGTTGTTCCAGCCCAGACCGGGCGGCCACGCGTCCACATCACGCGTTGAGGCATGTCGCGCGCTCGTCTGGCGGTTCTGGTTTCAGGCCGTGGCAGCAATCTCGAGGCACTTCGGTCCGCTTGTGAATCAGGTCTGATTCCGGCAGACATCGTGTTGGTCGGGAGCAATCGCCCCCATGCACCGGCGCTTGGTTTGGCGCATGACGCCGGAATCGCGACGTTGGCGAGCGACAGCCGCGGTTGCGGTGACCGCGCTGCTTGGGACCGCGCGTTTTTGGCCGATGTGGCTGCCTTCAGGCCAGACTGGATTGTCCTGGCAGGTTTCATGCGTCAACTTGACGGGTCCGCCCTCTCGAAATGGATCGGCAGGATGATCAACATACATCCGTCACTGCTACCAAAGTATCCGGGGCTCGGTACTCACCGCCGCGCTCTCGAGGCGGGTGAGCGCGAACATGGCGCCAGCGTGCACTTCGTTACCGCCGAACTTGACGGCGGCCCCATATTGGCCCAAGTGCGGATGCCCATACAGCAGGGTGATACACCCGATTCACTTGGCGCGCGACTGCTCCCTCTTGAACATCGATTGCTGGTGGCAAGCGTGGCATTCCTGCTTCGCCACCGCGTCGAGCTCCTGCGTGGATGCATCTGGTTGGAGGGTATCCCGATGAGCGAACCACTGCAATTAGATGAAGGATTGGCGTTGCGCTAGCGAGGCAAAATGCGTCAACGGCAGGGGCTCGGCCGCCCAGGCGATCGCCTTGGGATCCGTTCAGGGGAACACTTGCAAGCTGGCGGTGTTCCGCCTGCGAAGACGATGCCATGCTTGTCCTCCGACGCCCCCACGTTTACCGCCCGCTGTTTCTAGCGGCCCTGCTGCTCCTGCCCGCAATCGCAGCGGCTGAAGGCGTTGGCCTCGCGCCGCGGCCTTTCAGCGCGCAATATCGCGTTCTGCGCAACGGCGATGCAATCGGAACCGCCGAACTGACCCTCACGCGCAAGGGCCGGGATTTTATGTTCAGCAACGTCACACGCGGTACTGCTGGACTGGCGGCCCTACTCGGCCTCGATGTGGATGAATCCACCCAATTCCGCTGGCAAAACGGCTCCTGGCAAGACTTGAATTATCACTACCAGATGCACAGCGCGTTCAGATCAATCACCCGAAGCACGTCGTTTGATTGGCAGGAGGGAAAGATCCGCTTGATCACAGGCGCAATGAATACCCACTATGCGTCGTTTCCGGGTACGGTGGACCGTAACCTCACGGTCTTGGTGCTTGCGAAGCAAGTTGCCGACGGACGACGCGGCGACACCGTAATACCGGTCGCTATGAGCGACCACGTTTCCCAACAGCATTACCGAATCGCCGAGCATCCAGTGACACTTGAAGTACCCGCTGGACGCTTCGTCACGTACGCCGTGCAACGTAGTGATGCAGACAATGGTCTGCGCGCATGGTTCGCCCCGCCCATGCTCGCACCCGTTCGAATGGAGCAGCGCGATGGCAGGGGCTCGGTTTACCTTCTCGAACTGACGCAGGTGCCGCGCTGATTCTGGTCCAAGTCCATTGCCGGAATTGCAGCGCCCAATCTCGATGCAAACCTAATCTAGCCAGGCAAGCGGCGGATATGTGCGCCCAAGCCAGCCAGCTTTTCCTCGATGCACTCATAGCCACGGTCAATGTGATAGACCCGGTCAACCGTCGTATCCCCATGGGCAACAAGCCCCGCCAAGACGAGGGAGGCTGATGCCCGCAGGTCGGTGGCCATCACCGGCGCCCCGCTCATGCGCGGCACTCCCTGGATGATGACCGCATTACCCTCGACGCGGATATCGGCGCCTAGACGCTGCAGTTCGTGCACGTGCATGAACCGATTTTCAAATACTGTCTCGGTGATTACGCCAACACCTTCCGCTACACAGTTAAGCGCCGTGAACTGGGCCTGCATGTCGGTGGGAAACGCCGGGTACGGTGCAGTCGTGATATTCACCGCTTTCGGGCGGCGGCCATTCATGTCCAGACTGATCCAGTCCTCGCCCGTGCTGATCTCGGCGCCCGCATCTTCCAGCTTCGCCAACACGGCCTCCAAGGTTCCTGGCCGAGCCCTCTTGGCAAGCACCTTGCCTCCACTGATGGCGCCTGCGACGAGGAAGGTGCCTGTCTCGATGCGATCAGGAAGCACATCGTATTCAGCCCCGTGCAGCCGTTCGACGCCCTCGATCACCAATGTCGATGTACCAGCACCGATTACACGAGCCCCCATGGCATTAAGGCAGTGGGCCAGATCGACCACTTCCGGCTCCTGAGCGGCATTTTCGATGATGGTAGTGCCCTGCGCGAGGGTTGCCGCCATCATGATGTTCTCGGTCCCGGTAACCGTGATGACGTCCATGGCGATGCGCGCACCATGCAAACGCCGCGCACTCGCCTTGATGTAGCCATTTTCCACCTCGACCTGTGCGCCCAGCGCCTCGAGCCCGCGCAAGTGTTGGTCGACAGGACGCGAGCCAATCGCACAACCTCCAGGCAACGAGACCTCGGCTTGGCCAAAGCGCGCGACCAGCGGCCCGAGAACGAGAATCGAAGCGCGCATGGTCTTGACCAACTCGTAGGGCGCGAAATATCGGGTCGCCGCACGCGGATCCGCATGGATCCGCATGCGCTCGTCGACCACCAATTGCACACCCATCTGCCCGAGGAGCTCCATTGTGGTCGTTACGTCATGAAGGTGCGGGACGTTGCCGATCACCACGGGGCCGTCGGCGAGAAGGGTGGCGGCGAGAATCGGCAATACTGCATTCTTGGCACCGGAAACGCGGACATCGCCGTGCAGGGGTTCACCACCGGATATGACGATCTTGGCCATGGTTGCCTACCGGTTCAGGGCGCTGCGGGCGTCGCGAGGGCCGCTGCTGCCCCAGATAGCAGCGCCGTGTCAAGAATCAACGGCTTACCCACGGGCGACTTCATCCGGAGTCAGCGTGGTGAGCGATAGCGCATGGATGGCGCCACCCATGAGATCCCCGAGCGTGGCGTAGACCATGCGGTGGCGCGCAAGTGGGAACTTGCCCGCGAACGCCGTGCAGACCACACGTGCCTCAAAGTGAACGCCATCGGGACCAATGACCTCGACGTGGGCACCAGGAAGGCCTTGTTCGATGAGGGTCTTGATCTGTTCGGGTTGCATGAAGGGGCTGTTATCAGGGCCGCAGGGAGCGACCAGCTAGAATGCCGGTCGGACATGGTAGCCGAACACGCGCGCGCCCGATACCTTGACACCCATCCAACGACGGATTCCCCTTTGCCAAGTAACGACTGCTCCGAATTAGCGGCCAGCAAGCTGCTCGAAAGCGCGCGGCGCGTGGTGTTGACGGAGGCGACCGCGCTGCAGGGCCTGGCCTCTCGTATCGATGCCGCCTTTGCCAAGGCCTGTCACCTCATCCTTTCTCGGACGGGACGCGTTGTCACGAGCGGAATGGGCAAATCGGGACACGTCGCACGGAAAATCGCGGCAACCCTTGCGTCAACTGGAACGCCATCCTTCTTCGTCCACCCGGGGGAGGCAAGCCATGGCGATCTGGGCATGATCACCGCTACCGACACCGTGCTGGCACTGTCCTACTCGGGCGAAACGGAGGAGCTTCTGACCATCCTCCCGCTACTGAAACGACAAGGGATCCCGATACTGGCAATGACGGGCAAGCCTGGTTCAACGCTCGCGCGACAATGCGACGTGCATCTGGACGCCAGCGTGCCTTCAGAGGCCTGCCCTCTCGGGCTAGCTCCAACGGCCAGCACCACGGCGGCCTTGGCCATGGGCGATGCACTTGCCATTGCGATGTTGGAAGCGCGCGGCTTCACCGCCGAGGATTTCGCCTTCTCGCATCCAGCCGGTAGCCTCGGCAAGCGGCTGTTGCTGCGCATCGAGGATGTTATGCACCGCGGCGCAGAGGTCCCATCGGTAAGTTCCGACGCAACCCTGATTGAGGCGTTGATGGAAATGAGCCGTAAGGGCTTAGGCATGACTGCCATCGTCGACGATAAAAAACACCTGATCGGTGTATTCACCGATGGCGATCTCCGGCGAGCGCTTGACAGCAACGTGAGCGATCTTCGCTCAACTCAAGTCAGTTCTGTCATGACGCGCACGCCACGAACCATCGCCCCGCAACGCTTGGCCGGGGAAGCCGCGCAACTTATGGAGCAACACAAAATCCAAGGCCTTCTCGTGGTGGATCGTGGCGAGCTGATAGGAGCTGTCACGTTTCTCGACCTGCTTCGCGCCAAGGTGGTTTGAATGCAAGTCCAATTTCCGCCGGAACTACTCCAGAGGGCGAGTGCCATACGGCTGCTTGCGCTCGACGTTGACGGCACGCTGACGGATGGTCGCTTGTGGTTCGCGGAAGACGGAAGCGAACTGAAGGTCTTTCATGTTCGCGACGGATTGGGTTTACGCCAAATACAACGCCATGGCATCAAGGTGGCGATGATTACCGCCCGGGTCAGTCATGCCTTGGAGTTACGTGCGCATGAACTGGGCGTGGACCAGCTTTTTCAGGGCCGCGACGACAAGCGTGCTTGCCTCGTCGAGATTGCGAGAGCAGTGGATCTGCCGCTGTCCGCTTGTGCGATGGTCGGCGATGACCTGCCCGATATCGCCGCGATGCGTGCCAGCGGACTTGCTGTTGCGGTTGCGGACGCCCATCCATGGGCCGCTGCGGCAGCACACTGGAGCACGCAACGAGCGGGAGGCCAGGGCGCCGTCCGAGAAGTCTGCGACCTTCTGCTTCATGCACATGGAGCGGCATCGGCAGAACGGGAGCGCTGGCAATGACTCGAGGGTTATGGCTCGCGATCGCAACACTGACGCTGGCGGCCTTGCTGACCCAGTTGGCTATTTGGTGGCTCACGCCGCCAACGCCACCTAGCAACTTTGCAGGTCCACCGCGTTCCTCCTACACGCTGCACGACTTCAAGCTCACGGCGTTGGAGCCGGATGGTCGACCCTCGTTGTATTTGTCTGCGCCGCAGCTCGACCGACGTAATGGCGACCATGCGCTTTACATCGATACGCCCCATTTCCTGTTGCCACAGACAAGCGGAAATCCATGGCAGGGAGACGCGCGCTTCGGCTGGATCAATGCCGATGGGACGGAATTGCGGCTGCTGGGCAGCGTGCGCATCGTGCAAACTCAAGGGGATGGGCACGAAGAGAGCGTCATCACGACCCAGAACATTACCGCGTGGCCACGCCAGCACTTGATGCTGAGTACCGCGTACACCGAGATCGAGCAGCCCAACGTTAAGCTCGCAGGGGTCGGATTTCGGGCCAATACCGCTACTCGTAAACTGGAGCTTCTCCATGAAGTGCACGGGACATTCCTGCAGACGTCGCGCAATGCGCCGTGACCACATCCGGCTGCTCGCAGCGTGTACGCTTTTGGCGCTCGCAGCGGCGTCCACGGCATTCGCATTAACTGCTGACCGCAGCCAGCCGCTCGCGGTAACCGCGCAACGGTTCAGCGTCGATCAAGCGAAGCACATCGCGCATTTGCATGGCGATGTAACACTTAAGCAGGGTAGCCTGCATGGCAGCGGGACTGAGGCGACCGTCTACATGGACGCAGGCAACAGGATCACCCGCATAGTAATCATGGGCAATCCAGCACGACTGAGCCAGCAGATGGACACGGGCGGCGAGATGCATGGCAGCGCGCTGACGATCGACTATACGCCGGGTGCGAATACCGCGACTCTCATGGGAGATGCCCACGTTGAGCAAGTCGGCCGCGGTAACTATAGCGGGGCCAAGTTAGTGTATGACACCCACACCGGCGCCATGCAAGGTGAGGGAGGAACGGGGCAGGTCAAGCTCATTTTCGAGCCTCGAGCAAAGGCTGGAGCAACGCCGTCGGGCGCGCCCGCATCTCCAGTGCAACGGGTTCAGCCTGCCAGGCCTCGTAGCACTGGGGGCAATGACTAATGCTTAGTGCGCAGGGACTGCAGAAGCGTTTCCGTGGCCGGACCGTTGTGCGAGATTTTGGCTTTGAGCTTGAGCAAGGCGAAGTCGTAGGTCTGCTCGGTCCCAACGGTGCAGGAAAAACGACTTGTTTCTACATGGTGGTTGGTCTGGTTCAAACAGACGCCGGCAGCATTCAGCTCGACGGACACGACATTACCGGCCTGCCGATGCACGCGCGCGCTCGCCTTGGAATAGGTTACCTGCCGCAAGAACCGTCTGTGTTCAGGCGCCTCAATGTTGCTGAAAACATCCTGGCCGTGCTCGAGCTGCAGCCTCAGCTCGATCGAGGAAAACGCGAACGAACGCTCGAAGCACTGATGGACGAACTCAAAATCGCCCATTTAGCAGGCCAGAAAGGCCAGAGTCTTTCAGGTGGCGAACGACGCCGAGTTGAGATTGCAAGAGCGTTAGCAGCTGAACCGCGCTATATGCTGCTTGACGAACCCTTCGCGGGAGTCGATCCCATCTCAGTGGGGGAAATCCAACGTATCGTGCGCCATCTCAAGGAACGTGGCATCGGTGTGCTGATCACTGACCACAACGTGCGAGAAACGCTTGGCATCTGCGACCACGCGTACATCCTCAACGAAGGAAGCGTGCTGGCCCGCGGCTCGCCACAGCACATACTGGCCGATGAACAGGTTCGCCAAGTCTACCTTGGCCGTGAATTCAGACTTTAAGCGGCACGCTACGATCTTGGAATGGCATGACGACGGCCACGGCTGACAATCTACTACCGCGTCGCCGTCGCACTGCGGCTGGCGCAATCCACGCCAGCAGCGTTAGCATCCATCGGGAATCACACGCGGAAGGCGTGAATGAAACCGGCCCTCCAGCTGCGACTCAACCAGCAGCTCACCCTAACGCCACAGTTGCAGCAAGCGATTCGATTGCTTCAGCTTTCTCGGCTGGAGCTCGAGAGCGAACTGCGGGAGTTGGCGGAATCCAACCCGTTGCTGGATCTCGATAGCGATAGTGCGGCTGAATCGACTACCGATCCAGCGGCGACCCTGCTCAATGGTGATTCAGCGGGAGAGCAACCCACGGTTGACGCAACGGGTCCGGAGGGTGCTGATGACACTCATGGCGAATTGGAATGGGATGCAACTTATGAAGGACTGAGCTATGGCGCCGAGCACCATGGCGACGATGAAGCTTCCGAGGCTCAGGATGCCGCGCCTGTCGACCTGCACGAGCATCTGCTGCAGCAGGTTAACCTAGTCAACCTATCTCCACGAGATCGCGCAATCGCGATCGCTTTGGTCGATGCCATCGATGAAGATGGCTACCTTCGAGACGGGATAGGGTCGGTGAAAACAGCGCTGCGCGATGACAGCGTAACCCCTGAAGAAATCGAGGCCGTGCGCCACCGCCTGCAGCAGCTCGACCCTACCGGCGTCGCCAGCCTGGACCTCCGTGACTGCCTGCGTGCGCAACTACATGCATTGCCACCATCGACACCCCACATTCGCATCGCCCGGGAAATCGTCGATGAGCATCTCGATGTTTTGGCTCGACGCGATTTCGCGCGGTTAGCACGAACTTTGCGAGCCCTCTCGACGGAAATTGAGGAAGCAGCGACATTGATCCGCACGCTCGATCCGAGACCCGGCGCCCGGTTCGCGACAACTCCAGTCGAATACGTCGCACCCGATGCCTACGCCTTGCGCGAGCATGGACGCTGGCGCGTGCGACTGGCCGCTGCCAACCAGCCGCGATTGCGAATAAACCGCCATTACAGCGGGTTGATTGCCCATGCACGCCGCGACGACGCTGCATACCTCAAAGGACAATTGCAGGAAGCCCGCTGGCTGATCAAAAGTCTTCAGCAGCGCGCGGACACCCTGCAACGCGTGGCGGAGGCCATCGTCCGTCAACAAAGTGCGTTCCTCGAATTTGGCCATGAAGCCATGCGGCCCCTGGTTCTCCGCGAGATTGCAGACGAATTGGGCATGCATGAATCAACGATATCGCGGGTCACTACCCGTAAGTATCTGCATACACCTCGCGGCACGTTTGAATTCAAGTTTTTCTTCTCGTCCGGCGTGGCCACCGAGGATGGCGGTTCCGCTTCGGCGACCGCCGTTCAGGCACTGATTCGTAAGCTGGTATCGGAGGAAGATCCTTGCCGACCGCTTTCCGACCAAGCATTGGCTACGCAGCTGAATCACCGCGGCATTCAGGTTGCCCGGCGTACTGTCGCCAAATATCGGGAGGCGTTGCGAATCCCCAGCTCATCAGAGCGACAACGTGCCAGTTGAACCAGCATGTCAAAACCCCATTCCTCGGGTAGCTGTTATCGGCCCGGCGTGAGCGCGCACGCCGGGGAGATGGAATTCGCGCGTCCACGACTACAGACGGAGAGCATCATGCAGATCCAGATTAGCGGCCATCAGATCGAAGTCACCCAAGCGCTGCGCGATCATGTGCAGACCCGCTTGGCCAAGCTCGACAAATACTTCGACAATGTCACGTCACTCGCCGTCGTGCTTTCCGTAGAAAAGGTGGTCCATCGTGCTGAAGCGACCCTTTCGGTTGCCGGGCGGACCTTGCATGCAGAGGCGACAGACGGCGACATGTATGCATCCGTGGATGCTTTGCTGGACAAGCTTGTCGCTCAACTTCGCAAGCACAAGGAGAAGGTGACCGCACACCATCGCGAGGAGGGTCGGGAGCTGCGCGCTGAATAGCTGTCCCCATCCGCATCAAGTCGCCGCTGCGACGCCGGCGGCGATTTGCCGGTCTGCGCAAAGCTCAGATTGACGGCCAATTCGCGCCGGCGGGATGGAGAGAAATTCACTCAAGCAGACGCCGGGCCGTGCACGGGACGCGACGAAGGTCCATACCGTCACAACAGCCGGTTGATTGACAACTCTATGGTGAGGCTGATCATCGTCCCCGTGGGGCTGACACCACAGTAGCCTCAGGCGCACGTCGGTCGTCACCACATATCTGATTGCATTGGCGGATCAAAGCATCCCCGTTTCCAGACGAGCGGCGTCGGACATCATGCTTTGATTCCAAGGAGGATCGAAGACCAGCTCTACGTCTGTACGCGTTACCGTTGGAATTTGGTCCAGCTTGCTGCGTACATCGTCGACCAAGATTTCCCCCATCCCGCATCCAGGTGCAGTCAGGGTCATTCGCACAGATACGGCTCGTTCGCAACCTTCACCGCCCGACTGGAGGCGTACCTCGTAGACTAGACCGAGATCGACGATGTTCACGGGGATCTCCGGGTCATAGCACGTACGCAACTGCTCCCAAACCAAATTTTCGACCTCGGCATCGCCTGCACCGGCCGGTAGTTCAATTGGTACGGGCGGAGATTTGCCCAACGCGTCGGCATCCTTGCCTGCAATCCGAAAAAGGTTGTAGTCGACGACCACGGTGAAGCTCGCCCCAAGCGCTTGGGTGATGTATCCCGTCTGCCCGGCAGGCAACGTCACTGCTGCACCGTGCGGCACGTGAACCGCTGCGCAGTCGCGGGTAAGGGTAAATGGTTCGCTGCTCGGGCTGTATCCGCTCACGTCTTTGGCATGGCTGAAGCTGGGGAGCCTCTATTATGGCCCCTAGCCCTTAGATGGGGTGACCCGGCCTTGATCTGGAGAAGGCCGTCGATGGCCGATGGACGACTATTGGCACTGGATCAACTACAGATTTCAAAAAGCCGCTCAGGCGACGCATGCCCGGCACGCCAATGGCTACGTCACCAGTGGCCACGGCGGTGTGGCCTTCGGCCATGATTTCAAGAGCGCACGAATTACGCTGTAACTGCATCGGCTGATGCGCAGATCAAGCACGACGTGACATGCTGCCCCTCGCCCCTTAAGTGAACGCCTCTGGTCAGAAATCGCGGCCACTGCGACGCCCCGGACGCGTGAAGTGGCGGCACGATCCACTCGTCTGAGTTGTTCCGCGATGCGCCAGCCTGCGCCACAATACTGACTCCCCCAGTGAATGGAGCCAGTGCCGATGTCCGCCCTTGCCCAAGAGGACCCGTTGCGTATCGGCAAACGGCAATTTCTTTCCCGTCTTCTGACTGGCACTGGGAAATTCAAAGACCTCACAGAAACACGTCTTGCGACCGAGTCGGCGGGGTCGGAGATCGTCACATTTGCCGTCCGCCGCACGAACTTCCGGAATGAGGCCGGGCAACCAAGTCTGCTGGACGTCCTGCCCCCAGCGCGCTTCACGCTGCTTCCCAATACGGCCGGCTGCTATGACGCGACCGAAGCGGTTCGCACCTGCCTACTTGCACGCGAGCTTCTGGATGGCCACAACCTGGTCAAGCTGGAGGTTTTGGGCGATGAGCGGACCCTCTTCCCCAACGTTATCGAGACATTGAAAGCCGCGACGCAGTTGGTCGCTGATGGATTCGAAGTAATGGCATATACGAGCGACGATCCTGTGGTTGCGCGACAGTTGCAGGAGCTGGGCTGTGTCGCAGTCATGCCGTTGGCAGCCCCGATTGGTTCAGGTTTGGGCATCCAGAATCGATTCACGCTGATGGATATCGTCGAAAACGCGACGGTTCCGATCATCGTTGATGCAGGAGTGGGTACCGCGTCGGATGCTGCACTTGCGATGGAATTGGGGTGTGATGGCGTGTTGATGAATACGGCAATCGCAGGAGCGAAAGACCCCGTCCTGATGGCGCGGGCTATGAGAGCGGCTGTGCAAGCGGGTCGTGATGCTTTTCGGGCTGGCCGTATCCCCCGCAGACGCCATGCGAGCGCCACGAGCCCGCTGGATGGCCTGGTTGGCTGAAATGTCCCCGGCGAAACTTGAGGAAGCCACGCAGGCGAGAACCATCCGCAGCTTTGTGCGGCGTGAAGGCCGCATTACGCCTGCGCAAGCACGGGCACTCTCAGCGCACTGGATGCGATGGGGCGTCGACTACTCGAGTGCAACTTGCGATCTGGATGCACTTTTTGGCCGCTGTGCACCGCGAGTCCTGGAAGTTGGCTTTGGATCGGGCGAGGCATTGCTAGCCTCGGCATCCGCTGATCCGCACCGGGATTACATGGGAATTGAAGTGCACCGGCCAGGTGCGGGGCGCGTGCTCAATGCCTTGGCAGATGGCCAGATTACCAACGTAAGGATATGGATCCACGATGCCGTCGAGGTAATCCGGACGGAATTTGCGCCGGCAAGTCTCGCGGAAGTACGAATCTGGTTCCCCGACCCCTGGCACAAAAAGCGCCATCACAAGCGCCGGCTGATCCAACGTGACTTCGTGGAATTGCTTGCCACGCGCCTGCAACCATTCGGGGTATTGCACCTCGCTACCGACTGGTCAGACTATGCGACTCACATGCTTTCGGTGATGGAAGCGGCTCCGGGTTGGCGCAACGTCGCAGGTCCGGGGTCAGCGGCCCCGCGGCCTGCGTGGCGCGTGGCTACCCGTTTTGAACAGCGTGGTCTGCGCTTAGGACACGGTGTGTGGGACTACCTCTACCAACGCGTTGCCGATTAAAGGAATGTAGAAAACGTGCAAGGCGCCGTCTCACTCACGCCAGAAATGATTTTGGTGCTTGGCCTGGTGGTATTCACCGTGGTCATGTTGGCTCTCGAGTGGATTCGCTCGGACGTCACGGCCATCCTGGTCTTGACCGTGATTGCAGTCACCGGATTGTTGCCCCCGAAACAGGTTTTCGAAGGTTTTGCCAATCCCGGTGTACAAGCAATCCTGGCGGTCATGATCATGGGTGTTGGGCTCGATCGTACCGGTGCGCTCAATGCGGTTGCGACGCTCATCCTCAAGGCTGCACAGGGAGCGCAATGGAAACTCTTTCTGGTAATCAACAGCGTTACCACGGTACTGAGCTCGATCATCCCTAGCCAAGCCTTGGCCGCTTTGATGATTCCGGTTTCATCTCGCGTGTCGGCCCGCAGCAAGATCCCGCTCGCAAAGATCCTGCTTCCCATGGCATGCGTGATCCTGACGGGCACGAACACCACGCTCATTGCGAATACGCCGCTAATCATCCTTAATGGCCTGATCGAAAGCTCAAATCGCAATCTGCCGCCTGGAGCGAACACCATTCCAGAATTCGGAATGTTCACTGTAACGCCAGTCGGCATTTTGCTCGCCGTGATGGGCATCGGGTTTTTCTGGGTGTTCACCGATCGCCTACTCAAGAACATCGGTGACGACTCGGCGACTAAAACACCGCGCCGCACAGAAAATTACTTCGCTGAAACGTACGGCATCCAAGGCGAAGTCCAGGAGCTTACGGTCAGTGCTGACAGCCCCCTGGTCGGAATGAGCGTCGCGGAGGCCGAGGCTCTCCCCGGCGCCCCGCTTATCCTCGCGATCAAAACCGGCAATGAAGCTCGCTTGTCGCCGCCTGCCGACACGATGATCTGGGTCGGTTCCGTTCTTGGCGTTCTCGCGCCACGCGGGGAAGTTGGTGATTTCGCGAGTTCCCAGCAATGCCGTCTCACCGCGAGACCTCGCCAACTGGCCGATATGTTTAACGCCGCGCGCGCTGGCATCTCCGAAGCCGTCGTCCCGCCCAGTTCACGCTTCATCAAGCAGACTGTTGGTGACCTGCATCTCCGCAAACGCTATGGAATCTCGGTGCTAGCGGTAAACCGCGGCGACCAGGTCTTCCGTGATGATGTTAGGAGTGTCAGCCTTCGCGCCGGTGACACATTGGTGCTCCACAGCGCGTGGTCCGATCTGGCGCAGCCGAGGGAAGAGCACGATATCGTAGTCGTGACTGACCTGCCCCAAGAGGAAGAGCGACCCGGCAAATGGAAGGAAGCCTTGTTTTTTTTCCTGCTTGCGAAGTTTCTCGCGCTAACCGAGTTGCTGCCGCTCCAGATCGCCTTCTGGGTGGGTGCTGCTGGAATGCTGATTACGGGTGTGATTACACCGAACGAAAGCTATCGCTCGGTGAACTGGAAGACTATTTTCATTACGGCGTGCCTGATGCCGCTCGGATGGACCATGGACCGCACAGGTGCGGGCTCGTGGCTCGGGCAAGAGCTGATGCTTCACATCGGTGGCCTGCCTCAATGGGCAATCCAAGTCAGCGTTGCGATTCTCGCCCTTGCACTCTCCCAAGTGATGCAAAACGTGGGGGCAACGGTGGTTATGGTGCCTATCGCGATCAACATCGCCCTAGCTACTGGAGGGAATCCGACCGCTTATATCCTCATCACTGCCATGTCGGTGTCCAATACTTTCTTGATAAGTTCCGCGCATCCGGCACTGACGATGGTTGCGGGACCCGGGGGTTATCGAGGCAAAGACTTCCTCCGCGTTGGCCTGCCCTTGACTGCAGCTTATTTGCTCACGACGGTCGTTGGCGTCGACATGATGTATCGGGCATTTTGAGTTGCTTCACACGACACTAGTCCCTCTCGTCGAGCCAGACTCGACCCTCGCTGATGCGGCATGCGACGGCCCTGAGTCCTTCGCCGCGACAAGCCCCGCCCTTGCATGCTCCAGTGCGCGCGTCGAATGCTGCGCCATGAGCCGCGCACGTCACGATGCCACCGCCCAAGAGAAATTCACCTGGGGCCCAATCCAGCCTGCGGCCGGCGTGCGGGCAGGCGTTCTCGAACACCGCCACGCGGCCTCCCTCCCGGAGCAGGACGAGATCACGACCGCCCGCAGCAGCAACAGCGTCGACGGCGAGTGCGCCCCCGTCTGGAATGTCATCGAGGGCACACAGGCCGCGTTCATCGAAATGTTGCACCATGACCATCGTGCGATCCACTAACGAGGGGATTTTTGCATGCGTGAGCGACTTTTCGTACTGAAGCCACCACGTGGCGCTTTAGCACGTTGGCTATGGATGATGTCTACACTCGCAGCCGTCAGCATCCTTTTTGTTTTTGGTATCGTGGTTTTCTTCATTGCCGCTGTCGCCATTGTCGTCCTGTGGACCCTTGGCGCGCTTCGCCGTCACGGTCGACGCGGGTCAGTGCGCCATCATGATGCAGGCGAGGATGTCATCGAAGGGGAGTTCGTCATAGTCGAACAGCGGCGACCACCGCTGCCCTGAAGACTTGAGGGGATCGCCCGCACACCATGACTTGATTTGCCGAGCGGAGTTTGCGATACCCTTCGATGATTTCCCTCTGGGCGGCATAATGTCTTTCATGGAGCAGCTCGCTGCCAGCTGGCGGCGTAACCACAGTTTGGTCTGCATTGGCCTCGATCCCGAGCCGGAACGGTTTCCGCTCCCATTACGCGACCGTGCTGATGCATTGTTGTCGTTCTGCACCCACATCGTCGATGCCACGGCAGATTTGGTCTGTTGTTACAAGCCGCAAATCGCGCACTTCGCGGCACGCGGAGGCGAAGAGCAACTTCAGGCTCTCATTAGCCACATCCACCAGCACCATCCCGGCATTCCGGTAATCCTGGATGCGAAGCGCGGCGACATCGGCAGCACAGCCGAGTACTACGCGCGGGAGGCCTTCGAGCGATATCGCGCCGATGCGGTGACGCTGAACCCATATCTCGGTGGTGACTCCCTCATGCCCTTCCTGCAGCACGCTGACAAGGGCGCCATTCTGCTATGCCGAACTTCGAACCCAGGCGCCAGGGACCTGCAGGACCTATCGGTGGATGGCATGCCGCTCTACCAGCATGTGGCCCGACGCGCCGCGATGGACTGGAACCATTTCGGCAATTGTTCGCTCGTCGTTGGCGCAACATACCCGGATGATCTGGCTCAGGTTCGCCACATTGTCGGCGACATGCCATTGCTCGTGCCTGGCATCGGAGCTCAAGGCGGGGACGCGGAGGCCGTCGTCCACAATGGATGTCGCCCCGATGGCGCCGGCCTGATCATCAGTAGCTCACGGGCCGTACTCTACGCGAGCAATGGCGACGATTTCGCAATGGCAGCGCGTACCGCCGCCGAAGCCCTACGCTTGCGCATCAATCAGGCGCGCGCCTCGACCTGAAAACGTCCGGCCAATGGCCGATTCGGCAGGTGCTCGGGAGGTATACGGAGTGGGAGTGGAAAGCCGAAGGCCGATCCGGTGAGGGATCGGCCTTTGGGGTGTTGCGTAAGGGACCTTGGCGGTGACCTACTCTTGCATGGCTAGAGCCACAC
>JAKAEJ010000041.1 GCA_021818335.1 Pseudomonadota bacterium | reverse complement strand
CCGATCTACGTGACCGTCGGGGCGCTCGTCAGCGCTACCGCGGCGACGCCCATGACCACGGTCGAGCGGATCGATCCGATCTACGCACTCTTCAGTGTCCCGTACGCCCAGGTCGAACCCCTGATCCAGGCCCAGGCCAAGGGCGCCTACCGGACTCCCGATAGTGCTCCCGCCGTGCAACTGGTGCTGCCGCAGGGTTTCCTCTACGGCCCGACCGGGAGACTAGATTTCGCCGACATGGCCGTCGATCCAAGCACGGGGGCCGTGCAACTTCGCGCGATCTTCCCGAACCCGCAGCGTGTCCTCCTTCCGGGCCTGTTCGTGACCGTCAAACTCCACGCGGGCGTGCTCCGCCACGTATTCCTTGTCCCGCAGATAGCCGTCCAGCGCGACCCGGCGGGCGCATTCGTCTACGTCGTGGGACCCGGCGACAAGGTGGAACAGCGGCCGGTCACGCTGGGCTCGATGCACCAGAGCGACTGGGTGGTTCGCAGCGGGCTTGCCGACGGCGACCGCATCATCGTCAATGGCATCCAGAAGGTGCACCCCGGCGAGGTGGCCCGCGCGGTGGCAACCGGGCCAGCGGCCGCAGCGGCACACTGAGGAGCCGGCAACATGCCCAAGTTTTTCATTGATCGGCCCATCTTTGCGTGGGTGATCGCCATCCTGATCTGCCTCGCCGGCGCGGCGTCGATCTTCCGGCTGCCCATCGAGGCCTATCCGGACATCGCGCCGCCCAGCGTCGTCATCTCGGCCAGCTACCCGGGGGCCAGCGCACAGGTCGTGCAGCAGGCCGTCACCCAGGTGATCGAACAGCAACTGACGGGTCTCGACAACCTGCTCTATTTCAGCTCGAGTTCCAGCGCCAACGGCAGCGCCAACATCACCGTGACGTTCAAGAACGGGACGAACCTCGACATCGCGGCGGTGCAGGTGCAAAACCGCGTGGCCGTCGCCATGCCGCAGCTTCCTTCGCAGGTTCAGGCACTCGGCGTGCAGGTGAACAAGGCCAATGCCGGGTTCCTGATGGTCGTCGCCCTGCGGTCCGACAACCCCGACATCGACACCTACGCCCTCAACAATCTCGTTGCATCCCAGGTCATCGATCCGCTGGAGCGCATTCCCGGCATCGGCAGCGCCAATCAGTTCGGGTCCGAATACGCCATGCGCATCTGGCTCAATCCGCTGAAGCTGCAGGGCTACGGACTGTCGGCAACGGATGTGCTCGACGCGGTGCAGGCACAGAACATCCAGACGGCCGCAGGCGCGTTCGGTGCTGCGCCTGCCGTCGCCGGGCAACCGCTGACCGTCACCGTCAACGGCGAGAGCCGCTTCAGCACGCCCCAGCAATTCGAAAACATCATCCTGCGTGCCAACAGCGACGGCACGACTGTGCGACTCAAAGACGTCGCCCGCGTCGAGCTGGCGCCGTACAGCTATGGCTTCCTCAGCCTTTACAACGGCAAGCCCGTAGCCGGCGTTGGACTGCAACTGCTTCCGGGCGCCAACGCCCTGCAGGTTGCTGCAGCCGTGCGCGCCAAGATGGATCAACTGCAACAGTCCTTCCCCAAGGGCGTCACCTGGTTCAGGCCGTACGACAGCACGACGTTCGTGAAGATCTCCATCGACGAGGTCGTCAAGACGCTGTTCGAGGCCATGGCGCTGGTGTTCCTGGTCATTTACCTCTTCCTCCAGAACCTGCGGGCGACGCTGATTCCCTCGCTGGTCGTTCCGGTTGCCCTGCTTGGTACTTTTGCGGGCCTGTACGTGGCCGGCTTCTCGATCAACATCCTGACGCTGTTCGCCATGGTCCTCGCCATCGGCCTGGTCGTGGACGACGCCATCGTCGTCGTGGAAAACGTCGAGCGCCACATCACCGAGGAAGGCCTCGCGCCGCGCGAGGCGACCATCGAGGCGATGGGACAGATCACCGGCGCCATCATCGCCATCACGCTGGTCCTCGCGGCCGTGTTCATCCCCGCCGGACTCCTGACCGGAAGTGTCGGCGTCATCTATCGGCAATTTTCACTGACCATTGCGATCGCCATGCTGCTGTCGGCAACCATGGCACTGAGTTTCACGCCGGCACTGTGCGCCACGCTGATCAAGGCGAACCAGCACCAGAACCGGATGCTGACATGGTTCAACCGGGTGTTCGACTGGACGCAGCGCGTCTACATGACGCGCGTTCGCCATGCCGTACGCCGGACACCCCGCTGGATGTTCGTTTACCTCATCTTGCTGCTCGGGGCTGCGTGGTTGTTCACGCGACTCCCCTCCAGCTTCCTGCCCGAGGAAGACCAAGGCTACGCCCTGGCCATCGTGCAATTGCCGCCCGGCGCCACGATTGACCGCACGATCGGCGTCATGAATCAGGTCAAGGACATCGTGACCAGGAATCCTGCGGTCAAGGGCATGATGGAAATCGCGGGATTCAGCTTCGTCGGCTCTGGCGAGAACGCCGGCATGGGCTTCATCCGCCTGAAGCCATGGAGCGAACGCACGGCGCCGAGCGAGCAGATCGGCCCATTCATGCAATGGGCGAGCCACGCCTTAAGCCAGATCAAAGGTGCCCAGATCTTCGTGGTCAACCTCCCCACCATCCGCGGCCTGAGCCAGTTTGGCGGGTTCGACATGGAACTCGAGGACCGTGCTGGCCTTGGCCACGCCAAGCTGATGCAGGCCATGGGCATGCTGTTGGCGAAAGCGGCGAAGAACCCTGCCGTGACCGGAGTCAGGCCGAATGGACTGCCGCCCGCGCCTCAGTTGCACCTGAGCGTGGACCGCGTGCAGGCCGCGGCCATGGGCCTTTCGGTTAGCGATGTCTACAACGCGCTGCAGCTCATGCTGGCGCCGGTCTTCGTCAATGACTTTAACTATCAGGGCCGCGTCCTGCGCGTTGTCATGGAAGCAGACGCCCCCTACCGCATGGGACCGCAGGCGCTCGATGATTTCTACACGATCAGCAGCAAGGGCACGATGGTGCCGCTGTCGACAGTCGTGCACACCCATTGGGCCATCGGATCGCCGTCGCTGACGCGTTACAACGGCTACGGTTCCATGGAGATCGTTGGCAACTCGGCGCCGGGCTACAGCTCGGGGCAGTCCATGGCGGCCATGCAGAACATCGTTGAACGCGACTTGCCGCGCGGCATCGGCTTCGAATGGACCGGCCAGTCCTACCAGGAGGTCCTCTCGGGACAGCAGGCTCCGATCCTTTACACGTTGTCGATGATCGTGGTGTTCCTCGCCCTTGCCGCCCTGTATGAGAGCTGGTCGATTCCGGTGGCCGTGCTGTTGGTGGTGCCGATGGGCGTATTGGGATCCCTGCTGCTGACCTGGCTGCGCGGGCTACCCGATGACATCTACTTCAAGGTCGGACTGATCGCGGTCATCGGGCTATCGGCGAAGAACGCGATCCTGATCGTGGAGTTTGCGCGCGAGCAACAGCAGAAGGGAGCCGGACTCATTGCAGCAACGCTCGAAGCCGCGCGATTGCGCCTCAGACCGATCCTGATGACTTCCATAGCTTTCATCCTGGGCGTTCTGCCACTGGCCGTCAGCAGCGGCGCCGGCGCGAACAGCCGGCACTCGATTGGAACCGGTGTCATCGGCGGCATGCTGGGGGCAACGGTGATTGGCCTGCTGCTAATCCCGGTGTTCTACGTCGTGGTCCGCCGCCTCACGGGTGACCGAACGGATGGCACGGAAGGCAGCGGCGAAGACGTGATCCGACCGTTTGACTGAGCGACCGGAGACGGATCCAGGCGTCGCGCGGCAAGTTACTCCATCGCCGCGCGACCCGCCCCGCACCGAAACAGGCAAGCCGGTCCCGCAAGGCACTCTCGCAGTCCGTGCAATGACGCCTAGGCGAGGTACATGCCGCCGTTCACCGAGATCGTCGAACCCGTGAGATAGGCGGATCGGTCGTCGACCAGGAACGCGACCACGTGCGCCACTTCATCCGGATGACCAAGGCGCCCAACGGGAATCTGGGCCACAATCGCTTCAAGCACTTTGGGGACCATGGCTGCCACCATGTCCGTGGCAATGTAGCCAGGTGCAACCGCGTTGACCGTGATGCCCTTGCCCGCGGACTCCAGCGCCAGCGACTTCGTGAATCCGAGCATGCCAGCTTTGGCTGCGGCATAGTTGGTCTGGCCAAACTGCCCCTTCTGTCCGTTGATCGATGCAATATTCACGATCCGACCCCAGCCGCGCTGGCGCATGCCGGCAATGACCGCCTTGGTCATGTTGAAGCAGGCAAAGAGATCGTCCTCCAGCACATCCCGCCATTGCTCAAGCGTCATCTTGTGCAGCATCGCGTCCCGGGTGATCCCTGCATTGTTGACCAAGATATCAACCGGCATGGCAACTTCATCCTCGACCCGCGCGACGCCAGCTTGACAGG
Source organism: Pseudomonadota bacterium (assembly GCA_021818335.1). Classification (GTDB taxonomy): domain Bacteria; phylum Pseudomonadota; class Gammaproteobacteria; order Xanthomonadales; family Rhodanobacteraceae; genus Metallibacterium. The sequence goes on along the minus strand of JAKAEJ010000041.1, from coordinate 16,221 downwards.
CGTCGAAGTCGCCAACGTCCCAACGATAGGCGCGCATGCCCGTCTCTAACGCGAACGCGGCAGCCGCGGCATCGTTGCCATGGTAGGTCACCACGACTTCATGACCTTCCTGCTGCAGCCGGCGCGCGATCGCCGCGCCAATCCCTCGCGTTCCACCCGTCACCAGCGCGAGTTTGCGGGGCCTAGCGTTCGACGCCTCTTCCATCGTTGCAAATCCTCTTGACGCCCGTTGCGCGAAGAGAAGCCATCCGCCGCTCGCCCCCCATGGTTGGGCGCCTGGGGCGTCGCATCCCGTTTCCATTCACCACCCGGAAACGGCAACTGCGACAACGCGATCCCCGAATTCAGTCCGGGTTCCGCGGCGTGCCGGCCGCGCCATGGCCCATGCGCGCGAAGCCGCGGCTGGAACTCGGCTGGGCGCGACAATCGTCTCGGTTGTCAGTCAGGTCCGCTTCGCTCCGCGTCCGGCATCAGTTGCATGCTTGTCATCGTTTGAAGACCTGCGCGCGCTGCCGTCGCCTGGAAGATTTCCGAGCGATTGCAATGTCGTCGACATCAGCTTGGCCGCACTCTCGAATGCACCCATGAATGGTGCATTCCAAGCGTTCTGGAAATCTCCGGCTGGGAGTGTCCCGCCTGCTGCGAGTGCCCGTCCGGCGTTCTGGAATCCGGCAAAACTGTCATTGCCGTACTCGACGACCAAGCGCATGATTTCGGCGTACGCCGCAGCTGCTTCGGCCAGGAGATTCGTCGCCCTGCCGTTGTGGCTGGAAACCGCCTTCGTGATGCGGTCGACGGCGTCTTGCGTAAACGATGCAGGATCGTTCGAGGCCGACGCAAGACTCGTCGAAGCTTCTCGAATCCAGGCGTGCAGGGCGTCAGCCTGGGCATCCGTTATCCGCTTGTGCTGCTCCAGGATCTTCGAAGTGAACAGGAACGTATTGGCGATATGGTCCTTGTGCAACTTGCGAAGTTCATCCAATTGCGAAGTCGAGATCATGGCGCACCTCCTCTAGGTGACGGCGCATCCATGGCTGGAACGTCTTTCCGAACACCAGGCGCATCGCGATCAGCCGATGCGTAGGCGACTGCTTCTTCAGGCGGGCCAACCTGCATCATCCATGCGTCGACGTTGAGTGACGCATGGTCCGATTTGCACACTACGCTCGTGCCTCGCTGCGCAGCATTGATCTGGGTCAAGCGGACTCGTGCATTGCCGTCGTACGCTTGCCGCACCTGCCTGGGCTGTCGGTCCGGTGGTACAGAATGCCGCAGGGCCAGTGTCAACAGTGACTACGCATTCCACGCCAATGGGTGAAGCGTCCAGCAATGGCTGGCGTGACGACGCCATCGCGAGCGGTGCCGATTATGTGCAGTCGCTCCGCTTGCTTGATCGCGCCGCCCACGTTGCCTTCGCGCGCGCGACGCTTGGCCTTTCGCCAGCATCGCGCAGTCTCGCGTTCCAGGACTGGTTTGCGCACCTGCTGTTCGCGCCATCAGCGCAAGTGGACGCCGTTCTCTACCTTGCATCCCATTGGGCCCGGTCTCCCGCGGATCTCCTGCGCGCCTATGGTGGCACCCTGCCGCCATATGAAGGGCTGGAATCGATGAAGGCGGAAAGCCGGGACCGTCGCTTTGAGGATCCGCGCTGGCAGCAGTTCCCGTTCAATTGGATAGCCTGGAACTTCCTGCACCAGCAGGCATGGTGGGAGCGACTCACCAACGGAGTCCCAGGCGTATCGCGCCACCACGCGGATCTCGTGTCGTTCACGGCACGCCAGGTGCTGGACGTGTTCTCACCCAGCAACGTGCCATGGACCAATCCGGAATTCATCAGCGAAACGCTGGAGCGATCTGGCCTCAATCTCGTCGATGGACTCCGGACCTGGATGGCCGATGCGCAACGGATCTTCCTCGGGCTTCCACCGGCTGGCACCGAGGCATTCATCCCCGGCCAGCAGGTTGCGATCACGCCCGGAAAGGTCGTATTCCGCAATCGCCTGATCGAGCTGATCCAATACGGCGCCACCACCTCGCGCGTCGATGCGGAGCCGCTGCTCATCGTCCCGGCTTGGATCATGAAGTACTACATCCTGGATCTGTCGCCCCGGAATTCGATGGTCCGGTACCTCGTCGAACGCGGCCACACGGTGTTCATGATCTCCTGGAAGAATCCCACGGCCGAGGACCGGGACCTCGGGATTGACGACTATCTAGAGCTCGGCTTGTTCGCGGCACTGGCCGCCATCCGCACCATCGTCCCTGGATACCCGGTCCACGCGGTTGGCTATTGCCTCGGCGGAACGCTGCTGGCCATCGGCGCGGCCATTCTCGCCGCGCGCGGCGACCGCGCGCTGTCCACCTTGACGCTGCTTGCCGCCCAGACCGACTTCACGGAGCCCGGCGAGTTGTCCCTCTTCATCGACGAGAGCCAGATCAGCTTGCTTGAAGACCTGATGTGGTCACAGGGCTACCTTGACGGGGCGCAAATGGCTGGTGCCTTCCAGATGCTGCGATCGACCGATTTGATCTGGTCGCGGATGACACGAAGCTACCTGCTGGGCAAGCGCGACCTTCCGAATGACCTGATGTCCTGGAATGCGGACGTGACGCGGATGCCGTCGAGAATGCACAGCGAGTATTTGCGCGGGACTTATCTCCGAAACGACCTCGCGGAGGGCCACATGACCTATCGCGGCCAGGCCGTCTCGATGGAAAACGTGAGGTACCCGCTTTTCGTCGTGGCGACGGAAGCCGACCATGTGGCTCCCTGGCGCTCGGTCTACAAGATCCACCTGCTCACCGATACCGACACCACGTTCGTCCTGACCAGCGGCGGGCACAACGCGGGAATCGTCAGCGAACCCGGTCATCCGCGGCGGCACTACCATTGGGCGCATCATGCACTCGGCGAAACCTACACCCATCCGGATGACTGGATGGCCAGCGCGCAACCGGAGCAGGGATCCTGGTGGCCGCGGTGGAGTGCGTGGCTGCACGCCCACTCGACTCGCGATGTCGATCCGCCACCGATGGGCGCGGGCAGCACGCCCCTCTTGATGGATGCGCCTGGCAATTACGTCCTGCAACGCTAGGCAACCCGCTCGGCTTTGCCGTCACCCACGCCAGGCGCGCCGCCAGACCCGCAGCGCCTGTGCGCGTGTGAGGCGCCATCGGTGACCATCGGCAAATGCGAGATGCAGCCCTTCTCGCCAACGCAGCCGGGCATGCCATGCCGCTACCACCAGCAGGGCCTCCTCCGGATCCGCTGACGCGAGGTCGACCAGCGATGACGAACGGCCGGCGATCGGGTGCGGCGAGGGCAACCGGTGACTGCCCGCATGCCACGCCAGCGCCCTCACCAGCGGGTCTTCGCTGAAGACTCCCGACGGTGCTCGGCGGGGCCTTGCCGGCAACCGCCCGCCTCCCCAGAACCACAAGCCGTTGATCGGTGCGCGACCGCTGCCCGCGCGTTGTCGATTCAGCGGGTGCTGGTGGAGCAGGATCTGGATCTCGTTGAATAGAAGTCGCCAGCGTCGGCCGGTGTCGCCGGCGGGAAGATGCGGCAACAACTGGGCGCCCAGGATCTGCTCGGGATCGACCAGCAGCGGTAACGGCGTGCCGGTTACCATGCGAACCTGCCAGCGTCCTGGAAGGGTCGTTTCCAGCAGCATGCCGGCATCGCCCAGCATCGGCCGAATCGGCCGCGCCAGCGACTCTGCCTCGGCCATCGTCAGATCCAGCGTGTCCCATGCCAGCAGCCTCGCGCCTGCGGCCTCTGCCTGGATGTACACCGGATCGGCGCACACCCACGTTCCATCCCCTGCATCGCCGGCAGCGGCTTCACGCAAAAGTGCAGCGGCAGGAATCATGCCCGCAGCCAAGCCAAACTGCTCGCGCAACATCGGCAAACGGCCGCTTGGCGCCTGGGGAAGCCTGTCGCCCCTGCCCAGCCACCGTGACAACCGCGGGTGCTGCCCCAGCTGATCCAGGGGCGGCATCAACAAGGTCACATCATCCATCCCCGCAGCCTAGCGCGACCATCCACTCGGTCAAGCACCGTCGAGCGCCTCGTAGGCAGCCAGCCATTCCGCCTCCGCGGCGGCGTGATCGCGGGCCAGCGTCGCCGCCTGCCGAGCCAGTTCGGTGGCTGCATCCCCCGCACCGCTGTAAACCGCGGCGTCCGACAGCTTCGCGTTGATTGCCTTGAGCGCCGCATCCAGCTCGGACAGGCGCTGCTCGGCGCGCTTCATGCGGTCCCGAAGCGGCTTTTCACGCTCTCGCTGCACCGCGGATCGCCGTCTGCGCTCGCGGGGGTCGAGCCCGTCGTCCTCCGACGCCGATGCGATGGGCGCGGTGCCTCGCGCGAGGGCTGCTTGCAGCGCAGCATAATCGTCGAGATCGCCGTCGAAGTCCTCGACACGCCCATCGTGGACCAGCCAGAAGCGGTCGCACACGAGGCCGAGCAGGTGCCTGTCGTGAGCGACCAGCAGCATGGCGCCGGGATACTCATTGAGCGCATCCGCCAGGGCTTCCCGCATGTCCAGGTCGAGGTGGTTGGTCGGCTCATCAAGCACCAGCAGGTTGGGCCGCCGCCACGCGATCAACGCAAGCGCCAGGCGCGCGCGCTCCCCGCCCGAAAGCGTCTCCACGGCCTCCATGGCCCGGTCGCCGTGAAATTGCCAGTTGCCCAGCCAGTCGCGCAGGACCTGGGGCGCTGCACTCTCGGCGATCGCCGAGAGATGCGCGTAAGGGCTCTCGCCGACACGCAGGGACTCCACCGTATGCTGCGCGAAATAGCCAATGGCCAGATCGCGATGGGCTGTCCGCGCGCCTTCCTGCAGAGGCAACTCACCCACGATCGCCTTCACCAACGTGGACTTGCCGGCACCATTGCGGCCAAGGACGCCGATCCGCTCTCCCGCCTGGACGCTCCGGCGAATACCCGCAATGACCGGGCGCCCCGCATAGCCGACTGCCGCATCATCCAGGGCCAGCAGGGCATGCGGTTGCCGGGCCGGCTCCGGGAATCGGAACTGGAAGGCCGAACTCTCGCGAAGGATCACCGTATCACCGAGCTTCTGCAGCCGCTTCACCCGTGACTGCGCCTGCCGCGCCTTGGTGGCCTTCGCCTTGAATCGATCAATGAACGCCTGCAAGTGCTCGCGCTCGGCCTGCTCGCGCGCGCGCGCCGCCTGCAACTGCCGAACCTGCTCCGCGCGTTGGCGTTCAAAGGCGCTGTAATTGCCCGAGTAGGCGCGCACGGTGCCACTGTCGATGTGCAGGACCTGCGTGCAAACCGCGTCGAGGAACTCGCGATCATGCGAGATGATCAACAGGGTGCCCGCATAGCGCTGAAGCCAGCCCTCCAGCCACAGCACGGCGTCCAGGTCCAGGTGATTCGTGGGCTCGTCCAGCAGCAGCAGGTCCGACGGCGCCATCAGCGCGCGGGCGAGGTTGAGGCGCGCTCGCCAGCCCCCCGAAAAGGATGCCACGGCGTTCCGGTGCGTATCCGGCGCGAATCCGAGGCCGTGCAGGAGGCGCGCCGCCCTCGCCTCCGCGTCATAGCCATGCAAGGCCTCGATTTGCTGGTGCGCCTGGGCCACCGCGGCATGATCGCCGCGCTGCTCGGCTGCCGCCGCAGCACCATGCGCGGCATGCAACTCTGCATCCCCCGCCAGCACGAAGGAAAGCGCACTGTCCGGCAATGCGGGCGTTTCCTGCGCAACCGACGCCAGACGCCCCTTGGCGGGTCGTTCGATCACGCCGGCGTCGGCCTCGAGGTCGCCGAGCAATGCGGCGAACAGCGTCGATTTGCCGGATCCGTTGCGGCCCACGACGCCCGCGCGCGTGCCCGCGTGGATCGTCAGGTCCACATTGGAGATCAGTACCCTGCCGCCGCGGCGCAGCGCAAGGCCGCGGAAGGCAATCACTCGTAGCGCACGGCAACGATTTCGAAGACGCGGACGCCCGAAGGCGCGTTGAAATCCACGGCGTCTCCTTCCTGCCTGCCGATCAGGCTGCGGGCGAACGGGCTGCTCACCGACAGCAGGCCGGCCTTGATGTCGGCCTCGAGGTCTCCGACGATCTGGTACACGATCGTCTCCCCGCTATCGCTATCTTCCAATTCCACGATCGCGCCGAAAACGATGCGCGGCGCCGCCGTCAAACGCGACACATCGATGATTTCGGCAAACGAAAGCGCGGCCTCGAGCTCCTTGATCCGGCCTTCGATGAATCCCTGCTGCTCTCGCGCCGCATGGTATTCGGCGTTTTCCTTGAGGTCGCCATGGGCGCGTGCCTCGGCGATGGCGGCGATGATGCGTGGGCGCTCGGTGCTCTTCAGGCGCTCCAGTTCGGCGCGAAGCCGCTCGGCGCCCTTGCGTGTCATGGGTGCGCGATTCATCCGTTCAACTCCCGGTGCAGTTCCTGCAGGCTGTGCACTTCGCCGAGAGCGCGGAAGTCCAGGGAATGGAGCAGCGCCCGGGCACCTGCAATGGTGGTGGAATAGGTAATGCGCATTTGCAAGGCCTCGCGACGGATCGAGAAGGAATCAGCGATCGCCTGCTTGCCTTCCGTCGTATTGACGATGAAGACGATTTCCCCGTTCTTGATCAGGTCGACGATATGCGGGCGACCCTCAACAACCTTGTTGATTCGCTCGCACGGCACGCCGTGGCTTCCAAGGAACGCCGCGGTCCCGCTGGTGGCGACCAGGCCATAGCCGCGCTGCAGCAAGTCCTGGGCGACTGGCAGCAACCGTGGCTTGTCGCCATCACGGACCGAGAGGAATGCCTTACCGAGCGGCGGTGACTTGATGCCTGCGGCTTCATGCGCCCGGGCGAATGCCGCACCGAAGCTTCGCCCCACGCCCATGACCTCGCCGGTCGAGCGCATTTCCGGTCCCAGGATGGGATCGACATTCTGGAACTTGGCAAAGGGAAAGATGGCCTCCTTGACGGAGTAGTAAGCGGGGACGACCTCGTGGATCGCGCGCTGCTCGGCCAGCGTCCGCCCCGCCATGCAGCGGGCGGCAATCTTGGCCAGCGGCACGCCCGTGGCCTTTGAGACGAACGGAACCGTGCGCGAGGCCCGCGGGTTCACTTCCAAAAGATAAATGTCGTCGCCCTGCAGCGCGAACTGCGTGTTCATGAGCCCATTGACCCGTAGCGCGCGCGCAAGGATGCCCACCTGCTCACGCAAGCGCGCCTGCAGCGCTGGCGAAAGCGAATAGGGCGGCAACGAACACGACGAATCGCCGGAATGCACGCCGGCCTCCTCGATGTGCTCCATGATGCCGCCCACCAGGACGTTGCCCTCCGCGTCAGCGACCACGTCGACATCGACCTCGATGGCATTGTCGAGGAAGCGGTCGAGCAGAACGGGCGAACGATCGGACACGCGCACCGCATCGCGGATATAGCGTTCGAGGTCGGCATCCGCATAGACAACCTCCATCGCGCGGCCGCCCAATACATAGCTGGGACGCACCACCAGCGGATAGCCGATTTCGCGCGCCATCAACAGCGCCTCCACTGCCGTGCGCGCCGTTCGATTCGCCGGCTGCAGCAGGCCCAGTTCGGCAACCAGCTTCTGGAAGCGCTCGCGGTCCTCGGCGAGATCGATCGAATCCGGCGTCGTGCCGATCACCGGGGCACCGGCGGCTTCCAGCGCCTGCGCAAGCTTGAGCGGGGTCTGTCCGCCGTACTGGACAATGACGCCAACCGGCTTTTCGAGCGCCACGATTTCCAGCACGTCCTCCAACGTCACCGGCTCGAAGTAGAGGCGATCGGACGTGTCGAAGTCCGTCGAGACGGTCTCGGGGTTGCAGTTGACCATGATCGTCTCGAACCCATCCTCGCGCAGCGCCAATGCGGCATGGACGCAGCAGTAGTCGAATTCGATCCCCTGGCCGATGCGATTGGGGCCCCCTCCAAGCACCATGATCTTGCGCCGATCGGTCGGCGCTGCCTCGCACTCCTCGTCGTACGTGGAGTAAAGATAGGCCGTGGTGGTCGCAAATTCCGCCGCGCAGGAGTCGACCCGCTTATAGACGGGGCGCACCCCAAGGGCGTGCCGAAGCGCGCGCAGGGCCGCTTCGTCCGTTCCAGCCAGCGTGGCCAGCCGCGCATCGGAAAAGCCGAGGCTCTTCAGTTCGCGCAGCCGGGCTGCATCCAGCGAATGCAGCCCGCCCTCGCGAACCCGTGATTCCTCCAGGACGATGTCCTCGATCACGGCCAGGAACCATGGATCGATGTGCGTCAGCCCATGCACGTCAGCGAGCGTCATCCCAGCGCGGAACGCATCGGCGACGTGGAACAGCCGTTCAGGCCCGGGCTCACGCAACTCCCGCCTCAAGGTCGCTGCATCATCGGCTTGGCCTGGATCCAGGCCCGTCGGGTCGAGCCCACACTTGCCGGTTTCGAGGCCTCGCAAGGCTTTCTGGAGGGACTCATGCATGGTGCGGCCAATGGCCATGACCTCGCCCACGGATTTCATCTGGGTCGTCAGGCGCGCATCCGCTTGCGGAAACTTTTCGAACGCAAATCGCGGGATCTTGGTCACCACGTAGTCAATCGTCGGCTCGAAGCTCGCCGGTGTCCTGCCGCCCGTGATCTCGTTGCGCAATTCATCGAGCGTGTAACCCACCGCCAATTTGGCAGCCACCTTCGCGATCGGAAACCCGGTGGCCTTGGAGGCCAGCGCCGATGAACGGGAGACGCGAGGGTTCATCTCGATGACGACCATGCGGCCGTTTTCGGCGTTGATGCCGAATTGCACGTTGCTGCCGCCGGTATCCACGCCAATCTTGCGCAGCACGGCGATGCTCGCATCGCGCATGCGCTGGTATTCCTTGTCCGTGAGCGTCTGCGCGGGCGCCACGGTGATCGAATCGCCCGTGTGCACCCCCATCGGATCGAGGTTCTCGATGGAGCAGACGATGATGCAGTTGTCCGCCGTGTCGCGGACCACTTCCATCTCGAACTCCTTCCATCCGAGCACCGATTCCTCGACCAGCACCTCGTGCACGGGCGAAAGATCCAGTCCCCGCTTGACGATCTCCTCGAACTCCTCGCGATTGTACGCAATGCCACCGCCACTTCCGCCCAGCGTGAAACTGGGTCGGATGATGGTGGGATAGCCAACCTGCGCCTGAATCCCAACCGCCTGCTCGAAGCTGCGCGCGACCGCCGCCTTGGGGCACTGCAGGCCGATCTCCTGCATCGCAACGCGGAAGAGTTCGCGATCCTCCGCCATGCGGATCGCTTCCCGGGACGCACCGATCAACTCGACGCCATGCTTCTCCAGCACGCCGTTGTCGGCCAGTTCCAACGCGCAGTTTAGCGCCGTCTGCCCGCCCATCGTCGGCAGCAGTGCATCGGGCTTCTCCTTGGCGATGATCCGGGCCACGGACTGCCAGGTCATGGGCTCGATGTAGACCGCGTCGGCCATCTCGGGGTCGGTCATGATGGTGGCGGGATTGCTGTTCACGAGCACCACCCGGTAGCCTTCCTCACGCAGCGCCTTGCAAGCCTGCGCACCGGAATAGTCGAACTCGCACGCCTGACCGATGACGATGGGCCCCGCGCCAATGATCAGGATGCTGCGGATGTCGGTGCGCTTGGGCATGTCAACGGGCCTCCATCAGTGCCACGAAGCGGTCGAAGAGATGGGACACGTCATGGGGTCCCGGTGAAGCCTCCGGGTGACCTTGGAACGAAAATGCGGGCGCATCGACCAGCTCGATTCCCTGATTGGATCCATCAAACAGCGAACGGTGGGTTACCCGAACCCTGTGCGGCAGGCTGGATTCGTCCACCGAAAAGCCGTGGTTTTGGCTGGTGATCAGGACCCGGCCGCTGGCAAGCTCCTGCACCGGGTGGTTGGCGCCGTGGTGCCCGAACTTCATCTTGACCGTGTGGCCGCCGACGGCCAGACCCAGCAGCTGGTGGCCCAGGCAAATGCCGAACAAAGGCACGCCGCGCGCGAGAAATTCACGGATGGCGGCAATGGCATAGGTACACGGCTCGGGATCGCCGGGTCCATTGGACAGGAACACGCCATGCGGATTCATAGCGATCACCTCGCTCGCCGACGTCTCCGCGGGAACCACGGTCAATGAGCAGCCTCGCTCCGCCAGCATCCGAAGGATGTTGCGCTTGACCCCGAAATCGTAGGCGACGACGTGGAATCGCGCGCCACCGTGCGCGAACACTGTGGTGTCCAGGTCAAAACGCCCGGCATCCCATCGATAATGCGAGCGGGTACTGACGACGCGCGCGAGGTCCATCCCGGCCAGACCCGAAAATCCGCGCGCGGCGGCCAAGGCGCGGCCCGGCGCATCGTCCCCCGCAGCGACATCACCCGAGAGGATGCATCCGGCCTGCGCGCCGCGATCCCGCAGGATCCGCGTAAGCCGTCGCGTGTCCAGACCCGCGATGGCCACGAGACCCTGGCGCGCGAGGTAGGCCGGCAGGCTCTCCTCACTGCGCCAGTTGCTGGCCAGCCGCGGCACGTCGCGCACGATCAGCCCTGCCGCGTGGACGGCGTCCGATTCTGCATCGACGTCATTGCAGCCGGTGTTACCGATGTGCGGATAAGTCAGCGTGACGATCTGCCGGGCATAGGACGGATCGGTGAGGATTTCCTGATAGCCGGTGATGGCGGTGTTGAACACCACCTCGCCCACGGTCTGGCCGGGCGCGCCAACGCCGGATCCCCGGAAGATCGTGCCGTCTTCAAGGGCCAGCAGGGCGGGAACATGCATGGGTTTGCGCCTTCTGGATGCGACAAGACCCGCAGTCCAGCGCAAGGCGGGGCCGAGGGGCGGGGTTCAACAGGCGAGTAGGGATTGTAGGGCCGATCGCCAGCGAAGTCACGCGCCGGAAACGTCCGGGCGGAGGTCACCTCGGCATGCGATCCCGCACGCGTGCCCGACGGTCCCTGCGATGCTCGGCGTACTCGTCAGCCACGCCGGCGGCAGCGCCCACGAGGGCGCCCACGACAACCCCGGCGGCGGTCAACGTCCCCACAGCACCGAAGACAGGCAAAGCCGTGAGCGCTGCGACACCGGCCGCCGCACCGGCGGAAACCTTCACCAGGCCACGCACGAATCCCATGAACCCGACCACCTGCATTGGGGAAACCGATCAGCCCTATTTGCTCGCACCACGGGGTCCGGGTCAAGCCAATGCGACCTCGGGTGCGGGAGCGGCACGTTGGTGACAGATGGGCGTTCCCCTACGCAATCGTGAGGATCCGCGCCAGCACTCGCGATCGGCCCATGCGCCAGTTCAAGAAATCGCAACGCAGCGCGCAAGTCTGCGGGCAGGTGCGCGGCACTAGCGTGGTGCCACGCGCGGCATCGACGGGTTGCCACGCAACCAGCCCAGCGAGGACCGAGCGTGGAGATGCGCAGTGAACCCGCGGTCGCACCGATCGAACGACCGCAGCAAGCGCCTTCCCGGATGCGTCCCCCGCCGGCGCCACCGCAAGCGCGCGGGGTCCGGGTGCGGCTCAAGGCCCTTCGGGCTCGACTCAAAGTCCCGCTGATGAACCTTGCCGCAACCTGGGCTGCGCGGGGGCTTGATGGCGGACCGCATCGCATCGAGGAATTCCTGGCGCTCTCGCCGCGACGCATCCTGCTGATCCGCACCGATCGCATCGGCGACCTGCTCTGCAGCACCCCGGTCATAGCGGCCCTGCATCGTCGCTGGCCGGACGCAGTGCTTTGCCTCGTCGGCGGTCCGCGCAACCGCCCAGTCTCGGCGCTGCTGCCCTACGTGGTGCGTGGTCCCGACTTCAGCCGGCATCCGGCCACATGGCTGCGGCTCGCGACGTGGTTGCCCCGGCAGCGCTTCGACCTCGCCATCAGCCTGCGCTCCGAAGTGCTCTCCGGCGCATTCATCGCCACAGCCAGCCGCGCACCCTGGCGCGTGGCCGTGCATCGCTCGCCACGCACCGCGCCGGCCTTCAACGTCTTCCTTGGCGAGGAGGACATCCACCAAACCCGCCGATACTGGCAAGCCGCTCGCCGCATCGACCCCACACTCCCCGGCGAGCTGCCGAAGCCGATCATCGAACTGGGATCCGATGCCGCCGCGATCGGGCCCAAGGTCCTCGCCTCGCTCGGGGTTTCGGCCCATGCAATCAAGATCGGCGTCGCAATGCCGCCTCGCCAAGATCGACGCCATCGTCGCCGGGCGTGGCCCCATCCGGAGCTGCGCGACGCCGTCGCGCGACTGGTGGGCCACGGCTTCGAGGTGCTGCTGGCCCCCGGCAATCATCGCGAACACGCGGAGGCCTTGCGGATCGTCCGCGCCGTGCCGGGTGCGTGGCTGCTGCCGCCGATGACGCTGGCGGAGACCGCATCGGTCCAGGGCCAATTGGATGCATGGATCGGCACCTCGTCCGGCCTGCTGCACCTGGCCACCGCCATGGGGACGCCCACGCTCATGGTCGGCACCGCCGCACTCTTGCGTGCCTGGGGGCCCCTCGGCCCGCTGCACCATCAGGTTTGCGCCGACCATCCCACGGACATAACCGCTATCCATGTGGTCGATGCCCTGATTCGCCTCATCGCCAAGGTCGCCTTCCATGTCGCCCATTGTCCGCAGCGCCCGGCGGCCTGACCGGGCCATCGGGGTGCTCGGCTAGGGGACCGGTCGACCCGCGGCTGCGGTCCAGATCGTGTACCAGTCCTCGGCATCGAGTCGTACGTCCAGCGCGGCAACGGCTTCCCGAAGGCCTTCGATGCGGCCACTCCCAGTGATGGGGTGCGGTCGCGACGGATGGCGAAGGATCCACGCATAGGCCAGCGTCGGCAACGAAACGCCCCATCGGTCCGCAACTGGCTGCATGGCAGCCCGCACGCGCTGGGCCATCTCGTCCTCGCCACGCAGCAACCGACCACCCGCCAAGGGCGACCAGATCATCGGGCGCAGGCCCAGGAGCTGCGCCTGGTCGAGCGTCCCGTCGTGTAGCGCGGAGAGCGCGAGCGGCGACCATTCGACCTGGTTGGTCACCAGCGGATATCGCGCGTGAAGCAGCGCGAAGGCAGCTGTCGAATGATTGGACGCGCCCCACTGCAGCACCTTCCCTTCCCGAGTCAGCGCGGCGAACGTCTCCGCCAATTCGGCCGCGTCCATCAGCACGTCCGGGCGATGGATCAGGACCCGATCCAGATGATCGGTCCCGAAATGGCGCAACGAAGCCTCGACACGACGACGCACATACGCAGGCGAGGTGTCGTAATGCTTCACATGGACTTGCTCGGCAGCCGACGGCAGGCGGATGCCGCACTTCGTAACCAGCTGCAGGCGATTGCGTAATCCGGGAACCACGCGGAGCGCGTCACCAAACAGCTCCTCGGCACGGCCATGGCCATAGATATCCGCATGATCGAAACTGGTGATGCCCAGTTCCAGCGCTTGCTCGATCCAATGCGTCCGCTCCGCGGTCGTCTGATGCCACTCCGCGCTGCGCCATAAGCCGGCAACAATGGGCGAGAGGGCCTGCGGCAGGGTTGCCGCAGGCAGGGATGCGGCGGGTTGATTCATCACGGGGAAGCGTTCAGCCCCTGCACGTACGCCGCAATCGCGTGGATCTGCGCAACGGTGAGCTTCTGCCCCACCGACAAGGCCAACTTGGCATGCGGGCCATCCCCCCATGCCTGTCCGTTGTGCCAACCAGTCAGCACCTGCTCCACATACTCGGCATGTTGGCCCGCGATCCGCGGCACCAGCTTGGCCGCATCGCCCAGGCCCCTGGCACCGTGGCAGGAGGCGCAGGCCGGCAACCCCACGGCGGGCACGCCCTGCTCGTAGATCGACTTGCCCAGGGCCACCTGATCCTTATCAACCTCGCCCGGGGCTTCCTTCTGCTGCGAGAAATAGGCTGCCACATCGGCGATCTGCTGCGGCGAAAGCATGGCCGCCATGCCCGCCATGATCGAATTGGCCCGCTTCCCGCTGTGGAAGGACTCAAGCTGATGTTCGATGTATTCCGGGCTCTGGCCGGCAAGCTTGGGATACTGGGGATTCGTGGAATTGCCATCAGCGCCGTGGCATGCGGCACAGACCATCATCACTTCGGATTGCCCGGCTTCCGCATTGCCCACCAGCTTATCCGCGGAATGGGCGGCCACACTGACCACCAAGGGGCTCGCCACCAGTAGAACCAGCATGGCACGCATGGAGCGCTTCATGATCAACCCTCCTGTTTGACGGGACCTGCCGATCATACGACCGATCGATCGCGATTTTCGGTGCGGTCGGACTCCCTCGCATGACCGCGGCCCACGCGCTGCCGCCCTTCCGAGTCTGGCGTCGATGACGCGGCATGACCGGCCCCGGAATGGATGCGGCGATCTCGTGACCACCGGGAAGCCGCACTACAATGTGGTTAGCTAGGTATGTCCTCCACTGTGCAGCGCAGGTCCACCCCGATGGCTCCCATCGTTCTTCGCATCGACTTCGTTTCCGACGTCGCCTGCCCTTGGTGCGCAATCGGGCTGGCAAACCTGGAGCAGGCACTGGCACGGCTCAGGGGACTCATCCATGCCGAAATCCACCTGCAACCGTTCGAATTGAATCCACGGCTTCCTATCGAAGGCGAAGACGCCAGCGAGCATCTGATGCGGAAGTACGGCATCGACGAAGCCCAGTTGGCCGTGAACCGCGCCACCATCCGCGAACGCGCGGCGGCTTCCGGGGTGACGATCAACACCGGGCCTGGCAGTCGCGTCTACAACACGTTCGACGCGCACCGTCTACTGCACTGGGCCGGGCTGCAGGACCGAACCCTCGCCCTGGCGTTGAAAAAGGCCCTGTTCCGCGCCTACTTCACCGAAGGCGAGAACGTCGCCGACCAAGCCGTGCTTGAACGCATCGTGGCTGATGCAGGGCTCGACGCCACCGCGGCTCGCCGGGTTCTCTCGAGCGACGCGCATGCCGATGATGTCCGGGCGCTCGAGCGCCAGTTCCAGCAAGCGGGGATCCATTCGGTTCCGGCCACCATTATCAACGAGATGTTCATCATCTCCGGTGGTCAGCCGCCCGAGGCGTTCGAGCAGGTGCTGCGCGAAATCGCAACGCGCGCATCGGCTGCCTGAGGCCGGACGGTGCCCGAGTTGCGCGATCGGACCGCGGACGATTGGGCGGACGATCCTCTGGCAACCATCGCCCCGCGGCCCCACGAGGTGATGGCTTCCGCCCGTTCGTTCGCCCCCCTGTCGCTCCGCTACATGTTGCGTCGATACTCGCCGCCGACGTCATACAGCGCATGGCTGATCTGGCCAAGCGAATTGAACTTGACGGATTCCATCAATTGCTCGAAGACATTGCGGCGATCCCGCGCGCTTGCCTGGAGGCGGCGCAAGCTGTCCTGCGCAAGCGGATTGCGCGCCTCGCCATAGGCACGCACGTTGGCGATCTGCTGGCGCTTTTCTTCCTCCGTGGAACGGATCAGCTCGATCCGGGTCGTGATGTCCCCGGCATGGTCCCTGGGCAGGTAGGTGTTTACCCCGATCAGCGGCAATGACCCGTCGTGCTTCTTCTGCTCGTAATGCATGGACTCTTCCTGGATCTTGCCACGCTGGTACATGGTGTCCATGGCGCCCAGCACCCCACCGCGCTCGCTGATCGCCTCGAATTCCTTGTAGACCGCCTCTTCCACCAGGTCCGTGAGCGTTTCGACCACGAAGCTGCCTTGCCACGGGTTTTCATTGAAATTCAGCCCTAGCTCGCGATTGATGATGAGCTGGATCGCCACGGCACGTCGCACGCTTTCCTCGGTGGGCGTGGTGATCGCCTCGTCGTAAGCGTTGGTGTGCAGGCTGTTGCAGTTGTCGAAGAGGGCATACAAGGCCTGGAGCGTGGTCCGGATGTCGTTGAACTGGATCTCCTGCGCATGCAGCGAGCGGCCGCTGGTCTGGATGTGGTACTTGAGCATCTGGCTGCGTTCGTTCGCGCCATAGCGCTCGCGCATCGCCCGGGCCCAGATGCGACGCGCGACCCGGCCAATGACCGTGTACTCCGGATCCATGCCGTTGCTGAAGAAGAACGACAGGTTCGGCGCGAAATCGTCGATCTGCATGCCGCGCGCCAGGTAATACTCGACGATGGTGAACCCGTTGGACAGCGTGAAGGCCAACTGGCTGATCGGATTGGCCCCTGCTTCGGCGATGTGGTAACCGGAAATGCTCACCGAGTAGAAATTGCG
>JAKAEJ010000040.1 GCA_021818335.1 Pseudomonadota bacterium | reverse complement strand
TGTGCCTTCGTGCTGGCAAGCCTGTGGGCGATCGCCGCGGTCAGCCCGTCGCGGCCGCAACTCAAGGCAGGCTGAAATCGAAATATTCAGAGGCGACTAATTGGCGCCATCGCCTGCAACCAGGGATTGGACCGGCCGTTGCTCTCGCACCGCCATCGCATGAATTCGAGCCATTTCGGCCGCGTACGCGGTCGGACCTTTGCTGGCGAGCCATTCCTGGCGCATTTGCTCGGCACCGCTGACCTTGAGCAAGGCGGTTGGCGAATACCGGTGCGATGCCGGCAAGCCATTCCAGGCGATGCGCGAGCTGTCGGGAATGCGCGCCAGGGGCCATTGACGGAACGGTGAGCGGGGTGAACACGAGCCGCCATTGCGCTCCATGCGAACCATTGGGGGCAGGACAGGCTCTACCGCGACATGAGCAGTCGTGCGCCAGATGCCGCCAAGCACATGAGCATTAGCATCCCATTGCGACATCGGTGGTATGCCGGCGATTGCCTCGATCGTTCGTAACAAATCGACCTGGGACAAATGCTCGTCGACGAGGATGCCCGGACGCACCCACGGACCGACCGCCAATGCAAGGGTCCGATGTGCGTCGATGTGGTCAGCGCCGGATTGAGCGTCGTCCTCAGTCAACAGGACGAGCGTGTGCTTCCATGCTGGGAGAAGTGACAGGGTGTGGATCACCTCGGCGGTTGCCTCGTCATTGTTGGCAACGTAGCTGTTCGGACTGGCCATGCAGGCCGCCATCCCAGCGGTGTGGTCGTCGGGCAGCCACAGATAAAGCACGCGAGGCAGATCCCGTGCGTGTGCACGGATCCAGGCATCGGCAATGGCCGCGCGGTGCGTGTCCAGGATCATCCGATCCCATGCAGGATAGGAGACGGCCAGATGAGCCCGCAGTGATGCCGAGATGTTGCCGATCTTGTTTCGGGCCGCGAACTCGCCGAAGTCCTCGAAATCGACATGGTGGGCGAGCAAATCATCGAATAGGAACAGGCGCCCAGGATAGGTTACCCAAGGGTTGCTCCAATGGCCGAGCGACGAGAGGTTTGTGTAAATCGCGTATGGATTCCGAGCCTTCGCTTCGTGCGGCACCAGATCCTGCGTCCAACCGGAATTGGCGATATAGCTGCGGTTCGAGTAGTAGAGCGGCCATGTGCGCTGGACGAAATCGGAGTCGGAGCCAGCGGTCGTCCACTGGTGGCCTTGCGAAGTCACTTCGCCATCTGCGTAAAAATGGACAAACAGTGCGCTGGTTGAGGCCAGACGATAGAGATTCGGCAACTCGCGCTGACCATACAAGTCAAGGCTTGGATCGGCCCAATGGCCGGCGGCGTGGTAACGGCCAAAGTCCTCGTCAAAGGTTTTGTTCTCGCGCAGGATGAACACAACATGATGGATATGCGCTTGCAACCACGCCGAAGCCTTTGCATTGCCCGCACCGCGGGCGCGGCGTTGGTCATTACTGAATCCGTCGTCAGCGAGCGCCTTCGCGGTCCATGCTCGTGCATCAGCGGACAGCTTGCGCAGATCGATGCGCTGCAGGAGGCCATGCATGAAATCGCCCACCCATTGATGCTTCAGGTTGGGCCCGCTTCCCATGCCTTTGGCGCTTGCCACGTACAGGCCATGGCCGTGGATCGCGACCGCAGTCGGATACCAACCCGTGGGGATCAGGGCCTCGCGGGTACCCGTAGTCAAGTCATAGACCGCGACGTCGTCATTGCCTGCGTTGGCTACGAACAACCGTTCCCCAGATATGGCCAAGCCATCGGGGTACGAGCCAGGAGGTGCTCCTGGGTAGGGCGCATCATCGAGGACGCGGACCGCCCGAAGGCTGCGCGTATCGACTGCAACGATTCGGTCGATATTGGCGTCGGCCACCCAGACGATGGCAGTTCCCGGCTGCGCCGCCAACGCAGTTGGATGGGCCCCAGCGGCGCGGCTTCGCGGATCGATGGATGGCCCGGTCGGTACTTCTCCGAGAACCTTCCACGCCGCTCGATCGACCACAGTAACCCCATTGCCGCCCCAATCGCTGACAACCAGTCGTTCGCCATCATCCGCGAGCGTCACCGCAAAGGGATAGCTCCCGATGTTCAGGTAGGACGTCGCGCCGCTGGCGAGGTTGATCCGCGCCAAGCTGTTCGATAGCAATCCAGTGACATACGCGTGTTCCTTGTGCGGACCGATCACTACGCTGTCGGGGTAGAACCGTCGAGGCTCCTGCCAATTGCCGGCGTACTCATAGGGATATTGAGATGCGGGGAACGGTTGCCAATTCAGTCGATACGCGCGTGTCAGGCGCAGCTCGCCGCGCTGCACTTCGAGGGCGAGCAAGTTGTCGCTGCTGCCACCTGTAACGTACAAGCGACCATCGGCGCTCCAAGCGAGACCTTGGTACAGGCTCTGGCCTGGAATGACATCACGGCCGACGCTTCGCAAAGGACCGGGAGCGCCCTGGGCCACCACGGCTCCCGGCGACGCTGCAGAATGGCCGGTTCGCAAGACGGCGTGGATGGAAGCATGCGCGTGAAGGTTCCGCGCAGAATAGATTTGGACGCTTTGCCATTTTGCGGCTCCATCGTCGACGACCGCGATGCGGTTGCCAGTCGCGACTACGGCGACGGGAAAGTTGGGCGTTGCCGCCAGTTGTCCGACGGGCGTCAGCGTCCGGCCGCTCGGAAGTTGCGACGATGCGCCCGATGATGCGGCAAGCGTTGCTGCAGTTGGCAACGCCAGCGCGGCGAATAAGAACTTTGACGTGAGCATCGAGACACTCGTCTGGGTATGTGAGGTTCCACGTTAACGGCGGCGCGCGTCATGCAGATGATCAAATGACGCCAAAAGCATCACGGCATCACTACGATTGCGCAAGATGGGCTCGGCCCGCCACTGCGAATTCGATTGGGGAATGCGCAACAATACCAACATGAAAATCGCGACTTGGAACGTGAACTCGCTCGCGGTGCGTCTGCCGCACGTGTTGACGTGGCTTGAGGCCGAACAGCCTGATGTGCTTGCGCTGCAGGAGACCAAGCTCGAAGACGTCCGATTTCCCGTCAAGGACTTTGCGGCAATCGGTTACCAGGCGGCATTTAGTGGGCAAAAGACCTACAATGGTGTCGCCGTGTTGTCTCGGACACCCTTGTCAGCGGTGCTGACCGGCCTGCCAGGGTTCGACGACCCACAACGCCGGTTTCTTGCCGCGGACGTGGATGGCTTGCGTGTGGTCAATCTTTATGTCGTCAATGGCCAGGCTGTGGGCAGCGACAAGTACGAGTACAAACTGCGTTGGTTGGCGGCCCTGCGTGACTATCTGCGGGGCGAACTCATGCGGCGACCGGAATTGTTAGTGCTGGGCGATTTCAATATCGCGCCCGACGACCGCGATGTGCATGACCCGACGGCGTGGCATGAGCAGATCTTGTGCAGCATGCCCGAGCGAGAGGCGCTGCAATCCCTGCTGGCACTCGGGCTCGAGGACAGCTTCCGCGTTTTTGAACAGGGCGATGGGCACTTTTCGTGGTGGGACTATCGGCAGGGCGCGTTTCGTCGCGATCTGGGTCTTCGTATCGACCTGATACTTACGAGCAAGGCGCTGCATCCTCGTCTGCGGACTGTGCGGATTGATCGCGCCGCTCGTGCGTGGGAACGTCCGTCGGACCATGCGCCCGTTGTCCTGGAAATGACATGAACGATGATCTCACGCTATCGCTCACCGATGCTGAAATGGACGAGCTCGACTTGTTCCTGCGGCGCCACAACTGCGACGAGGGGCCGCTGCTCGATGGGGTCCACGGCCTGCTCACGGCGCTCAGCGTCGGACCCGAGCCAGCGCGCCCGGACGAATGGCTGCCCGAAGTTCTTCACGAACCGTTCGCCGATGCGGCTGAGGGAAACCGGATTCTTTCCCTTCTGGCCCGCCTCAATGACTCGATCGTGATGGAGATCGAGCACGAGCGGTATGAGCCGATACTTGGCGAGGTTGACACCGATGCCGGCGACACTGCATTGAGCGCCGCAGGGTGGTGCCACGGATTTGCCCATGGCATCAACCTCCGCGCTGACCTGTGGGAAGCGCGTCTGGCCGAGGACCTTGAACTGATGCAACTGCTCGGACCCGTCGTAGCGCTGGCCATAGACTCGGGCGCCCTTGGTACCGAGGAGCCTGTTGATCCGCTGGACGACGTTAGCTATGACGGATTCCTGTCGCAGTTACCGGAGGCCGTTGGCGCGCTCGCGGAATATTGGCGTGTCCACCCTCCTACATTGCGTGAGCAAGTGCTTGCGGGCACCGCAGGTGGGGGTGGCACTCCGGCGCCAAACGCTGGACGTCGCGGTGGCCAGCTGCTGCATTGAGCCAAGGCGTGGGTCGGCCGACTGCAGTCTCCGCATGGCCGCGCCGCGGCGCGGCACGGAACCAAGGGACGGTCCCGATCCGCGCGCGTCGCAAACGTGCGGCTAGGCTCGCGGCCCAGCTATAGGCGACCGGAGCGATAATCCGCAATCGCTTGGCGGATCTCCGCTTCGGTGTTCATGACGAATGGACCCCAGCGAGCGACCGGCTCGCGCAGCGGAGCAGCTGCGGCAAGAATCATTCGCACGGTGCCAGACGGCGCTGAGAGTTCGACCGAATCACCCTGATCCAGCACCCCCAATTCACCAAGTGGCAAGGAGCTGGAACCCAAAACCAATTCTGCGCCCTCGAAAGGATATACGAATGCTGTATGGGTGGCCGGCACGGGCAGGCTTAGCCGAGCTCCGGCATCCAGCGCAATGTCGATGAAGATGGGCTTGGTAACGATGCCGTCGACGGGTCCTTCAACGCCGAGGACGTTACCGGCGATCACGCGGAGCCGCGCGCCAGGAACAGGCGTACAGACGGGGACGCGCTCCGGTTCGATGTCCTGGTAGCGGGGCGCCATCATTTTGTGCGTCGCGGGAAGGTTAACCCACAGCTGGAAGCCACGCATTTCACCTTCGCTCTGCTCCGGCATCTCCGAGTGGATGAGGCCGCGACCAGCAGTCATCCACTGCGCTCCACCTGCCGTCAGTAATCCGCTGTTGCCAACGTTATCCCGGTGGCGCATGCGACCTGCAAGCATGTAAGTGACCGTCTCGAATCCCCGGTGCGGATGATCGGGAAACCCGGCGATGTAGTCGGACCCTTGCGTTGATCCGAAGGCATCGAGCAGCAGGAATGGATCGAGGCTGTCCAGTGTCGGCTGACCGATGATGCGCGTCAACCGAACGCCAGCGCCATCGCTGGCGGGTAGCCCCCTGACGCGTCGGATGATATTGCGGTTGCTCACGAAGGCGTTCTCCTGTGCGGGCGATTGGCGAGACGAAAAACTTGCGCCCGCATCGTGCTTAGGCAAGGCACCCCGGGCGTACGCACTGTGCACGGCAGGGCAACATCCTCACGCTTCAGTTGCTGGGGGTGGCTGCCAAGAGCAGATCCAGATCCGATTGGTCGAAGCTAAGTCGCTCGCGCGTACCACCGCCCTCCAAGACTGCTTCCGCCAGCATTGCCTTGCGCTGCTTGAGCTCCTCGATGCGTTCCTCGACGGTACCCGCAGCCACCAGTCGGTACACAAAGACGGGCTTGTCCTGGCCGATGCGGTGGGCACGATCGACCGCCTGGGCTTCAGCCGCAGGGTTCCACCACGGGTCGTAGTGGATCACCGTATCCGCGGCGGTCAGGTTGAGGCCCACGCCACCCGCCTTGAGCGACAGCAGGAATAGCGGCACCTCGCCGGCCTGAAAACGACGCACCGGCGCTGCGCGATCACGGGTATCACCCGTCAGCATCACGAACGGAATCCGCAAGCGCTCGAGCTCATGGGCAATCAACGCCAGCATGCTCGTGAATTGACTGAATAAAAGGACACTGCGACCTTCGTCCACCAATGCCGGCAGCATTTCCATCAGCAATTCAAGTTTGGCGGATTCCTGTATGCCGCGCGCGGCCTCCAGTTTGACCAATCGCGGGTCGCAGCAAGCCTGTCGCAACTTCAGCAGCGCATCGAGCACGACGATGCCGCTGTGCTCAATTCCGCGCTGCGCGATGACTTGGCGAAGCTCTTCCGCGAGACTGAGCCGGAGGCTTTCATAAAGCTCCCGCTGTCGTCCTTCCAGTCGCACTGAACGGTTTATTTCCGTTTTTGCAGGTAATTCTCGGGCGACCTGTGCCTTGGTGCGCCGGAGGATGAAGGGCGCGATTCGGCGATTGAGCCGTGCTTGGGCCTCGACGTCTGTCTGTTTCTCGATTGGCTGTCGATAGAACCTACGGAAACTATGCTCGTCCCCGAGTAGGCCGGGAACTGCGAGATCAAGTTGCGCCCACAGTTCACCGAGATGGTTTTCCAATGGCGTGCCCGTCAGCGCCATAATCCGCGGGATGACAAGTTCCTTGAGCGCGCGGCGTGCACGCGTGCGCGGATTCTTGACCTGCTGTGCCTCGTCCAGCACTGCAAGGGAAAACGGTTGCCTGCGTAGCGCCGCAATGTCTCTCGGTAGCAAGGCATAAGTGGTCAGCACCACGTCGCTGGATGACATGGATGCGAATCGTTCGCCACGCTGAGCGCCATGCAACGTGAGCAACCGCAAGCCTGGTGCGAAGCGCGCGCTTTCCTGTTCCCAGTTGGGAATAAGGCTCGTCGGCACCACCAGGAGCACTGGCGTGCGCAAGCCGCCTCTGTCTTTAAGGGCCAACAGGTGTGCGAGTAATTGCACGGTCTTGCCAAGGCCCATGTCATCCGCGAGCACGCCGCCCAAACCTGCCTCCGCCAACGCGTTCATCCAGCGCAATCCTTCCCGCTGGTAGCCGCGCAATTCCGCCTTCAACGAGGGTGGTGGAGTGTCACTGGCTTCGGCCGCCGCGCGCAGCAGTCGCTGCGTGAAGCCGATCAGCTCTGCAGGGGCCTCGAATGGGCGGTCCGCCGGCATGGCACTGCGCAACTCGCTAAGCCGGCCGGCTTGTACCTTTGGGAGGTGTAAGCGTGGGCGAGGGCGGTCTAGGTACTCGGCCAAGGGCGCCAAAAGAGCGCGCAGTGCGGCCAGACGAACCGGAATGCGTCGGCGTGCGTCCACCGGCGCGTACCAAACGGCGTCTTCCGGCTCGTGTGCCGCTGGCGATAGGCTGATCTGGCGCTCTGCCAATGCCTGTGCGACGGCCGGCAAGAGGTTGATGCGGTGGCCTTCCAATTCGAGCCCGACCTCCAAGGAGAACGATTGCCCGTCATCTTCTGGCTTTGCAACGCCGTACCACTGCGGCGTGCCCTCGAGCACCTCGAATGGGAAACTGGCCGCATAGTCGAACTGGACGCCTTCTGCTTCGAGCTTGGAGCGCAACACCAGCCACCGCGCAGGGGTATTGACCTCCAGCGCTCCAGAATGTCCGGCACCAGGGAATAGCCAGGCGTCCTCTGGCAAGGTATCCGCCAAGTCCCAAGGCAACCCTTCGGTATCGACGGCTGGGGTCAGACCTGCGGCCTCCAGTTGTTCCATGGCGGCCAGCTCTTCGGCCCGCTTCCGGCCGATTTCCACCAGGCGACCGTCGCGCAAGCGGCGCACGAGACCTTCTCCTCCTCGGCCAGGCAGTCGTTCGCCGCCGTAGTCGAAGCTCAACCTTCCGAAGGCTAATGGCGGTGTTCCTGCGCCTAGCCGGGCATGGCGAGTCAGCGCATGCAGGGTGAGCACGGCTTTCGGGTTCAGATCAGCCTTGGCCACGCCGTCGAACGAGCGCGGTGTGGGAATTTGCGCTGCCCAGTGCGTTCCTTGCAGAAGGCTGGCGATGGCTCCGCTCGCCTCGGGTGGTAGCGGCGGAAGGTCCAGCATCGCCGCAGCGCCGCCATCGGCATCCATCATGGACAGGCTCGCATGCTCGGCATCAAGGACCCACAGTGTTCCGATTCGCAGAAGACGTTGGCCGGCGACCAGCTGCGGCTGCAAACGTTGGCGCCCGTCGCGCTCCATCAGCCAGGTCCAGCGTAGTGGCAGGGCGGTGCCACGCTGCATATGAAGGCCGGCAACGCCACCGAATAAGCAGGGCGCACTATCGAGCATCTCCATTAACAAAGCATCGCCCAGCGCGCCGGTCAGACGCGCATAGCTGCGACCCTTGCGAGTGATTTGTGTCAGGCCGAGCAAGCTACTCGCCAGTCGCTGCTGCGCCACGCCCAATCCGCTGGCTGGCAGGTGCCGGGCGTCGAGAGGCAGTGGTCTAGCGTAGCGACCGTTGCCCAGGGCGCTGAGCAGGACCGGGGCGACGTCCAATTCCGCGGCGGCCTGGCCCTCGACTTGGTTGATCTCGAGCAAGAATCCGAGCACGCCTAGTTGCTCGCTTGCCGCGGGGCCAGCGGCAAACAGTCGCCGCCATGCGACCGGCAGTTCATCTAATCGTGCCGGTCCGATTGCCGGCTGCATGCGCGTCGGGTTACCGCCCAAGATGCCGTTCCCAATGCCCGGCGGGCATTAAACCCTACGAGCTTAGCACTGCCCGCGCGGGCTGCAGGAAGGTAGCCGCATGCCCGAGGTCAGTGGCGTCCGAAGAGTCCAGCCGGGTATTCCGGCTTCTGCTCGCGTGCGAGCAAGGCTTGAAGGCCCTCTGTTGGCGTCATCGAACCGCGCAGGACGGCACGCACATGGAAGCTGATGGGAAGATCCAAGTCCACCCGTTCGGCGAGGCGCATGACCTCCTCTGCCGTTACGACGCTTTCGACAACCTGGCCAATCTCCATCAGAGCTTGCGTCAAGGGTGCCCCTCGACCGAGAAGGAAACCAAGACGGCGATTACGTGATAGTTCGCCTGTGCAGGTCAATACCAAATCGCCCAGTCCCGCAAGACCCATCAACGTCTCGGCACGCGCACCCAATGCCACGCCCAACCGCAGCATTTCGTTCATGCCGCGGGTGATCAGGCCCGCGCGGGCGTTCAATCCGAGCTGCATGCCATCTGCCGCCCCCGTGGCTACTGCCAGCACATTCTTCATCGCACCGCCAAGCTCTGCGCCAAGAACGTCGTTACCGGAATAGGCTCGCAGTGCAGGTCCATGCAGAAGCCCGGCAAGCCGTTGCGCGAAGGCGATGTCGACCGAATGCACGGTGAGGGCCGTTGGCAACCCTTGGGCAACCTCGCGGGCGAAGGATGGCCCCGTAACGACGGCGGCAGGCCTCCCGGGAAAGCTATCGCCAACCAGTTCATGCAAGAACCGGCCAGTTCCCGGCTCAAAGCCCTTGGTTGCCCAAGCGATTTCCGTTTGCTGCGGAAGTCGTGGCATGAGCTGCGTCAACAGGTCGGCGAAGGCGTGACTGGGGACCACGACAAGGGCGACGTCCGCATCGTCTAGCGTTGCGTCAAGATCGGACAGGCAGCGCAATTCCGCCGGCAGGTCCTGTTCGGACAAGTAGCGGGGATTACGCCGCGTCCGCTCCATGACCGCGAGCTGTTCGGCATCGCGGCCCCAGAGTCGCGTTTCGCTACCATGCCGTGAAAGGGCGGCAGCCAGCGCGGTTCCCCAGGAACCCGCGCCGAGAACCGCGACGCGTGTGCGTGCGGTCATTGGATTCAGGCGTGCGCAGCCGGTGCTTCAGGCATGCTGGCGCGACGTTGTTGCTCGGCGTAGAGCGCGTCGAAATTGATGGGCTGCAGGAAAAACGGCGGGAAGCCACCCTTTTGGATCAGATCGGTTACGGCCTGACCTGCATACGGGAACAGCATGTTGGGGCAATAGGCACCCAGGATCGCATCGCGGTTGGCTGTATCGAAACCAGCAACGGTAAAGATGCCGGCTTGCTGGACTTCGGCCAGATAGACAGTCCGCTCCTCGAGGGTGCAGGTGAGTGTCACGGTCAACACGACTTCGTATGCATCCTGGCCAAGTTCAGTTGCCTTGTGGCCGAGATTCAGCTGGATTTGCGGCTGCGCGTTCGCCTGACCCAAGTCCTGGAATACCTGCGGTGCGTTGGGCGCCTCGAAGGACACGTCGCGCACGTAGATTTTTTGAAGGGCCAACTGCGGTTGCTCTGCTTGGCCATTGGGAAGTGTTTCTGTCATGAGTGACTCCGTCGATTCGTGATTGCGGGTACGCAAAGATCGCGAATCATCCCACAGCGCGCCTGCACGCGCACGTCCGGCCAAGTGCGATACTTGCTCAGAGGGAATCTTGCCGCTATGCTTTGCGGCTCGACCAAGCTAGGCCCGCGTTTGCGGGTCCGCCCGTGCGACGCGATGCATGGGCCTAGGGCGCATTTCCAGTATCGCGTGGCCCCTCGGGGCGCTGGGCCGTAGCCGCTCTGGCCAAGGGTGGCAGTTCGTCATCCGGAGATCACTATGTCT
Organism: Pseudomonadota bacterium; assembly: GCA_021818335.1. GTDB lineage: Bacteria > Pseudomonadota > Gammaproteobacteria > Xanthomonadales > Rhodanobacteraceae > Metallibacterium. The sequence continues at coordinate 10,775 of JAKAEJ010000040.1, read as the reverse complement.
CGCGTCTGCCAAGTCACAGGCAAGGCCGTGCAGGTTGGCAACAACGTCTCGCACGCCAACAACAAGACCCGCCGTCGCTGGCTGCCCAACCTTCACGAGCGCCGGTTCTGGGTGGCGAGCGAGAATCGATGGGTCAAATTGCGGGTTTCCAGCCAAGCCCTTCGAACCATCGACAAGAAGGGAATTGATGCCGTGATCGCCGAACTTCGTGCCCGCGGCGAAAAGGTCTGAGGAGATCGAACCATGGCATCCAAGCGCGACAAGATTCGTTTGACGTCATCAGCCGGCACGGGCCACTTCTACACGACGGACAAGAACAAAAAGAACACGCCAGACAAGATGGAAGTGAAGAAGTATGACCCTGTGGTTCGTAAGCACGTGATCTACAAGGAAGGCAAGATCAAGTAACTGTCTTGGCCAGCGGCGTGCTGCTGCAAAATCACGGAAACCAGAAGGCCCGCACAAAGCGGGCCTTCTGGTTTCCGTGGCCTACGCCAAGGCCACTGACATGGATTCTTGATCGCGTCGCCATCGCAGCGAAGTGCCTATGGCGCAGCCCAGGACAATCTCTAGTGGCGCGCGCATGTAATCATTGCTCCAAGCGAGATAGTCGAAGAGGTTGACCATCAGGAATATCATCGCCAAGGCGAGCAGCAGAGATAGTTGAGGACGAGCTGTTTGCTGCCTTTGCCACGCCCGGAATGAGTCATATAGGGGCAAGAGGAAAGCGGAGGCGGCCAGCGCGAGGCCGGGCAGGCCCAAGCCTACGGCGACCTGCAGCGGCGTGTTGTGCAGATGCGGTGGCACGTAGCCTTGCCATTGAATTCCACTGCGCACCAGCATCGGCTGGATGCTGGCGAGCCCGTAGCCGCGAAATGGGTGGGCAGCGATCCGTTCGATGGCAAATCGCCAAAGTTCGATGCGTAGTCCGACTGAAGGCGCTGCCGCGGTGATCGGGCTCCCTGCGAGCACCCGAAAGGCTGATGCCCCGCCCGAACCCATGCGTTGCATCACTGAGGGCCGTACCGCATAGGCGGTGATGAGCAGTGTCATGAGGATGAGCATTAGCCATCCGTGGCGTCCGCGCCGAGGCGCGATGCAGGCTTCTCGAGACGACTCTCGTCCCATGCCCCAGAGTACAAAGGCACCAGCTATTGCGGCGATCCAGGCGCCGCGTGATTGCGCGAAGAGGAGGATCGCCAACGACCAAAGGCTTAACAGCGCCCAGCCATCGCCAATTAGCATGGCATGACTGGAACCGGCACTTTGTTGCCGAAACTGCCAAGCATGGTAGAGGCCGATGACTAGGCACAGCGCGGCGAATGCGCCGGTGAGATTCTCTGCGTAGCCAAGGCGAAGTCGCAGAACGCCGGTGGCAATGAGCGTCATTTGCGTCCAAGGCATGTTTGCGAGCGCCCACATTAGCCACCCAATCGCGAGCAGCTGCAGTGAACGCAGTATCCACTGAGGATAGCGTGCGAGCCAGATGCCAAAAACACAGGCGAAGACAAGTACCTTGAGCGGATTGCCAGCCAACGTTAACTGCCTAAGGTAATCCTCAGATGGCACCTGCTGTGCGACTGCAGCGGATTGCAACGCGCAGTAAGCTGCAAGCGCTAAGATGAGCCAGGGCATGGGATGACTTCGAAAGATGCGCCACGGCCAGGAACCGGAAGCCAGCAGGGCTGCCAATGCGACTGCGGCTGCGGTGCTTGATTGAAATGGCTGGGGTAGATTTGCAGCCGCGGTGAGTGCTGACAGCAGCATTGCACCAATTCCGAGTCTGGCTTGCCATGGTTCGCGGCGCATCGCGACCCATGGACCTTTGTCTGCAGACATGAATCTGAAGCTCAGCGGACGCTTGCGCTCAAGGCAGCGGCGACGCGCCGATCGAACGCATCACGTGTTCGCTCGAAACATGCACGAGCGTTGTCGCTAATGCGCTGAATGGCAGGCGCATCCAGCTCAAGTGCTTCTCGTACAGTTTCCTCGAGAGCGTTCATGTCGAAGTAATAGCGCGTGGCCAAAGCCATTCGATCGCGTGCGGCGTAAGGCACAAGCAGACCGCAGCCAGGTTCGATTCGCTCGTTCATGGGCGGCGCGTCAACGGTGAGGGTGACCGCCCCGACGCCCAACGCTTCGACCAGATAGTGCCCCCATGCATCGGTCTCTGAGGTGCATACATGAAATTGGTGGCTGTTCTGCAATGCAACCAGCTCACGTAACGTTTGGGGCTGGCGCGGATCCAAGTAACCGACGCGATATTCGATGTTGGTCGCTTCCGGCAAGTTGATCGCCTCGCTGGGATGCTGCAGTACCGTAAGTTGGGGCCACTCGGGGTGTTTGCGCCATAGGTCGAGCAACCGAATGGTGCCCTTTGTGCGACTCCCGCCCGCAAGATGGAGGAACTTTCGTTCGCGGCGCACATTCCGGTCGAGCCTGTCCTCGCTGGTAAATCCGACCAGCTGCGTGCTACAGCCAAGGCGTTGGAAAATGCCCAGCGCGTCGCGACTTTTAGCCCAGATGCGGTCGACGCAACCGAGTCGACGCTGGTCATGCCGGTCGAACCATTCGGGATTGGGAAGCGCGACATTTCCGCTTGCCAGGTCAAGTTGTTCGGGCCAAACATGCTCGAACAGCACGTTCAGATCGAATCGCTTCGGAGCAAGCCGGCAACGCACCAAGGAAGCCAGCGCCCTCGGTGCTTGCAGTATGGCACCCACTCCGCGCCGCCTTCTTCGTCGTTCGCTGCGGCCGTCGACTCGTGTCGCAAAGACATCGCATCCGTTGCGACGTAGCGCAACGGCGAGGAGGCGATAGTCGCGACTCAGACCAAAGCCGTTGTCCTGGTAAACCAAGTTGATACTGGCCATGACAACACTCCGTACGCAAGTCCGTACGTCAGACTTCCAATAACTACGTCCCGGTTTGGATATTGCCGGAAGTCTCCGAGGAGCGCGTGAGTATTGCCTGAATCCACGCAGGCGGACTTAGCATTCAATCACCCAACTTGTGACTGCGGCCTCACATGCGTCCGTGGGCGACAGCTCTACTTGCCCCAGTAGATTAAGAGAGGTTACTCGATTAATTGTAACGCCGCATTGATGCGTTGCGGAAACGCTTGCGCATTGTCCGTGAACCACGCGCGCGCGCTCTCCCCCATGCTTGCGCGGACGCGATCATCCATGGTCATGGCGTGCTCGACTGCCAGTTCCATCGCGGCTTCGTCGAAATAGTGCGTCGTCGCCAAGTTTTGCTGCCCCTTGCGCGCGCAGCCGACCAAAATTCCTCGGGCTGGTGTGATGAATTCGTTCATGGGCCTCGCATCTGTCGTTATCACGATGGCGCCTAGGCTCATGGCCTCAACCAGATAATGGCCGTAACCCTCGGTCTCCGAAGGACACAGGTGAAACCAATGCGCATTTTGTAGGTTCCTGAGCTCGCTGTCGTTGAGATACTCGACTCGGTGATCGATGTTGCTTGCAGGACGGCCAGGCAGCGCGCTCTTCGGATTCTGCACCACCGTTAGCCGTGGCCATTCCGGATGGCGGCGCCACAACTCGAGCAGGCGATCGGTCCCTTTATGTCGGCTGCGACCTGCCAGATGGAAAAACGTCGGCTCGCGGACGACCTCAGGCAGCCACCGATCTTCGCTCGTGAAGCCTGTGAAGAGGACTCGGCTCCCCAGTGCGCCGAAAATCGGGATGGCGTGGCGTGTCTGTGCGAAAACGGCATCGACTTTGGGCAAGAGTGCGCGATCACTGTCGAGGAACCATTCCGGGTGAGGCAGCAATACATTGCGGCGTGCCGACGGGAGGAATTCGGGGCGGATGTGCTCAATGAGGATGTTGACGTCGTGGCGTTTCCAACCGTGATCGCCAAACACCCGACTCCAAATATTCCTGGCACCGAGCTTGAAACGCCGCCCCATTTTGCGCCAGTTGCCACGGCGCAACCCAGTAACGGTGACCACGTGTCCGTACTGTTCCAGCGCGACGCCAAGCAGCCGAAGGTGCCTAGATAGGCCGAGGCCATTGTCCCAGGCAATGATGTTGATGCGCATGGTTCAATCAGGCGCATGGCGCCGTCGAGAGGAAACCAGATATTACCTTTAGTCGCCTCGTTCGACGCCATAGCGGAGCCGATATGCGGCCAACGCGTCAAGAACGCTCGCCATCCCGGGTTGCGTCTGGACATAGGCCATGACCTCATCGAGCGCGACAATTGAAACGACAGGAAGCCCTTGTTCTCTGGCCAACTCTTGGGCCGCGGAACGAGATCCTTGCCCGCGCTCCTGCCGGTCAAGCGCGACGAGCACGCCGGCTGGCGTGGCGCCATGCGCGCGGATGAGAGCCAAGGATTCGCGTACTGCAGTGCCGGCCGTCAGCACGTCGTCAATGATGAGGACTCGCCCTGCTAGCGGTGCGCCGACGACCACTCCTCCTTCGCCATGATCTTTGGCCTCCTTGCGGTTGTAGGCAAGCGGCACGTCGCGCCCGTATTGTTCAGCGAGGGCGACCGCGGTAACAGTTGCCAGCGGAATGCCCTTGTAGGCTGGCCCAAACAGCATGTCGAACTGCAAGCCGCTTGCCTCAACGCATGATGCGTATGCATGCCCCAGGCGTGCCAATCCTGCACCGGTCGAAACGGCGCCCAGGTTAAAGAAATAGGGACTTTTGCGACCCGACTTGAGTGTGAAGTGCCCAAAGCGAAGCACTCCGGTGGCGCGCGCAAGATCCAAGAAGTCGGACTGAAAATGATGCATGACGGTACCTTGGAGAAGATTGTCCTGATTATCGGCCTTCATCGCGTTGACGTCGCCCCTCCCTACAGGCATGGTCGTGCCTGGCTCAAAGGCTGATCTGGGCATGCGAATCCTTACGTTGAACGCCAATGGCATCCGATCCGCGGCACGCAAGGGATTATTCGATTGGCTTCCCGATCAACATGCAGATGTCGTTTGCCTGCAGGAAACCAAGGCCCACGAAGCACAGTTGGATGCGGTGCACAGGCCTCATGGGTTCCATTGCCATTGGCACGATGCCCGAAGCAAGGCAGGCTACAGCGGCGTGGCAGTGCTCAGTCGGATTCGCCCCGACAAGGTGCTGACGAGCCTTGGTTGGGAAGCCTTTGATGGTGAGGGGCGCTACATCGAAGCCCGCTTTGGATCGCTGAGCGTCGTTTCCTTATACCTGCCTTCTGGATCATCGGGTGAGGCTAGGCAGGCGTTCAAGTTCCAAGTCATGAACTGGCTTACCGGGGTACTCGATGGCTGGTTGTGCAGCGGACGCAGTTACGTCGTGTGTGGCGACTGGAACATCGTGCGGAGCCAGCTCGACATCAAGAATTGGCGTTCCAATCAGAAGAATTCCGGGTGCCTGCCTGAGGAGCGTGCATGGATGAACGACCTGATAACGCGCGGTTGGGTAGACACTTACCGCGAACTTCGACCACAAGCGCAGCAGTACACGTGGTGGTCGAATCGCGGACAGGCGTTCGCCAAGGACGTGGGTTGGAGAATCGACTATCAGTTGGCTTCGCCCGATCTAAGGGTCGGGCTTGAGGATTGTGGCATTGCTCGTTCGCCGCGATTTTCTGACCACGCCCCCTATTGGGTTGACTATCGCCTGGGCACGGCCACATGACTCTACGGTTACGTGTGCTTGCACTGGCGCGCGCGTTTACCCAGCCAGCCGCGCTCGTCATGTTCTTTTTTGGCTTCTCCTCCGGACTGCCGTTTCTTTTAGTGGGCGGTACGTTGTCTGGGTGGCTAAAGCAATCAGGTGTCACCTTGGATTCCATTGGCCTGATCAGCTACCTGTCACTGACGTATTCCTTTAAGTTCGTGTGGGCACCGCTCGTAGACCGCCTGCCGCTACCCGTATTCAGATACTTTGGCCAGCGCCGGGGTTGGCTCCTTTTGGCGCAGTGTGTGCTGGGTCTGGCGCTCCTCGGCATGGCCAATCTCACACCTGCCGGGCGATTGTTTCCTTTCCTTCTTATGGTAGGGGTCGCGGCTTTTGCTGGGGCAACGCAGGACACCGTGATCGATGCCTACCGGATCGAAATTGCCCCGCCGGAAGAGCAGGGGGCGCTGGCATCGACCTACACCTTCGGCTATCGGATTGCACTGATCGCGAGCGGGGCATTGGCGCTTGTGCTAGCGCAGCAGGTGGGCTGGGCAAGCGCGTACCGCGTCATGGCGGCGCTGCTTCTGGTGCCAATCGTCGCGACGCTTGTGGCACGCGAGCCATCCCATGACCGACGACGCGCTCGGGACTTGCGGGACGCGTTGCAGGATGGAGTAATTGGTCCGTTTGCGCAGTTTTTCAATCGTTTTGGAGGCTGGCTAGGTACCTGGTTGTTATTGTTCATTCTCCTATTCAAGATTTCGGATCAGATGCTGGGACCCATTGCCTTGCCGTTCTACCTGCACGCGGGCTTCAGCCTCGTCCAGATAGCGGAAGTGTCCAAGGTATTCGGCGTCATTGTGGGCCTTGCGGGCGCATTCGCGGGCGGCGCGGCGGTGTTGCGTTGGAATGCGGAGCGCTGCATGCCGTGGGCGTTGGCTGCCGCAGCACTATCCAATTTGCTGTTCCTGCTGCTCTCTTGGCACCCCGGGCACGTTAACTGGTTCATTGTGATGATCATTGGGGACAATTTTTCGACGGGTCTGCTCGGCACGGTGGCCGTGGCGTTCCTGTCGGATTTGACCGACCACCGTTATACGGCTACCCAATATGCATTATTCAGCTCGTTGACCGTGGTCAGCGGAAAGCTGGTCGGCGGCCTTTCCGGAGTTTTCGTCACGACGATCGGCTATGACGGCTATTTCATATTCTCGTGTCTCGCCACGTTGCCCGCGCTAGCCATATGGTGGCGTCTAAGGCCTTTACTGGCCCGCCACCGAGCTGTTGCCTGATCGCTGGGCATGTCAGGATCGCGCATGGCAGAATCGGAAATGCAGGGGCGTATTGATAGCGAGGGCCGGGTCGATGCCGGACATCCTGGTGCGCCACATTGACGAGGCTCTTGCAGAGCGCATCAAGGCGTTGGCTCTGGCGCGGAAGTGGTCATTGAATGACGTCATCCTGCACGCCCTGCGGCACGGGTTGGGGATGGGACTCGGAGATTCCTTCGCCGGACGGGAGGTTGAGCTTGCCTCTAGTACGAACGCAGGACTCGATGCCCAAGAATATGAGGCATTCGGCGAAGCCATCGCGGCGCTGCGAGATGTTCCCGATAGCCAGTTTGCGCGCAGGCGCGGAGCGTCCGATTCAGAATGATGGCCTGGGCGAGTGGATGGCGCCCAGTACGCGGCTTCCACGAGCGCCGGTCACCGAAGGCACATTGCCCGGGATTCCCCGCAACCTCGCCCTCGCAAGCCATGCGAACGCCGTCGCTTCGATGAAGTCGGGGTCGATGCCGAAATCTGCAGTGCTGTGCACTGGGAAAGGCAGGGATTTCTTCAACGACTGCATGAGGTGTACGTTATGCACGCCTCCGCCGCAGACCCAGAGTCGCCGCGTTGATGGAGCGTGCTCGGCGAGCGCATGGACCACGCTTTGGACGGTCAGTGCGAGAAGCGTCGCTTGCACATCCGCAACGGCGATGTCGCGACCCCGCAGATGGCTATCCAGCCAACGAAGGTGGAAGTATTCCCGGCCCGTGCTTTTGGGCGGAGGCGCCGCGAAGTAGGGATCGCGCAAAAGGGCGTTAAGCAGATCGCGGTCAAGTCGCCCTTGGGCAGCCAGTGCGCCGCCACGGTCCACGGGTTGCCCCGTGTGAAGCTGGCACCATGCATCCAGCAGCGCGTTAGCAGGGCCGCTGTCGAAGCCGCGGATGCCGTTCGCATCGCCAAGCACCGTGAGGTTGGCAATACCACCCAAATTCAGCACGGCGCAGGGCTCATCAGGCGTGGCAATCAGTCGAGCGTGAAGGATGGGCAACAAGGGTGCGCCCTGACCGCCGGCGGCAACGTCGGCGCGGCGGAAATCGGCTACGGTCGGTATTCCCGTTCGTTCGGCAATGATGCTGGCGTCGCCCAACTGCAGGGTGAAAGGGTGGGCGCCGAGCGGTCGGTGACGCACGGTTTGCCCATGGGATCCGATTGCACGGATCTCCTCGGGTGCAACACCCGCGGCGCCCAGCAGCGCCAGTGACGCAGCCGCAAACGCTTCGCCGAGCTGCACGTCAAGCCGTCCGTACTGATCGATGTCAAACGACCCATCACCTTGGGACAGGGCAAGAACCTGTTGCCGCAGCGTTGGCGCGAGCGTAATCGTGGCTCCCTGTAGTAGACGGGCGCGCCCTTCCGCACAGTCAACTAGGGCGACGTCAATGCCGTCAGCACTCGTGCCTGAAATTAGCCCCAGATAGAGCTCGGCCTGATCGTGGTTGTCGTTGTCGTTGCTCAATTTGCGCTGGCCAGGAGGAAGCCCGTGTCAATCTATTCGATCTGAGACAGCGCGGGCAGCGATGCTGCGCTGGAAAGCCAAGCGCAGTTGTACCGGAACCCGGCTAGTTGCGGTAGCGTGACAGCCAATCAGTCGCGCTGCTGCCGATCAATACGGAACGCGCAGTGAAGGCATGGTCGAGTGGCCACGCGGTCATGCCGACATGGCCGATGATTTCGCCTTGCCGGACCCGTGCGCCCTGGCGTGGACGAGCAGCAAATCGGGACCTATGCCCGTAGGCGGTGATGACGTCCCTGTTGCGACGGATTAGGACGCAATTGCCGAAGCCATGGGCCCCGCCGCAGACGTCACCTCGCCATCGCCTGCAGCGACGATAGGTGTGCTGGAGGGGGCGGCGCAATTGCCTCCCTTTAGCGCGCGCAGGTGGCCGAGGGCTGGACGCATGCGCGACGAAGAGAAGCACGATGAGAATGCGGAAACGTCGCGCCGCATGCAGCTACGAGCGCGGTAGCGAGTGCCCGGCCGTGTGCGCGGCGCGGCGATTACCTCGGCGTGGTCCTTGGGCGGCCATCCTCGGGCTCCGCCAGCGACTGCGTTCACTACCATGGCGAGCCACGGAAAAGAGCGTCAACGTTTTCGACGGGAGGGCTTTGCGTTCCGCGAATGCTTTAACAGACAATTAACTGCCGGTTGTCTTCGCTGGCCGCATGTTGGATCTAAACCACGGTCCTTCTGGCCCACTGACGGAATGCCAATGTCTGATATCGAAAACGCACTGGCGCAGATTCGCCGTGGCGCCGAATCCATGATCAAGGAAGAAGAACTTCGAGAGCGATTGGCGCTTGGCCGACCGTTGCGGATCAAGGCCGGGTTCGACCCGACCGCGCCCGATCTGCACCTTGGTCATACGGTCTTGCTCAACAAGATGCGCCAGTTTCAGGACCTGGGACATCGCGTGATTTTCTTGATCGGCGATTTCACCGGCATGATCGGCGATCCTTCAGGGAAAAGTTCCACGCGGAGGCCGCTCACCCGAGAGGATGTTGAGGCCAACGCTCGCACGTATGCCGAGCAAGTATTCAAGGTCCTGGATCGGGAGCGAACGGAGCTGCGTTTCAACTCGGAGTGGTTTGGTCGCATGACCGCTGCCGACATGATTCGCCTTTCGGCGCAGCACACAGTCGCGCGCATGCTCGAACGTGACGACTTTGCGAAGCGTTACGCGGCGCAGCAGCCCATTGCTATTCACGAGTTCCTCTATCCACTGGTGCAAGGCTACGATTCAGTCGCTCTTGAGGCGGATGTCGAACTTGGTGGGACCGACCAAACGTTCAATCTGCTGATGGGCCGTGCATTGCAGACGCACTACGGGCAGCCGCCGCAAGTTGTGCTGACGATGCCGCTGCTTGAGGGCTTGGATGGCGTCAACAAGATGTCTAAGTCATTGGGCAACTACATCGGCATCCACGAGCCTGCCATCGATATCATCGGCAAGACCATGAAAATCGACGACTCGCTCATGTGGCGCTGGATCGAATTGCTTAGCTTCGAAATTGGCGCTGCCGAGGCGCGGCAGCTACGGACCGATGTTGAATCCGGCCGGGTCAATCCACGTGAAATCAAGTTACGTTTCGCACACGAACTGGCGGCACGGTTCCATGGTGCCTCGGAGGCGGAACGCGCTGTTACGGGTTGGCAGGCGGCCGTTCGCGGTGAAGGCGATGTCCGCGCTGTGCCGCTGATGGAAATCGCTGTGGCCGAAGCGGGTATGCGCCTGCCTGCGGTTCTGGTTGCTGCCGGCCTTGCATCCAGCAACTCCGAAGCTACGCGCAAGTTGCGAGAACGCGCGGTGCGAATTGATGGCGAGCACGTCGAGGACGTCGGGCGGATGCTTGCGCCGGGGTTCGAGGGGTTGCTGCAAATTGGCAAGCGCAATTTTGCTCGCGTGCGCTTGGTCCGTGGGGGATGACTTGCCGTGGCCGAACCGAGCGGATGGGATGTTGGGAGGTGTTGACGTACTGGAAATCGGCGGTAAGATATCGGGCTCCCCTGGCGAGAGGCTGGGGCTGCGGCGAGAGCTGCGGGGACGGATCGTTGACAGTATGCACAGGTGACTTGTGTGGGCGCCCTGCGGATGTTCGGAAGAGCATCTGGAGCGCGTCCTGGATTCAAGTAATTCAGCGAAGCGAGCTAGGTGCTTCACGACGTGATGCGTGGTTTAGGCCACGGCAAGATCCAAGTGAAGAGTTTGATCCTGGCTCAGATTGAACGCTGGCGGCATGCCTAACACATGCAAGTCGAGCGGCAGCGCGGGGGCAACCCTGGCGGCGAGCGGCGGACGGGTGAGTAAGGCATCGG
>JAKAEJ010000039.1 GCA_021818335.1 Pseudomonadota bacterium | reverse complement strand
TGAGCTGGGTATACCACTCGTCTAGGGCTGCGCCATTGCGCGCACTCAGGGTTTTGTTGCCAGCCATCTAAGCTCCAACCTTTCGTGTCTTTATAAAGTCCAAGCCGCTGATTTTTTCGAGCAGTTCCGGCATGGTCGGAGGTCTGCTGTATGCGGCGTGATGCTCGTCGTCCAACTCGTGGCCCACATACGCGGCACGAAATTCGGCCTCAATCCCCAGGTCTTGGAGGCGCTGGACCACCGTCTTGCGAAGGGAATGGAACCCATACTTGCCCTTCTCTGGTTTTTTGAGGTGGCGCTCGATGTGGCGGGAGAACACCTTGCTCAGCCACTGGCCCGGACCGTTCACCGCGTCGGCTTTGGCCTTGGGGAACAACTTGGTCACCCCTGCTTTCCGAAGCTGCTCAACATGCTTCAAGAGCCCAAGCTCGATGAGCTTCGGATGGATGGGGATGGTGCGAAGGCTGGCTGAGGTCTTCACACTCTGGCCGCTGCCTTCGTCGGTGATGCGAAAGCACGGCACACCTTCGACATCGGCGATGTCATCTAGCCTAAGCTGCCCGACTTCGCTGACCCGAGCACCGGTGTGAAGTCCAATAAGCGCACCCCATCGCTGGTCATCACTCAGGGCTTCAAGCGCGGTGTCGGAGAAGAGTGCGCGAATTTGCTCCGTTGAAAACGCCTTAAAACCATGCGCACGACGGACCCGCTTGGCGCGCGTGCCATAGGCCACCTGACCCACGGAGGGATTGTCATCGGCGAAATAGCCCCGACCCTTGGCCCAATCGAAGAACCCACGCAGATAAGAGCATTTGTTGACCAAGGTAGGCGTCTGCAAGCCACCGGCACTGAGTGCGCCCACCCAGTTGCCCACATCGACACGGTGGACGTCGGAGACCAGCTTTGACTCACCAAAGTGCTTGGCAAAGCCTTCCACAGCTGAGCGCTTGATGGTCAGCGTCTTGGGCTTGGTGTTGGGCTCAATCTCTCGAAGCCACGTTTCGACTGCTTTGCCGATGGGGATATCCGCAGTCTTGGGCCGGGGCGGAGAAGCAACCGGGGCCGATGCGGCAACGGGCGCAGGAAATAGATGGTCCTTGCGGCCAATCTGCTCCAAAGCCTGCATCGCGAGCTTGTGATCATCCGGTCCGTTGGCCTCCATCTCAAACGTGCCATCAGACGCGCGTCGAATCTTGTAGTCCCTGCCTTGCCCTTGGGCCAAGCGCCGGAGGACTTCCTTGATATCTGGTTCTCCTGCCACAGCTCCACTCCGCAACCAACCGAAGACCAGAGCATAACGCCGGGCCAATTCGAGCGCCCGCCATTGCGCCTCTTGCGTATCCCTCGTGTGGAGGCTGGCCTTGATGAAGGCACGGCCGCAAACGCTCGTCAGATGCGCTGGTAATCTCTGACGAAAGTGCCAGACGCCGGATGGAGCGAGATAGAGATAGTGGGGCAATCGCATCGGGGCCTCTTGTGTCCCGACTTGTGACCCGACGCATTTTTTCCGACAACAAAAAAGCCCTGAAATATCAGGGCTTTAGTAGAAATGGCGGAGAGAGAGGGATTCGAACCCTCGATAGAGCTTTTGACCCTATACTCCCTTAGCAGGGGAGCCCCTTCGGCCTCTCGGGCATCTCTCCGAACTTCCGGACCGGCTTTGGTACCCGCCCGAGTCCGCAAGGATAACGTCTCGCATCGTCGCGGGGAACCCCGTGGGTGATCGCGGTTACTCCTCGCTCGGTGGCAAACCGTCGGCCTGCTCCGCCTTGATGCGCTGATAGATTTCCTCTCGATGCACCGAGACGTTCTTGGGGGCATTGATGCCCAGGCGAACCTGATTGCCTTTGACACCCAGCACGGTGACGGTCACCTCGTCGCCAATCATCAGGGTTTCGCCGACCCGGCGGGTCAGAATCAACATGTTGGAGCTCCGAATGGAAGGTTGAATGCGTGGCGCCCGCCCTCACCCGGGCCTTGTCCCGCGCACAACCTTTGCGGTCACTGCAAGGTGCCGTTTAATGGTTGTCGGCGCGCCGGTCATCGGGGGCATGAACGGCGCGCTGGGTCATACTAGCGAACTATTGCGCCACTCGGCAATCCACGTGAAATCGGCGCGTAAAGTGGCTTACATCTTTGGCTGCGCCGCAGGTTAACCACCCATCTGCTCCACACGGGTCCGGATCCATGCAGGGGCCGCGGCAAGCGCGCGATCCAACTCGGGCCCCGCGTTGCCCCCGCCCTGCGCCAAGTCTGCACGTCCACCGCCTTTGCCTCCGATTTGACCAGCAACATGTGCAACAAGATCGCCGGCCTTCAGCTTGGACTGCGCCGAACCATATACGCCAGCGACCAGACTAGCCCTGTCCCCGGAGGCCGCGGCTAGCAGGATCACACTGTCGCCCAGCTGCTGCTTCAGTCGATCCATCGCATCCCGGAGAGCCTTGGCATCGAGCCCGTCCAGCCGAGAAGTCACCAGCTTGATGCCTCCCACCTCGATCGCTTGAGCAGTCAAACGGTCGACCGCAGAGCTCGCAGCCTTGGCCTTCAGACCCTCCAGCTCCCGTTCGAGCCGGCGCTGGCGGTCCAACAGCGACTGAAGTCGCTCCGCCACCTCGCCTTGGGGGCTGCCCAGCAACCGCGCCACCTGATCCAGACGTTCTTCCTCGGATTCCACCCAGGCAAGTGCCGCGGCCCCCGTTAGCGCCTCGATGCGGCGCACTCCGGCAGCTACGCCACTCTCGGCAACAATCTTGAACAGGCCGATGTCACCTGTGCGTCCAACATGCGTCCCGCCACACAACTCAATGGATGTCTCGCCCAGACGAAGGACACGCACCTCGTCACCATATTTCTCGCCAAAAAGCGCCATGGCACCCGCATCCAAGGCGTCCTGATAACCCATGCTGCGGACCTCGGCTTCGCCGTTGTCCCGGATTGCGGCATTGACACGCGTTTCCACCATGGCCCGCTCAGACCCGGTGAGCGGCGCCCCGTGCGAAAAGTCGAAGCGCAGTCGGTCGGGTGCCACAAGCGAGCCTTTCTGCTGAACGTGGGTCCCCAGCACCGCACGCAAGGCCGCGTGCAGCAAGTGGGTCGCCGAATGGTTCAGCGCGATTGCCTGGCGTCGCAATGAATCAACGTGCGCACCGATCGAATCGCCAACTCGCAGTGGCGCATGGCCTCGCCACGTACCAGCATGACCGTGATAGGCACCTCCAAGCTTCCGCGTGTCCTCGACCACCAATCTCCCGGAGCGGTTCCGCAACTCACCTTCATCACCGACCTGACCTCCCGACTCCGCATAAAAAGGCGTGCGATCCAGAAGCACGAGGCCCGTTTCGCCATCACCTAGCTGCGCCAGCGACAAGCCATCACGGACAATGCCCACGACGCGGCAGGCCTCGATGTCCATCGACTCGTAACCAAGGAAAGCCGTCGGATCCAGCGCAGTCACCAGCTCGGCCGGGATCTGTCCCCTGGATTCGAATTGGCTTGCCGCGCGCGCCCGCTCCCGCTGCACGTCCATGGCTCGCTCGAAGCCCGCCATGTCGACCGCGAGGCCACGCTCACGCGCGATGTCCGCCGTCAGGTCAACGGGGAAACCATACGTGTCGTACAGGCGGAATGCGTCCGCGCCATCAATGCGCCCATCGCGAGCTCGCGCGGCAACCTCCTCGAATACCTTCATTCCATGCTCGAGAGTCTCGCCGAAGCGCTGTTCCTCGGCGCGCAATGCCTGTTCAACACGCGGCTGCTGTTCCGCAAGCTCCGGATAGGCCGACCCCATCTCTAGCACCAGTGGCGCCACCATCTTCGAGAAGAACTCGCCCTTGGTGCCGAGCATCCAGCCGTGCCGCAGAGCTCTGCGGATAATCCGACGCAGCACGTAGCCACGCCCCTCATTGGAGGGCACAACGCCATCGACGATAAGGAATGCGCAGGCGCGAATGTGATCGGCAATGACGCGCAGCGACTTGTTCTCCAGGTCCGCCGTACCTGTTAGTTCCGCCGCAGCCCTGATCAGCCGCTGGAACAGATCGATCTCGTAGTTCGAATGAACGCCCTGCAGAACCGCTGCGAGACGTTCCAGGCCCATCCCAGTGTCCACGCATGGCGCGGGCAACGGCGCAAGCGTCCCATCGGGCTGCCGGTCAAACTGCATGAACACGAGGTTCCAGATCTCGATGTAGCGGTCGCCATCTTCATCGGCCGACCCCGGCGGGCCGCCGGCAATTCCCGGGCCGTGGTCATAGAAAATCTCGGTACAAGGACCGCACGGCCCAGTATCGGCCATCTGCCAAAAATTGTCCGATGCGTACGGCGCGCCCTTGTTATCGCCAATCCGTACGATGCGCTCGACTGGAACGCCAATCTCGTCGCGCCAGATCGCAAAGGCCTCGTCGTCAGTCTGATAGACCGTGACCCAGAGCCGATCAGGAGGCAGACCCAGCTCGCGGGTCAATAGCTCCCATGCCCACGTGATTGCTTCGCGCTTGAAGTAATCACCGAATGACCAATTGCCAAGCATCTCGAAAAACGTGTGATGGCGCGCGGTGTAACCCACCGAGTCGAGATCATTGTGCTTGCCTCCCGCGCGGAGGCAGCGCTGCACATCGGCAGCACGCACGTAACCGGGTTTCTCGCTGCCCAGGAATACGTTCTTGAACTGCACCATGCCCGAGTTGGTGAACAGCAGGGTCGGATCGCTTGCCGGCACAAGCGTGGCCGAAGGCACGATGGTGTGGCCGCGTTGGCGGAAGAATTCGATGAAGCGATTGCGGATTTCGGCGGTCTTCATTCGGCGCTGGGGTCACTTGCACGCTGCGAAATATGCGGCCCCGCGCGAACAGGTCAACCACCGTCGCCGTCAGCCGCCTCCTCGACTTCGGTGCGGGTAACGCATCTTACCGTGGCTGCATCGAATCCGCGCCGCAAAAGCAGCTGGGCGGCTCGGATCCTGGAGTTAGCATCCTTCAGGACTCCATAGCGGCGACGCACGAGCTCCCGGGCAATCTGGACCCAGTCCGGGTCGAGGTCTGCCAATGCGCATTGCGCCTGCTCGCGAACGACGCCCCGGGCCGCAAGCTCACTAAGAATACGACGCGGCCCGTAACCCTGATGGACGCGGGTACGAGCCAGCATCTCCGCATACCGAGCGTCCGATTGGTGACGGCGCGCAACCAACTGGGCCAGCGCCCGATCCGTGGATTCGGCATCGTGGCCGCGCGCGATCAGCCGTTGGCGCAATTCGGTCCTGGCGTACTCGCGCCGTGCCAGCAGCTTGACACCATGCCGCAGTGCATCCGGTATCTGGTCCGAGGGCGACTTCATCCCTTCCGCCGCCCCGCCATGCAGCGATGCCGGATCGCGCTGGTCAGGCTTCCGTGGCTTCCGTGTCGCCATGGGTCGCTGGCAGCGTCAGCAGACGCGCGCGTAGCTCTGCCTCGAGCTCGGCGGCAATCTCCGGATGCTCCTTGAGATACTGACGCGCATTGTCCTTTCCCTGTCCGATGCGATCCCCCTTGTAGCTGTACCAGGCGCCCGACTTGTCGATTAATCCGGCGGTCACGCCCATCTCGATGATCTCCCCCGCCCGCGAGATGCCCTCACCATAGAGGATCTCGAACTCGGCCTGCCGAAATGGCGGCGCGACCTTGTTCTTGACGACCTTGACACGCGTCTCCGACCCAATCACTTCCTCGCCACGCTTGACGGCACCGATGCGACGGATGTCCAGTCGCACCGATGCATAGAATTTCAAGGCATTTCCGCCCGTGGTGGTTTCCGGATTGCCAAACATCACTCCGATTTTCATTCGGATCTGGTTGATGAAAATGACCAGGCAATTCGAGCGCTTGATGTTGGCGGTCAACTTGCGCAAGGCCTGCGACATCAATCGCGCATGCAGACCGACATGTGAATCGCCCATCTCACCCTCGATTTCCGCCTTGGGCGTCAGTGCCGCAACAGAATCGACGACGACCACGTCGACCGCGTTCGAGCGCACCAGCATGTCTGCAATCTCCAACGCCTGCTCGCCTGTGTCGGGCTGGCTGACCAAGAGATCGTCCACGTTGACACCCAGCTTGCCGGCATAGACCGGGTCAAGGGCATGCTCGGCATCGACAAACGCTGCGGTGCCACCGTTCCGCTGGACGTTGGCAATCACCTGCAGGGTGAGCGTGGTCTTTCCTGACGATTCCGGGCCATAGATCTCGATCACGCGCCCACGCGGAAGCCCGCCGATCCCGAGCGCAATGTCCAGCCCCAGCGAACCGGTGGATACGGCTTCGATGGCGTCGTCGCTCCGATCACCCATACGCATGACCGCACCCTTGCCAAATTGCTTTTCGATCTGGCTGAGCGCGGATGCCAGGGCCCGGCGCTTGTTGTCGTCCATCGGTTTGTCCTCGGTCTCGTGGATGGGTACCAATCGTGCCGCACCTCCATCTCACCGGCTGCGACGCCACGATTATCCCACGATGGCCCCGACCGCCACCGCCCGGCTCGCCTCGTCAGGCAAGTATCGACTGGATCCCTGCGAGGGCCTCGGCCACGGTCTGGCGCCTGACTGCCTCACGGCCACCCGCAAAGTGGAACAGGCGGGCTTGCGCGTAACCACCGCGCCGCTTCCAGCCCACCCATACCGTTCCTACCGGCTTCTCGGCAGTGCCTCCCCCGGGTCCGGCGATGCCGGTTACGGCCACGGCCACGCCCGCTCCAAATCGCGCCAAGGCACCCGAGACCATTTCAGTCACCGTTTCTTCGCTGACGGCACCAGTACGCTCGAGCGTATTCGGATTGACGCCCAGCAACGCCTCCTTGGCCTCGTAGCTGTAGGCGACAACACCGGCCTCGAACCAGACAGAACTGCCAGGCAGGTCGGTAAGTGTCTTGGCAATCCATCCGCCCGTGCATGATTCGGCGGTGACGAGCATGAGTCCACGCGCCGTGAGCAACCGCGCAACCGCCTGGGCGCCGCACGCGAGATCGGCATCGCTGGGAGGGGATGAGGGGAGGTCCATGGTGACGTTCCGGCGGAACCAACGCGCCTTGTACTCCGCCTACCCCGGTACAGGGAAGACTCCATCCATTCAGCAAGCAACGCACCAGGCCGGCCCAAACGCTGATACCATTCATTCGCCGATGCGCCATCCCAGTCGTTGCGTCAGGCTCGTTCCGAATCCGCCGATATGATCGGCATTCTCCCGCTGCGGACTGGTGTCGCCTGAAGCGACGGTCGCGGTTTGCTGCGCCTGCTACGCAGGACGAAAGGCCCTTCTCCCCATGCTATTTGATTCCTTCGGCCTCGCCGAGGCCCTGACGCGCGCCATCCGCGAATCGGGTTATACCGAGCCAACGCCCATCCAGACCCAGGCCATCCCCCTGATCCTTGCCGGACACGACCTACTCGCTGCGGCCCAGACAGGCACGGGCAAGACCGCGGCATTCGTGCTTCCGATCCTGCAGCGCCTGCTAGGCAACGCGAATCCCAGCGGGCCCCGCACGAACCGCATCGGTCACCCGCGCGCGCTCGTGCTGGCACCCACGCGCGAATTGGCCGCCCAGGTCGCCGAAAGCGCGCGCACTTACGGCAAGCACACGGCCCTACGCACCGTCGCTATATTCGGTGGCGTCGGCATGCAGCCCCAGGTCGACGCACTCGCCCGCGGGATCGACATCGTGGTGGCCACCCCAGGTCGGCTTCTCGACCACCTCGCTCGTCGTAGTCTGGATCTTTCGACGGTCGAGACCCTGGTGCTCGACGAAGCTGATCGCATGCTGGACATGGGATTCATCAACGACATGCGCAAGATTTTCGCGCGGCTGCCGGAGCGAAGGCAGACCCTTTTGTTTTCAGCGACTTTTTCCTCGGACATACGCAAGCTGGCCACCAGCCTGCTGCGCGAACCCAAGACCGTCGATGTCGCGCCACGCAATACCGCCGCTCATACGGTGGAGCACCGCGTCCATCCGGTACCGCAGTCCCGCAAGCGGGATCTGCTGGCCAACCTGATCCTGGACGAGAACTGGTACCAGACGCTGGTCTTCACGCGGACCAAGCACGGCGCCAACCGGCTGGCCTCCCAGTTGAACGATGCGGGCATCCAGACGCTTGCCATCCATGGCAACAAGAGCCAGAACGCGCGCACACGCGCACTTGCCGACTTCAAGGCAGGGCGGTTGCAGGTTCTCGTTGCCACCGACATCGCTGCGCGCGGCATCGATATCAGCGAGCTGCCAGTGGTGGTGAACTACGAATTGCCCAACGTGCCCGAAGACTACGTGCACCGAATTGGCCGTACCGGTCGCGCCGGCGCACGCGGCAAGGCGATCTCGCTGGTTTCTGGCGAGGAAATGGCCTATCTCCGTGACATCGAGAAATTGCTCGGCCATCCAATTGAGCGCGCGGTCCTGCAGGGGTTTGAGCTGCCTGCCGAAAGCCAGGGCTCTGCGGCGACGGAGCGCGGCCGCGCGGCGCCCCGCAAGCCAGCGCGCACCGCAAAGTATCCTGCCAACGAGCACCGGCAGCGCACTACCGCCGTCGCACCCGGCGGAACAAAAGGGCGCGCGCCCGGCCCGCACGGGCATGGCAACCATGTGGCAAAGGGCGAGCACGGCCAAGCCGACTCGACGCCTCCCCGCAGGCGCCGCAAGCGAGTTCGGCGTGGCAATGGGGCAAGTCGAACCGGATCCTGAATTTCCTAGGCACCCCGGGGTGCATTGCCGCAGGTCACAAGGGCCATGCGACACTGGGCAACAGTCCTCTCTTGCGATCTCCCCGGCGGCATGACCGCAGACGAACCTTCCACCCACACGCCGTTGATGCGCCAATACCTCGCCGCCAAGGCGGGGTATCCGGATGCCCTGCTGCTGTTCCGCATGGGTGATTTCTACGAGCTTTTCTACGACGACGCCCGCAAGGCAGCACGGCTGCTCGACATCACCTTGACCCAACGTGGGCAGTCCGCCGGTGCACCGATCCCGATGGCTGGCGTGCCCGTGCATGCGCTCGACAATTACCTCGCCAAACTCGTGCGTCGCGGCGAGTCGGTGGCAATCTGCGAGCAGATCGGGGATCCCGCGGCCGCCAAGGGCCTCGTGGAGCGCAAGGTCGTCCGCGTGGTGACTCCCGGCACCGTGACCGACGATGCGTTGCTGGAGGAGCGGTGCGACACATTGCTGCTTGCCATCGCACCGGGCAGCAACGGCTACGGATTGGCTTGGGCCGACGTTGCGGCAGGCCGCCTTCGCGTCAATGAGTTGGCGGATGACAATGCTTTGGTGGCGGAGCTCGCGCGGCTTCGGCCCGCCGAGCTTCTGCTGCCCGAGGGCGGCAATCTTCCACTGGGGGCTGACCAACAATCCGCTGCCGTGCGCATGCGCCCACCGTGGCACTTCGACCCGAGAGCTGGACGCGATGCCATCCTGCGATTCTTCGGCGTGCGCGATCTGGACGGGTTCGGATGCAGCTCACTCAACTTGGCCTTGGGCGCAGCGGGTTGCCTACTCGCCTACCTTGAGGAGACCCAGCGCACGCGGCTCTCGCACTTCACCGCCATTGCCCAGGAGTCACCCGCCGACACGGTCTTGTTGGATGCCGCGACGCGCCGCCATCTGGAACTCGACCACGTGCGGACGGAACACAGCCTGATCGGCATCCTGGACAGCAGCATCACGCCCATGGGCGGCCGCCTCCTTCGGCGCTGGCTACAACGGCCACTTCGCAATCGCGAGACGCTGAAGCTTCGCCAGCAGGCCATCAACGCGCTGATCGACACCAATGAGCATCGCCCGCTGCGGGAAGCCTTGCGTGGCATGGGCGACATCGAGCGGGTTCTCGCGCGCGTCGCCCTTCGCTCTGCCCGGCCGCGCGATCTGGCCACATTGCGCGATGCGTTCAAGGCCGCCCCCGGTCTCCGGACCGTGCTGGCGAAACTGGACAGTCCACGACTGGCGGCGCTGCTGGAATCGCTTGAGGGACATGGGGATCTTGCCGCGCACCTTGATGCCGCGATCATCACGCAGCCACCAATGCTCCTTCGCGATGGCGGCGTGATCGCGCCCGGCTACGATGCGGAGCTTGATGATCTCCGCGTCCTCGGAACGGATGCCAATCGCTTCGTCTCTGAAATGGAAGCGCGGGAACGCGACCACACCGGCATCCCGACTTTGCGCGTGGCCTACAACCGAGTGCATGGCTATTACATAGAGATTGGCAAGGTTCATGCCGAAAAGGTGCCCGTCCATTACACGCGTCGACAAACGGTCAAGGGGGCCGAGCGCTATATCACGCCCGAGCTCAAGTCATTCGAGGACAAAGTCCTGTCCGCACGCGAACGCGCATTGATGCGCGAGCGCGCGCTCTATGAGGAACTGCTTGATCGGATCAACGAGCGCCTTAAACCGCTGCAGGATGCGGCGTCGGCACTCGCCGAAATCGACGTCCTCGCTGCCTTGGCCGAACGCGCGGAAGCCATGAACTGGTGTTGCCCGCTGCTCTCGGAGGAACCTGGCCTGCACATCGAACGTGGTCGGCACCCTGTCGTGGAAGCCGCGCGTGCAGAACCCTTTGAGCCCAACGACCTGCATCTTGATCCGACCCGACGCATGCTGGTCATCACCGGCCCGAACATGGGTGGCAAGAGCACCTACATGCGTCAGGCAGCACTGATCGTCTTGCTTGCCCACATTGGCAGCTTCGTGCCGGCTGCACGCGCGACCATTGGCCCGATCGATCGCATTTTCACGCGCATCGGCGCCGGTGATGACCTGTCCCGAGGGCAATCAACGTTCATGGTCGAAATGAGTGAAACCGCCAACATCTTGCATCATGCGACGACTCATAGCCTCGTATTGATGGATGAGATCGGACGCGGCACGTCGACCTACGATGGCCTTGCCCTGGCGCGTGCGAGCGCGGTGCACTTGGCTCGCGCCAACCGCAGCTACACGCTCTTCGCCACGCATTATTTTGAGTTGACCGAGTTGGCCGGGAGCGAAGATGGCATCGCCAACGTGCATCTGGACGCTGTCGAGTACGGCGACCAGCTGGTGTTCATGCATGCCGTAAAGGACGGTCCCGCAAGCCGGAGCTATGGCCTGGCCGTTGCCGCGCTGGCCGGCTTGCCCAAGCAGGTGCTTGCCGATGCCCGGCACACATTGGCTGAACTGGAACGCGGCCCCCACCTGCACCCCTCGACGCCTTCCCTGCAGCGCTCGCTATTCGATGACCCACGACCGGCCCGGTCCCCAGAACCGGAATGGTTGCAGCTTGTCGAGACGCTGCGCGCGATTGACCCGGATTCGCTCTCGCCGCGCGAGGCACTGGATGCGCTGTATCGCTTGCGATCCCTTCTGTCGACGGCGGTGAAGGACTGACGCGAGCCGATATCCTCGCGCGGCCACCGGACCGCGCATACGCATCGACGCCGGGAAACAATTTGATCGACCGGTTACCCGGCGTCCCCAGTTCCCTGCTTGAAGGCCTTGATGCGGTGACGATCGTGTTTGCCAGGCCGTCTCGCCGGCGGGACCGGCGCAGCCAATCGGTCCGCACGCCGCCAGACCGCCGTCTGCTCCCGCGCCTGCATGCTCTCGGGAGTCTCCCGATAAAGTCGCTGGGCAATCGTTGCGGGACCCCGTTGCGCCCGCAGCCACAGAACTTCCACTTGGAAACATTCCTCGCCACGGGTGATGGCCACCGCATCGCCGACGTGTAGTAGCCGTGCCGGTTTGCAGGACTGCCCTGCCACTCGCACCTGGCTTGCCTCGATCGCCTGGCGCGCCAGCGCACGAGTCTTGTACCAACGCGCTGCCCACAGCCATACGTCGAGGCGTAATTCGTCGAG
Source organism: Pseudomonadota bacterium (assembly GCA_021818335.1). Lineage (GTDB taxonomy): Bacteria > Pseudomonadota > Gammaproteobacteria > Xanthomonadales > Rhodanobacteraceae > Metallibacterium. The sequence continues at coordinate 10,046 of JAKAEJ010000039.1, read as the reverse complement.
CGAAGGGGCTTCGTCCAGCGCTAGGTTCATGGGGCCGGGGTGGACGACAGCAACAGGCGGTTGATGCGCTTCACAAAGGCCGCCGGATCGTCCAACTGCGCGCCTTCGGCAACTTCCGCCTGCTCCAGGAGCAACAAGGCCAAGTCGTCTGCACGGCTCGCGTCGGATTCGCTTGCGTAGCGAAGCAAGAGAGGATGCGCCACGTTGACCTCAAGAACCGGTTTGGCCGCAGGCATAGCGTGACCCGCTTCAGCCATCAAGCGGCGAGTGTGCAGCGCCATGTCATGTGCCTCCAGAACGAGGCACGCGGGCGACTCCGTCAACCGATGGCTGAGGCGCACGCCGGATACCCGATCACCCAGTGCCGCCTTGAGACGCTCCAGCAGCGGCGCGGACTCTCGTTCAGCCGCTTCCCGACGTTCCTTCTCGGCTGCGTCCACGGGCAATTCCAACTCGCCCTTGCCGACATGGCGGAATGGCTTGCCCTGGAATTCCGTGAGATAGCCCATCACCCATTCGTCGATCCGCTCGCTCATGAGCAGCACCTCGATGCCGCGGGCAGCGAGCGCCTCGATTTGCGCGCTATGGCGCGCAGCGGCCCAGGATTCCGCCGTGAGGTAGTAGATCGCCTCCTGCCCGGCTTGCATCCTGCCCACGTAATCTTCCAACGCCACGCTTTGCGTTGCATCGGCCTGGTGCGTGGATGCAAAGCGAAGAAGCCCGGCAATTCGATCCCGATTTTCGGTGTCTTCAGGGATGCCTTCCTTCAGCACGTTGCCGAATGATCGGTAGAAATCCGCATAGCGCGGCGCTTCCTCCTTCGCGAGCTTCGAGAGCAAGTCCAGCGTCCGCTTGGTGCAAGCAGAACGGATCTGGCTGACGAGCCTGTTCTCCTGGAGTATTTCACGGCTGACGTTCAGGGGCAGATCGTCTGAATCAACCACACCGCGCACGAACCGCAGGTAGGCAGGTAGCAGCTGTTCGCTTGCGTCCATGATGAACACGCGGCGAACGTACAACTTCAGCCCCTTGCGCTCGTCTCGACCGCTGAAGATTGCATCGAATGGCGGCTTCTCCGGAACATAGAGCAGCAACGTGAAGCTCTGCTTGCCTTCAACGCGATTGTGGGTCCATGCCAGTGGATCGTTGAAGTCGTGCGTCAACGTCTTGTAGAAACCCTTGTAATCCTCGTCCTTCAGCTCGCCCTTGGGCTGTGTCCATAGGGCTGCCGCGTGGTTGACCGTTTCGAGCTTGTCGCCCGGCTTGCCGTCCACCAGCTCGGGCATACGGATGGGGAATCCGATGTGCTCGGAATATTTCTTGACGAGGTCGCGCAATCGCCAGGGTTCCAGGAACTCATCCTCCCCTTCCTTGAGGTGCAGCGTCAGCGTGGTGCCCCTCGCGTCGCGAGAAGCCGGCCCGATCTCGTAGGTGCCAATGCCATCCGAGGACCAGCGCACCCCGTCGGCAGGCGCTGCACCAGCCCGGCGCGTTTCGAGCACCACGCGGTCGGCGACCACGAATGCCGAATAGAATCCCACCCCGAACTGTCCAATGAGGCGCGAGTCCTGGCGCGCGTCTCCGCTCAGCGACTCAAGGAATTTGCGCGTACCCGAACGGGCGATGGTGCCGATGTTCTCGATGACCTCTTCGCGATTCATGCCGATGCCGTTGTCGCTGATGCTGAGCGTCCGGGCATCGCGATCCCAGCGGACCTCGATGCCCAGCTCATTGCCGTCCGAAGTCAGCGCGGGGTCGGCGATGGCCGCAAAGCGCAACTTGTCGCAGGCGTCCGATGCGTTGGAAATGAGCTCGCGCAAGAACACTTCCTTGTGCGAGTACAACGCATGGGTGACCAGGTGCAGGACCTGGCTCACTTCGGCTTCGAAGGATCGGGCTTCAGTCTGGTTCTCGATCATGGATTCTGGACTCCGGAAGGCAGGCGCACCATTACAACGGCGCGCGGGACCGTCGCATTGTGGGGATCATGCGGCCGCGCGCAAGGCCGCGATCCGATCCTCGATCGGCGGATGGCTCATGAACAGGCCGCGCAGGCCGGCTGCCAGGTGACCGGAAATGCCGAAGGCCGCGATGGTCTTGGGCAGCGATGTCTCGCCATAGGTCATGCTGAGACGCTGCAGCGCCGAAATCATCGCGCCACGACCGGCAAGACGTGCGCCCGCTGCATCGGCACGAAATTCCCGCCATCGGGAGAAGCCCATCACGATCATCGACGCGAACAGGCCGAACACCAGTTCGAGCACCATGACCGTCGCGAAATATCCGATCCCGCTTTCGCCACCTTCGCGGTCGCGCCCGCCCGTCAGCCATGAATCAACGACCTGGCCAACCAATCGCGCCGCAACAATCACGAAAGTGTTCAGAACCCCCTGGATCAGCGCGAGCGTAACCATGTCGCCATTGGCCACGTGGCCAATCTCATGGCCCAGTACGGCGCGAACCTGCTCCCGATCCATGCTGGACAACAAGCCGGTGCTGACGGCCACCAAGGCATGGTTTCGACTCATGCCCGTGGCAAAGGCGTTCATTTCAGGTCCTTCGTAGATCGCGACTTCCGGCATCCCAATGCCGGCCTCGCGCGCGTGCTCGGCAACAGTCGCAAGTAGCCAGCGTTCGGCTTCGTCCCGTGGTTCGCTGATGACATGCGCGCCCGTCTGCCATTTCGCAACGTGCTTGGAAATGGCGAGCGAGACAAAGGCTCCGCCCATGCCGAACAGGGCCGCAAATGCCAGCAGTCCATCGAAGCCAATGCCCCTGGATGCAACGTACTGGTCGATCCCCAGCAGTCGGGCGATGAACGCGAACAAGAGCAAGACTGCAAGGTTGGTACCTACAAAGAGCAGGAGGCGCTTCATGGTCTCGCCAGATTCCGTCGCGGCTCATGCCGCCTCCGGAGTCTCGGGCCACGTGCCAGCCTTTCAAGAGCGACCGATGGCATGATTCAGCGATGGTGTATACCGGCCGCTTCGCCCCCTCGCCGACCGGCGACCTGCACATGGGTTCTCTGCTTGCAGCGCTCGGCAGCTGGCTGGATGCGCGTGCCGCTGGCGGCCGATGGTTGCTGCGCATCGAGGACCTCGACACGGCCCGGGCGGTGCCGGGATCCGCGGATCGCCAGCAGGCGCAGTTGGCCGGGATCGGGCTCGTGCCAGACTGCCCCCCGCTTCGGCAAAGCTCGCGCGGCGCGGCATATGCCGCCGCACTGGCCCGGCTCCAGGCCGCGGGACTGGCCTATCGCTGCGCCTGCTCGCGCGGCGACCTCGCCGCCCGCGGCGGCCTTCACCCGGAGCGATGCATCCGCCGGATCCGCGAGGATGGCACGTTCGCCTGGCGACTGCGCGTGCCACAGGGCCTGCTGGGGTTCGATGACCATTTGCAAGGGCCCTTCGCGCTGGATCTGCAGCGGGAAGTCGGTGATTTCGTGCTGCGGCGCGCAGACGGACTGTGGGCCTATCAGCTTGCCGTCGTTGTGGACGATGCAGCCAGCGGAATCACTGCCGTCGTGCGTGGTTCGGATCTGCTTGAATCGACGCCGCGTCAGATATTGCTCCAACGGTTGCTGGGACTGCCCACGCCGACCTATCTCCACCTGCCGGTCCTCGTCGACGCCGCTGGGCGCAAGCTCTCCAAGTCGCAGGGTGACGCGGCAATGCCCGCCCATCCGGTCGCGGCGCTTCGCTCGGCGCTGGCGCTTCTCGGCCAGCATCGCGCCGCCGCTGCGCCGGCAAGCGATCCTGCATCGTTGCTCAGGTCGGCGCTCGCGCTCTACGACCGTTCGGCGCTACCCCGCAAGCGAGCGCTTGTTGCGCCGCAATTAGCGCCATCGCCTGCGCCGCGTACACTGGATCCCCTGTCCACTGCCACAAGGAGCGCCTCATGACGTCCCGCATCGCCTTCGTCACGGGAGGCACGGGTGGCATCGGAACCGCCATCGTGCAGCGCCTTGTTCGAGAAGGCCACCGCGTGGCCACCAACTATCGGGACGCCAGCAGGGCCGGGGCATGGCGCGAGCGCATGGCGGCAGCGGGTGTTTCCGTGACGATGGTTCCGGGTGACGTCAGTGACCCCGAGGCCAGCGTCGAGATGGTCAACGCTGTCCAGAAAGCCATGGACGGCCCCATTGAAATCCTCGTGAACAATGCCGGCATCACGCGCGACACCACATTCCACAAGATGAGCTACGCGCAGTGGATGGACGTCGTCAACACCAACCTCAATGCCTGCTTCAACGTCACGCGCCCGGTGATCGAGTCAATGCGGGAGCGCAAGTGGGGCCGCATCGTGCAAATCAGCTCCATCAATGGGCAAAAGGGGCAATACGGACAGGCGAACTACGCTGCCGCCAAGGCCGGCATGCATGGCTTCACCATTTCGCTGGCCCAGGAAAATGCGCGTTTCGGCATCACGGTCAACACGGTCTCGCCCGGCTATGTGGGCACCGACATGGTCATGGCCGTCCCCGACGAGGTACGCGCCAAGATCGTCGCGCAAATTCCCGTTGGGCGCCTGGGCAAACCCGAAGAAATCGCCTATGCGGTGAACTTCTTTCTGACCGACGAGGCGGCCTGGATCACCGGCGCCAACCTGGCGATCAATGGTGGGCACTACATGGGTTGGTGAGGCAAATCCGGCCTCCGGCAGGCCGTGACGCCGCGGAAATACGCGGCGCCCAGTCGCTCGGGCGTGCGCGGACGGCGATCCCATGCAGCGTTCGCCTCGTCATCCCATGGTTTGTTGCGCAGCATCGTAAGTGGTGCGGCGCAAAAAGCTCTGTTATCTTTGTCGCATGGCACAAAACACGCGCGTCATCAAGAAATACCCGAACCGGCGTCTCTATGACACCGAGATCTCGAGTTACATCACCCTGGAGGAAGTCCGCCAGCTGGTGCTCGACGGCGAGATCTTCGAAGTGCGCGACGCCAAGACCAATGATGATCTGACTCGCAGCGTGCTGCTGCAGATCATCGCCGAGCATGAGCAGCAGGGGGCGCCGATGTTCTCGGTACCGCTGCTCACGCAAATTATTCGCTTCTACGGCGATGCCCTCCAGGGATTGATGGGCCCGTACCTTGAGCGCAGCATGCAGGTGTTTCTCGAGCAGCAGCAGCAGTTCCGCAAGCAGCTCAATTCGATGGTTGGTCAGACCCCTTGGGCGATGTTCAATGAATTGACTTCGCGCAACATGGAGCTCTGGCAAAACCTGCAGCGGAGCCTCGTCGAGAGCGTCCAGGCGAGCGGCGTGGGCAACGGCAACGGATCCCAGCAAGCCCGGCCGTCTGCTGGTCGCGCCGACGCGGCGGGTGGCCATGCCAGCGGCGCCCCCCCGCCCGGCGCTGGCGTACGCGGATCGCACGCCAAACCGACCACGCGCTGACCGTCCCCCTCTGAATCGACAGGGCGTTGCGGCGCCCATGGTTTGACTTTGTCCAGGATCTCACCATGAACCCATCTTCCACTGCATTGGTCACGGGCGGCATCGGGGGCCTCGGTAGCGCGATCTGCCGCCAACTGGCCGAGTCAGGCGCAACGGTCATCGCGGCCGACTTGCCCTCGCGAACGGATCGTATCGAGGCATTCGAACGGGACATGGCGGCCTTCGACGGCCGCGTCCGCTTCATGGCGCTGGATGTCACGGATTTCGAAGCCTGCAAGCAGCTCGTCGACACGATCGAGCAACAGGTTGGCCACATCGACATCCTTGCCAACGTCGCCGGGATCACCCGCGATGCCAGTCTGCGCAAGATGGACAAGGCCCAGTGGGACCAGTTGATGGCGGTCAACCTCGACGGTGTCTTCCACATGAGCCGCGCGGTGGTCGAGGGCATGCTGGCACGGGGATATGGCCGCATCATCAACATCAGCTCCGTCAACGGCCAGACCGGCCAGTTCGGTCAGACGAATTATTCGGCCGCCAAGGCCGGCGTCCACGGCTTTACGATGGCTCTCGCGCGCGAGCTTGCCGCGAAGGGCATCACGGTCAACACGGTCTCACCTGGTTATTGCGAGACGGAGATGGTCATGGCCGTTCCCGAAGCGATTCGTGCGCGGATCATCGCGCAGATCCCGGTCGGCCGACTCGGCTCGCCCGAAGACATCGGCCGTGCCGTGGCCTTCCTCGCCAGTACCCACAGTGGTTACATCACGGGTGCGAACCTTCCCGTCAATGGTGGGTACTTCATGAGCTTCTGAGGCGCCCGGCTCGACGGTCGCCCGGGTGTTCGGCAGGGCACGGCGAGGCCCGTCCTCAACATTACATTTTGTACACGTTCATCATTCGATTCCGGATGGTGCGTATAAGTTCGGCACCACTCAAGGTGCCGCCGCATGCACGCCAAAGTTGCCAGCCTCCCCGCGTCCGCGGCTGCCGATGGGCATGACTATCGTGCGATACCCGGCGACCGCTACTACCGGGTCGCGCTCCTCATGGCGCTGGTCGCCGCATTGCTGGTCAGCTGGCGTTTCGAGCTGTTCCACGGCGTCATCCGCATGGCGCTTGACTACCGTTGGGCAACCGCAGTCGTGCAGCCCGCCCTGCTTTGGGCCGCCATGGGCATGCTGATGCTGCTGCTGCGCACGCTGCTCTGGTACCGCTACCGAACACCCGCGCCGGCAGACCCTGTGCACGCACCGCCGCTGACAGTCGTCATCCCGGCCTACAACGAGGGGTCGATGGTCGCGCGCTCGATTGATTCGGTCGCCGGCGCCCGCTATCCGCAGGACCGCCTGCAGATCATCGTCGTGGACGATGGCAGCCAGGACGATACATGGCTCCATATCGAGCAAGCGGCCCAGCGTCACCCAGGGCTGGTGACCACGCTGCGCTTCGACCAGAACCAAGGTAAGCGCGCCGCGCTGGAGGCAGGCTTCCGCCTGGCACGCGGCGAAGTGCTGGTGACCATCGACTCCGACAGCGTCATTGAACCCGGGACACTGCTCGCCATCGCCGGACCATTCCGCGACCCGCACGTCGGCGCTGTGGCCGGCAAGGTCAGTGTCTACAACCGCGCGCAAGGCGTGATCCCACGCATGCTGAAGGTGCGCTACGCACTCTCATTCGACTTCCTGCGCGCCGTGCAAAGCACCTATGGCACGGTCTACTGCTGTCCCGGCGCACTGGCGGCCTATCGCGCATCCGTCGTCCACGACGTCCTTCCGGAATGGACCGCGCAGCACTTCCTCGGCCGCAAGTGCACTTACGGCGAAGATCGCGCCATGACCAACGCCATCCTCGAACAGGGTTATGACTGCATCTACCAGCGCGCCGCCGTGGTCCACACGCTGGTGCCCACGCGCTACAAGCAGTTGTGCAAGATGTTCCTGCGTTGGGATCGCAGCTATGTGCGAGAGGAATTCCGTTTCCTGCGGCGAGTCGTCTGGCGCCGGCCCTGGCCTGCGCGTCTGATCGCGCTGATGGACACCGCCGTCAGCAACCTGCGCTATCCGATCGGCTGGTCAGTGCTGGTGCTGCTCGCCGTTCTGCTACCAAGTCATCCCGATCTTCTGTTGAGGTTCAGCGCGGCGATTTTGCTCATGTCGGCGCTCAACATGCTCTATTACCTGCGCGGCGAGCGGTCCTGGGATTTCGTCTACGGCCTCGGCTATGCGTACTTTTCCGCCTTCGCACTCTTCTGGATCTTTCCCTATGCCTTGCTGACGGCACGCGTCCAGGGCTGGCTCACGCGCTAAGCGCCGATCGGCCCGACCGCCCCCTGCATCCGGCATTGCTGCGCCGCACGCTCGCTGGAAGCCGTCGCGGCAATCCATTGAGCTGGCAGTGCCCGCAGCGGCGCCGTATGGATGCCGCGGGACAGTACCGGCGCCCAGATCAGCAGGTATCCACCCGGATGCGCAACGTTCAGCACGTGGCAGCCGCGGGCTAGGGTAACCGGCCCGGAGACTACCCGTCCGTCGATCTGCGCCTCGGCAACGTGACCCGCCTGATCCAGGAGGACGTATTGCTGCGGGACCGCCACGGGCAACTGCACGTCCTGGCCACCATGGAGCACCCGGAATCGCTGGCCCAGCACCCTGACGTCGCCCTGCAGGGGCAGATAGTTCCGGGCAATGAACACGGCCGCACCTTGCGGCATCCGATGGTCGATCACCACCGCCGTACCCGTGTGCACGAGGCTCGCACGCACTCGCGGATGGAGCAGCCCGTGTGCAATGCGAAACTCGGCGATGTCCTCGAAAACCCAGAACACCGGCCTGTTCCGAAAAATGGCGGAACCCTTCGCGTCCATCACGTCGTCCTGCGGACGGGTCAGCCTGAGTACCAGCGCCAGCTGGCGCTCCTGGCGACGAAGTCCGACATCCCGCCAGGGTGGACGAACTGCAAGGATCAGCAGCAATTCGATCACGGCGAGGGCGACGAAGCCCCAGCCTACGTTCCGGGTACGCGACAGACGGGCACCACTCGCGCCTAACATGAGCAACGGCACGATCGGCAGAAGGTCCTGCAGTGTCAGCAGCGGCCAATAGCTCAGCAATGCCGCCAAGTACAAGAGCGCGCCATCGAAAACCGCCAGCCGCCGCAACGTGAGCTCCGGATCCGCGCTGGATCGCAATCGTCGCCACGACACGAGGGCAACCAGGACGAGCACGACCGGGAACAGGATTTCGTGCAACCGCCCCCCAGTCCAGTCGCCGAGTCCGGGCACGATGTTGTAGCCGATCCAGAAATACCATGCTCGCCCGAGCGCGCCGTGCGAGGCGAAGAAACATGCAAACGCGGCAAGGGGAAGGACCAGGCCCAGCATCCATCCCGGCAACGCACGCAGGAGGACACGCCACGCAATTGCGCGCCGCTGCATCCACCACGTCCCGCCCAGCATCAGCAACGCCAGCACCTGGGTGAGCAGCAACGGCGTCGTTTTCATCGACACCGCGAATCCGAGACCAAGCAGCAGTCCACTTGCAGCCAGCCAACGACTGCGAGGCGCGCCCACGGCGCCTACCGCCACGCCCGCGACCCAGAGCACCCACCAAAGGTCATCGGTTCGAAACTGGACGCTCGAGAGGTACGTCAACGGGAAAAGTGCAGTCAGTGCGGCCGCGACCCACGCAATCCGGGCATTCCAGAGCCGCCGACCCAACCACCAGGTTGCCAAGAGTCCCGCGATCCAGATCGGGATGGTCGCGGTGCGCATCCATGGCACGATGTCGGCGCGCGGCCCAAGCAAGGCGAGTATCGGTGCCATCAGCACCTGAAAAAGCGGCGTATGGTTGTCGAATAGATCGACATAAGGCAACTGGCCCTGCGTCCATGCCCAAACCACGTGCAGATGCTGCGGTTCGTCCGAATCGACCCTCAGTGACCACGCGGACGCCAACCGCAGCATGAGCAGGCCCAGGACGCCCGCCAGGGCGTACAGGAGCGACTTGCTGCGGTTGGGGCTATGCGCGTTCATCCGGCAATTCCGTGGCAAAGGATCCCTGCACCGCGCGGCGCGGGCCGCGTCAGCCCATCCCGGCTGGTTGCAGGCAGCACCGGGAAGTCCGGGCCCTTTATTATGTTCCATGCACGCGCATCCCCGACGCTCTTGACAATGCCCTGCCCCGCACGCTTCACTGCGGCCATGGGCTTCGCCTTCCTCCAATCCCGCTTCTGGAAATGCCAAGGCTGCGCGATTGCGACGCCCGCATCCTGCAGCGCCCGGGCGACCACCACGACTACGACCACCACCGCATTCGGCGGCGGTCGGCGCGTGGACTGAAAACAGCCACCTTCGATCCCGCCGCCGGTAGGCGCGGCGGGACAACATCCGCAGCGTCGCCCGGCGGTCTCCATGGAGTACCGCCGTGTATGCTGCACTCGCCCCCCAAGTCGTGAACCCTGAACGCCCCCATGTCCACAAGTTTGGGGGCTCCAGCCTAGTCGACTCCACTGGCTTCCGACGAGTTGCCGCGATCCTGCGCGAGCGACCCGAACCCGAATGGCTTGTCGTGGTCTCCGCCCTGCAAGGCGTTACCGACATGTTGGTCGCACTGTGCGTGGAGAATGCCGGTTGCGATGCTGTGTGGGA
>JAKAEJ010000003.1 GCA_021818335.1 Pseudomonadota bacterium | reverse complement strand
GAATCTTCGCCGATGTCGATCGTGCGCTGTTCGTCACGATTGAAGCCGAGGACCTCTCGGGAAAGACGATTGTCCTGGAGGCCGAAGGCCTCCTGGCAGTCTGCATCCAGCATGAAATGGATCATCTTCAAGGGAAGCTGTTTGTCGACTACCTCTCGCCGCTCAAGCGCGAGATGGTGCGCCGCAAGCTGGACAAACGGCGCCGACAGGCTGCCACTGCCTGAGCATGGCCGGGTCTTCATTGAGACTGGTGTTCGCGGGAACGCCGGCATTTGCAGTACCCGCCCTTGAGGCCTGTCTGCGTACGCCCGGGGTCGATGTCGCGACGGTCCTCACGCAGCCAGACCGCCCGTCCGGCCGCGGCCGGTTGTCAACGCAGAGTCCCGTCAAGCAGGCGGCCATCGCCGCCGGGATCCCCCTGTTGCAACCGCAATCGCTTGATTCACCCGAGATGCTCGCAGATCTCGCTCGACTGGCGCCGGAATTGATTGTCGTGGTCGCCTATGGGCTTATCTTGCCACGCGCAGTGCTGGCCCTGCCGGTCCACGGCTGCTGGAATCTTCATGCTTCGTTGCTCCCGCGCTGGCGCGGCGCGGCGCCGATCCAGCGCGCGCTGGCCGAAGGTGATGCCGAAACCGGCGTCTGCCTAATGCAGATGGAGCGGGGGCTGGACTCGGGCCCAGTTTTGCTTCGAGCGACGACCCCGATCACTGAAGTGGACACGGGCGGCAGCTTGCACGACCGTCTTGCGCAGCTCGGCGCAGAACTACTTGTGGAAGGATTGGCTCTGCTTTGCGCAGGAACACCACCCGCGCCACAGCAGCAGCCTCGGTCTGGCGCGACTTATGCGCGCAAACTGGATAAATCCGAATCCCGTCTCGACTTCACTCGGTCAGCCCAGGAGTTGGAGCGTCTGATCCGCGCCTTCGATCCTTGGCCAGGCACTGAGGCCGTTGTTGCCGGTGAAACACTTCGCATCTGGCGTGCGCAAGTGTTGCGCGAGTCTAATGACAGCAACATGTCGATGGTGCTGCCCGGTGAGATCATTGCCGCCGGCCGGAACGGCATTGATTTTTCCACTGGGTGCGGCGTGCTTCGCGTCACTGAAGTCCAACGACCGGGTGGCCGCCGGATCCAGGCTGCCGACTACCTCAACGCGCGGCCCGACCTTTGCGTGCGGCGGTGAGCGCCAACGCGCGAGTCGTTGCGGCGCGGGCATTGAGCGACATCGCCGTGCACGACCAGTCGCTTCGCCAAGTGCTCGCTGCCCGCTTGCCAGGTGTTGAAGACAGCCGTGATCGCGCCTTCGTCAGCGCCATCGTCTACGCAAGTACGCGCGGTTGGCTGCGGTGGAATGCAGCGTTGCAGTTACTACTGGTTAAGCCGCTCCCGCGAAAGTTGGCATTCGTACAAGCGTTGCTGGTATCAGCATTGACGCAACTGGAAGACCTGAACATCGCCCAGCATGCTGTCGTCGCCGCAAGCGTTGACGCATGCGGCGCGTTCGGCCACGGCGCACAGCGCGGACTCGTCAACGCGATCCTTCGTCGGTGGTTACGCGAGCGCAACGAACTGCTGAAGCGACTTGATGAAAACGTGGAGGCGCGGTTTCGCCTCCCGGAATGGCTGTTGCAAGCGATGCGCCGAGACTGGTCCGGCGAAGTCGACGCGATCATCGCCGCCAGCAATCACGAAGCCTCACCCATGTTGCGCGTGAATATCGCTCGTACGGATCGGACCCAATATCTCCTCGCCTTGGATGCTGCCGGCATTCGTGCACAACCTCACAGGTGGATCTCCTCTGCGATTGTGCTGGAGCATTCGCTGGACGTAGCCCAGTTACCTGGTTGGGCCGACGGCTTATGTTCGATGCAGGACGGTGCCGCCCAGCTCGCTGCGGCATTGCTCGACGCGCCGCCGAACGCACGCGTACTTGATGCCTGCGCGGCGCCGGGCGGTAAGACTTGCCATATCCTGGAGCGCGGGCCAGTCGCTTTGACCGCTCTGGATCGTGATCCGCAACGGACGGAACGCGTACGCGAAAACCTGGATCGTCTCCGATTGACCTGCGAACTGCGTGCCGCCGATGCGTTGCAACCTGATGCCTGGTGGGATGGGCGGATGTACGACCGGATCCTGCTCGATGCACCGTGCAGCGCCAGCGGCATTTTGCGACGCCAACCCGATGTGCGGCTGCATCGCCGCGCCAGCGACATACCCGAACTGGTCGCCCAACAAAAGCGCCTCCTTCGGACATTGTGGCCCTTGCTGAAGCCAGGCGGCTCGCTTCTCTATGCGACTTGTTCGCTCCTTCGGGAAGAAAACGCGCAACAAATCGACGGATTTCTGCAAGAACGGACGGATGCCGAACCAATCCCTATCAAGCTGCCAACGGGTCGTGAAGATGGCGCTGGCTGGCAGATCTTGCCCGGCGAGGATGGTATCGACGGCATGTTCTTTGCGCGTCTGCGCAAGCAAGCCAGCGATCTGGTCCGTGGCAGACGGCACATCGAGCACGTGCCGGGAACGCTAAACTGATTGGGAATCCCCCCTGGAGTATGCACATGTCTCGCCCGCTCCCCGTTCGCTGCCGGCCTCTGAGCGCACTGCTCTTCGCGATTGGCATGGCGATCGGCATCCAGGCAATGGCCGCATCGCCCAACGCGCCGGTTCAGTACCGATGGCGGGACGCGCAAGGCAACCTCCACTTCAGCGATACCCTCAGCGCCACGGCCATTGCGCGTGGCTACGACGTAGTCAACGCCCAGGGCGTGGTCGTACAGCACGTCTTGAGCCCGGCGCAGCGTCGCGCTGAGGCCGCCAGCGAGGCAGTTCAGGCCCGGGCCGAGGCCCAGCGCGCACGCCAGCAAGCCGAGGATTCCCAGCTCTTGGCCGCTTATCCTCGAGAGATGGACCTGCGCCGCAGCCTCGAAGCTGCAGCTTCGAACATCGAGCAATCGGTTCGCGCCACGCGGATCAATCTCAGAAGCCAGGAAAGCAGCCTGGCCGATTTACTCCAGCGCGCCGCCGACGTCGAACACGACCACAAGCCGCTTCCACCCTATCTTCAGGGCGACATTCACAAACAACGCGCAATCGTTGAGCAGCTACGGCAACTGATCAAACGCCAGCAACAGCAACATGATGCGGCTCTGGCTTCAATCCCTGAGCAATTGGCTCATTATCGCAAGATCAAGGCCGAACAGGACCAAGCCAACGATCAGGCGCCCTGAAGCCGCCTTGCGCGGCGAGACGGCGGCGCCCTCGTGTCCCTCGGCGCTTTCACCGAGAGTCAGGGAAGACCGCGATAAGCGCGGCTATTGGCAAGCAATTCGCAACCGCCAGTTGGGCGCCGGGAGCGGGTTCAAGCTACTCAGAAGGGCAATTTGAGGTCAGCCTGCGCCGCAAGCAACTGCACACGGAATTCTTGCTGGATCCGCGCCAACGCCTCGCTGGTGTCGGCAGCAAAACGCAACACCAGCACCGGCGTAGTGTTTGACGCGCGCACCAGTCCGAAGCCATCCGGCCAATCGACACGCACACCATCAAGGAGTGTGACCCGGCCCACGTCGAACCTTGCCTGAGCGCGGAACCGTTCGATGAAGGCGTAGTGCTCACCCTCCGCGAGCTGGATTTTCAGCTCCGGCGTGCTGACGTCCTTCGGCAGGGCCTCCAGAATGGCGCCTGGCGAGCCCCTTCCCGGGTCAGCTGCCAGGATTTCAAGCAAGCGACATGCGGCATACATGCCATCGTCAAAACCGTACCAGCGCTCCCGAAAGAAAAAGTGGCCACTCATCTCGCCGGCCAATGCCGCTTCCGTTTCGCGCATCTTCGCCTTGATCAGGGAATGTCCCGTTCGCCACATGAGTGGGACGCCTCCATGCCGCAGGATAGCCGGCGCGAGATGGCCGGTACATTTGACGTCATAAATCACCGTGGCCCCAGGATCGCGAGTCAACACATCCTGCGCGAACAGCATGAGCAGTCGGTCCGGGAATATGTTTTCCCCGCTCGGCGTCACCACGCCGAGACGATCGCCATCGCCATCAAACGCCAAACCAAGGTCCGCACCCATGCGTTTGACTGACAGGATCAGGTCTTCAAGGTTGTGCGGATCGGATGGATCCGGATGGTGGTTGGGGAAAGTCCCGTCCACCTCGCAGTACAGCGGAATCACTTCAGCACCAACGGCTTGGAGGAGCTGCGGCGCATAAGCACCCGGAATGCCGTTTCCACAATCGACCACGACTTTCAGCGGGCGTTCCAGCTGCAGGTCACCCGCAATCCGGTCGATGTAATCGTGGGTGATTTCCTGCTGGCGCAGGCTGCCTCCAGGTTCGTGATTCAGCCGCCCCTCGCTGATGCGAGCATAGAGGTCTTGGATGGCGTCCTCGCTCAGGGTTTCGCCGCCGACCACGATCTTGAATCCGTTGTATTCGGGCGGGTTGTGGCTGCCTGTCACGGCCACGCCGCACCCCGTCTTGAGCAGGTAACTGGCAAAGTACACCATTGGCGTCGGCACGGCGCCGAGGTCAATTACGGCGCGACCGGCCTCGCGGAGACCCGCTGCGAGTGCAGCAACAAGCGATTCGCCCGTCGTACGCCCATCTCGTCCGATCACGATCTCGGCAAGATTCTTTTCCGCCATGAGATTACCTATGGCTTGGCCCAAGAGTTGCGCAATCTCGGCGGTAATCTGGGAGCCGACCACGCCACGTATGTCGTACGCGCGGAAAATGCTGCGGTCGAGCGCGATCGGCACGGACGTTTGAGGCGCAGCGGCAACTCGGCTGCTGACGACATTTGCAACGACACCTTGGTCGCCCGGAGATTGGGTCTGGTCGCGCATGACGTCACTCAATGTTGGTGCCTCCTCGGTGATTAACTGCTTGGCCTGGGCACGCGAGCACTGCCAGAGAAGCAGCAACCCCACGCCGAGGCCAAGCAAGGTCCAAAAGATAGTCGCGGCCAGCGATTCGCCCAGGATCACGAACCGATCCGGAGGCAGCGCACGAACGATCAACGCGCTGCCTTGAACCGGCAGGCCATCGTCCTGCGCGCCGGGCTGCCCGGCGCCACCGCGCGCAAGCAGCACCAGACCCTGTTGGTACAGCTCCAGCCGACCGCCATGATGGATAGGCTGTGCGTCAAACTGCGCAGCGATGGGTGCGAATGGATATTCGATCCACGCGTAGCCGAGCAGACGAGCACCCTGGAGCACGGGCGTCGC
Source organism: Pseudomonadota bacterium (assembly GCA_021818335.1). Lineage (GTDB taxonomy): Bacteria > Pseudomonadota > Gammaproteobacteria > Xanthomonadales > Rhodanobacteraceae > Metallibacterium. The sequence goes on along the minus strand of JAKAEJ010000003.1, from coordinate 92,639 downwards.
CAGGCCAATGACGCGCGCCGCGCCATGCCCCCGCACCTGCAGTGACACCATCCGTTCCTCACTCTGGGCGCGGAGCAGCTCTGCCGCCTTGGCGTAGCCAAACCTCGCGTAGTCCGCGCGCACGACATCCCCAAGGTCGGGGCCGAACAGTTCAACGCGATGCGCCTGAGGCAGCAGGGCTGCCAGCCGTGCCTGGGCAGCCGCCGTATCGCCAGCCGCCATCGCGGTATCGAGCTGCGCATCGCGCAGCGCAGTCGCGGCCTGCACGCGCAGCCGTTCAATGACCCCGCCCAGCGACTGGGCCACCGAAAGCCTGGTGGGCGTCAACGCCGCCACCGCACGTCGAACTTCCCACAATTGCCAGCTTTGCCAGGCGGCGAATAGGCCGAACGTGAGCGCTACCGTGGCGCCGGCCAACGGCAAAACCCTTCGCAGGTCCGGAATACGGAGCACCGCGTGCCACCGTGCGCGCGCCGTACCGGGTGAATGCCGCGGCAATTTCATGCGCACTGTCCTCGCGCTAGCCCACACCTGTTGAGCCGAATCCGCCCGTCCCGCGCATGCTGGCCTCGAATGCGTCGACCGCGATCAGTCGGGCACGTCCCACAGGCATCAGCAAAAGCTGCGCGATGCGATCCCCCGGCGCAATGGTAAACGGCGCCATTCCCCGGTTCCAGCACGAAATCATCAAAGGTCCCTGGTAATCGGCGTCAATCAATCCGACTAGATTGCCCAGAACCAGACCGTGGCGGTGGCCCAATCCGGACCGGGGCAACACCAAGGCACACCAACCCGAGTCGCCGATGTGAAGTGCCAGGCCGGTGGGAACCAGCACGCTCTCGCCAGGCGCCAATGTCAGTTCCGCTTCCGGCGCCGCGCGCAGGTCCATCGCCGCACTGCCCGGAGTCGCATAACTGGGCAGCGGTATCGAATCACCCAGTCGCGCATCCAGTACGCGATATTGCACGTCGATCATGTTCCCCGCCCCCCTTTCGCCGCCAATTGCCCTGCGACAATCCGCAGGAGCGACACGGCAAGGTCGGTTTTGGGCGCACGGGGCAGTACGGTACTGCCACCTCGCCAGAATACGCTGAGCGCATTGTCCTGCGTCTCGATGCCAAGTCCTTCGCCCACGAGGTTGGCTGCGATCAAATCGAGACCCTTCGCTTGGAGCTTCAACTGCGCATTGTCCTCAAGCGCTTCCGTCTCCGCGGCAAAGCCCGCCAGATAGGGCCTCGGCGACAAGGCTGCGAGATCCAGAAGAATGTCGGGATTTCTCACCAGAGTCACTGTAAATCGATCATCCTGCTTCTTGATTTTTCGAGTCTGCCGCTGTTCCGGACGGTAGTCGGCTACCGCCGCCGCGCCAATCACCACATCCATGCCGGGCGCATGCTCGAGCATCGCGGCATGCATCTGCCGCGCACTGCGGACATTGATGCGATCGACGCCGGCCGGCGTCGCCAATGCCACAGGGCCGGCGACCAAGGTGACCTCGGCACCCATGCCCGCCGCGGCTTCAGCCAGGGCGAATCCCATGCGCCCGGAACTGCGGTTGCCAAGGAATCGAACGGGATCCAGATCCTCATGCGTCGGCCCGGCGCTCACCAGCACGCGACGCCCTGCGAGCATCTGCGGCGCCTCGAATATCGACAGCGCAGCGATGATCGCTTCAGGCTCCAACATTCGGCCCTCGCCGACCTCACCACAAGCCTGCTCTCCACTGGCTGGGCCGAGAACGTGCGCACCTCGCGCGCGCAAGAGTTCCACGTTGGTTTGGGTCGCCGGATGAGCCCACATCAGCCGATTCATCGCTGGGGCCAGCCACAGCGGGCGATCGCTTGCGGCGAGGCTCAAGGTCGTCAGCAAATCATCCGCAAACCCATGGGCCAAGCGGGCCAGCACGTTGGCGCTTGCAGGCGCGACCAGAACGGCGTCGGCCCACCGTGCCAGCTCGATATGACTCATCGCCGCCTCGGCACTGGCGTCCCACAAGCTTGTCCGCACGGGTTGTCCCGAGAGCGCCTGCAGGGTGGCGGCTCCCAGGAAATGCTCAGCCCCGGCAGTCATCACGACACGCACGTCCACATCCCGCTCTTTCAGCCGCCGGACGAGCTCACACGCCTTGTAGGCGGCGATGCCCCCGCCGATACCGAGAACAAGACGGCGCGGCAAGCCGCTCACGCAGCCTCCAGATCGGGGCCGAGGTGCACGTTATGATCGTGAGCCATCATTGCCGCCTTCCGCATCAGGACATGGGCCAAGCTTACCGGATGCGGCACCGGCCCCCACCGCCAGCAGGTCCTGGTCAGGACGCTTGCGCGAACGCACGGATAGGTGCCGATCGGCCCAAGCCTGGCCAGACGACGAGAGTGCCTGTCACGGCTGCGCCCTGTCGCCCGGTCAGGCGGGCGCAGCGACCAGGCACGAAGCTGACCGATTGAGTCAAGGCTGCGGGACCCTCCGGGAGACGTCCGGCCACTGGCTCGGCGGATCGGCTCGATGACCTTGCGCCACAGGCGTCCGGACGACCTGGCCGAAGCGGGCGATCGCCGCATGCCATGGCCTCGCCTCGACAAAGCGGTACCCCCCAAAAAAATTGGCGCGGGCCATCACGCCGCGCCAGGAGCGTCCTGCACCCAATGTCGATTGCCCCATGCTGCACAGTGGAGAAGTCTGTGCAACGCCTGAACTTTATCCCGGCCCCATGACAAGCCAATGACGGATGCGAAGGAAGTTGTTCACACGCCGCCAAATTGACCAATTGCCGGCATATGCCAAAGCAATTTCACTGATTGGCTTCGTATATGATTGATTATGCAGGATGTTTTTTTGCGAATGCCTGCTCAGCGACTTCCCGAAGTACCCCTCACGAAGGGCCATTCCGGAACACCCACAGACTTATCCACAGATCGACCGGAGCGCCCGTCGGCCGGCAAGCTGGCGCAAACTGCTAGCATTCGGCGTTTGTCCCTGCCACCCAGATCGACGTGAAACTCCTGCTACGCACTCTGCTGGATCAAGCCCTCGCCACGCTGGTGCGCGAGGGTCGTGTACCCGCCATGACCGCGGTGGATTACGCGTTGGAGCGCAGCAAGACGCGCGCCCATGGTGATTTCGCGTCCAATCTCGCCCTGCTGCTCGCCAAGCCGGCGAGGGCCAACCCGCGTGAGCTCGCCGAGGCTCTGGTGGCTGTGTTGCCACGCCATGGCTTGCTGGCACGCGCCGAGGTCGCCGGGCCGGGGTTCATCAACCTGTTTTTGGCACCTGCCGCTTGGCACGCCGAACTGCGTCGCGTGCTGGCTGAAGGCCGAAAGTACGGAACCAATCAGGAAGGGCAGGGGCGTCATGTAGGCGTCGAGTTCGTCTCGGCCAATCCCACCGGACCACTCCACGTCGGACACGGCCGCGCCGCGGCACTTGGCGACGGAATCGCGCGGATTCTCGAGGCAGGGGGCTGGTCTGTAACGCGCGAGTTTTATTACAACGATGCCGGCGCGCAGATCGATAATCTGGCGCGGTCGGTGCAGGCGCGTGCGCTCGGCCAGGGACCGGAAGATCCAGCATGGCCTGCCGATGGCTATCGCGGCGACTACATCGTTGAAGTCGCGCAGGCCTTCATGGCTGGCGCCTCCGTCGAAATCGACGGCCACGCGGTCGTCGCGTCGCGCAACCCCGATGACCTCGAATCCGTGCGCAAATTCGCGGTTGCTTGGCTACGCCGCGAGCAGAACAGCGATTTACAAGCATTTGGCGTGCGATTCGATGTTTACTTTCTAGAGTCCTCCCTCTATTCGGAAGGCAAGGTCGAGGAGACCGTGCGACAGCTGGTTGCCCATGGGCACACGTACGAAGAGGGAGGCGCACTTTGGCTGCGGTCGACGGATTTCGGTGACGACAAAGACCGCGTGATGCGGAAGTCGGACGGCAGCTATACCTACTTCGTGCCGGACGTCGCGTACCACCTGAGCAAGTGGCAGCGGGGTTATGAGCGTGCCATCACCGAACTGGGGGCCGACCATCATGGCTCGTTGGCCCGCGTAAAAGCTGGGCTGCAAGCGCTCGAAGCCGGTATACCGGTCGACTATCCTGAGTACGTTTTGCACCAGATGGTCACTGTGATGCGAGGCGGCGAGGAGGTAAAGCTGTCGAAGCGCGCGGGTAGCTATGTCACCCTGAGCGATCTCATTGAGGAAGTCGGCCGAGATGCGACGCGCTGGTTCCTGGCCGCCCGAAAGGCCGACTCCCAGCTCACGTTTGATATCGACCTGGCGCGCGCACAGAACAACGACAACCCGGTTTACTACGTTCAGTATGCGCACGCACGCATCGCCAGTGTGATGCGCCAGGCAAGCGAGCGCGGGCTGACGCACGATCCTGACCAGGGAGACGCGGCACTCGCGTTGCTGGCGAGCGCCCAGGCCCAGGCACTGATGTGGGAGATTTCGCGATACCCGGAAGTCGTGCAGGCCGCCGTGCAGTCACTCGAGCCTCACCAGATTGCGCAGTATCTTGGCGAGATCGCCTATGCATTCCACACTTGGTACAACAGCGAACCTTTCCTCGTCGAGGAGGCTGCATTGCGTAATGCGCGGCTGTTGCTGGCGCGCGCGGCACAGCAGGTGCTACGCAATGGGCTTGAATTGCTGGGCGTCAGCGCCCCGGAGCAGATGTGATGGCCGAGAAGCGCAAGAAGCCCGCCGTACGGCGCAATGGCATGCCAGCGTGGGCCTTGCTGTGCATTGGGTTCCTGGCTGGACTTGCCGCCATGGGCTACGTCGCACACCGGGGCTGGATCCCGAGCCTGCGTACCAATGCAGGCCCGGAAGCCAATCCCAACGCAAGTGCTCCGGGGCCGGGTGAGCAGGGCATTGCTGATGCAAGTACGACGAAGAAGCCCAGCTTCGACTTCTATCAAGTGCTACCGGGCAAGGAGGTTGTCATTCCTGACGCCGAGCTTCGCGCCAAGGCGCAGGCAGAGCAGCAGCAGCCCGCTCCCGCATCCAGTACCCATACCGCGGGCGGCAGTCGAACGGCACCCGCCGTCGCAAGCACCCGGGTCATCCCGGCCCAGGTGGGCCCTGCAACCGGCGGACAGGGCGGCTATCTGCTGCAGGTTGGCGCATGGCCCGAAGACGCCCACGCACAGGCTGCCAAGGCCAAGCTGGCTCTTCAGGGCTTTGTTGCGCATGTCCAAAAAGTGCAGATCGGCAATCAGACGTGGTACCGCGTTCGCCTCGGGCCTTACGCCACTGCCGCCGAACTCGAGAGCGTCAAGCGCCAGCTTGCTGGCGCCGGGATCAGCGCCATCGCTCTCAAGGAATCGAATTGAGCGGTCAGCGCCCGCATGCCAGCCCGCTTCCTGAATGCTGAATGCGGGCGCTAACGCGGGATCGGGATAGAGCGGGATAGGTAGCCCTCCTTTGCAGGGCTCCGCTGCGCGGATCGCCGGACGGGCAGCCAGGACTGGTCAGGGCACGGCGGTGCCGTCGACTCCCGTCGCACGGCATTGCCGCGCTCCTGCCAGAAGCCACGCGCCTCGTCGCTCAACCCTCGCGCCCGATCACCGAGACAGCGGGATGGCAGCCATCAGCCTTTCCAGTTCGGCGGGGGCGTCGTCGGAACGCCTGTTTCGCGCAACAGAGCGATCTGGATGGAGTTCTCCGTCCCCCCCTCAAGCACCAGTTGCACGAGCTTCGCGGCCAACGCGGGATCGTGTCGCGACCGCAAGACTTGCACGGCAAACTGGTGCGTCTGCCACGCCAGCGCGCGGCGCGCCGCCGCATAACCCTGGCGCGCAGCCTGATGCGTCGCCAGACGCTCCTGCAGCGCCAATCCAGCTGCACGCGCGATGATCGTGTCGCCCCATGCCATCAGATGGGCGACCTGCGTGCATTGCTGCCGCAGCGTGGCGTCTTGCCCGGGATCCTTGCATTCATCAAACACGGGTGTCAGCGCTGGCGTCGGCAGGTACATCACATTGCCTGCGGCCAGCAGGTACGTGGCGGCATAGGCGTTCCCCGGGGAACCCCCAAGTTCCTGCGCAAGTGCAGGCGGCATGGGCAGCGCGCGCGCAGTCTGCAACACGGATCGAAGCAGAATCCCGTAGTACGTGCTGAACTCGGTGCCTTTGGCGGCGCGAGCCAGGGCAATCCGTGCAGCCGCTCCGTCGCCGCGCTGTCGCGCGCGGTCGAACGCCAACAACCACACGGCCGCATTGTCCGGCGCAAGCCGCTGCAGCTTCCGCAGCGCCGCCGTGTTGATGCAATCTTCGGGTTCAGGTCCGACATTCCCGCAGTTACCCAAAGCCACCCACTGAACCGCTGCGCCAGCATCGGGGAGCGACTGCGCGCGGGCCAGAAAGGCCTTGTATGTGAGCACCGGAGGCAGATCGGAAACGGCTCGTGCCAACACCGCGGCGCCGGCTAGCCGATCGGGCTCGCCCCGCAGTGCCGTGATGCTGAGGACATCATGCTCGAACTGCGCCAATACCGACCGCGACGCGGGGGGCGCACCCACGGAATGAGGCGCCGCGCCGGTTTCCGCGACGGCGGTGCCGGCCGCTAGCAAGGCGGCGAGGATGCCCAATGTCCATAACCGCCTCGGGATTCGATCCATGGGAGTGCTCGCCAAGTGAGGGACTGATGGCCCATTGTGCCGCTTCCGACTGAACGCCGCGTCGCCACCCCACAATGTCGCCTGGCTCATCTGAGCAGGCCCAGGCCGGTCAGGACGAGCAACAATGGCGCCAGTAACACGACGCCATACCCCACCATGGCCGCAGCCAACCGCGGTGCCAAACCGGCCATCGAGGCGAGGGCTGCGGCCGTGATCATGGGTGCCATCGCCGATTCCAGCAGTGCCGCATGCGCGGCTGGCCCATGAAGGCCAAGCAACGGCATGAGTAGAAGGGCTAATGCCGGCAGCGCCAAGAGCTTGAGCGCAAGGCCTGCGCCGAGCGCCGGCACCTGGGCCCGATCGATTCTTAGCCTGAGTTGCAGGCCGATTGCCAGGGCAACCATGGGCAGCAACGCTGTAGCAAGCGGCTGCAGCATCGCCGTCAGGTCGCGGGGCAGTTGCACAGGGGCGATTGCCAAGGCCACGAGCAGCGCAAGAAAGGCTGGAAACGTCAGGACGCGCCGGAGGATATGCCACGGCCGCGGATGAACGCCATGGCCATAGAGCGCAATGATGACAACGCCATACGTGGAGAGAATCAGGAACGACCCGAACTGGTCATAGGCGACCGCAAAAGGCAGTGCGGGATCGCCGAGCAGTGCCCGGGTCAGTGGATAGCCCAAGTAGGATGTGTTGCCAAGCGGAACCGTCAGCAACAGCGCACCCTCCACCGCGCGAGGCCAGCGGAAGGCGCGCGATAGCCCGAGCACCAGCATGGCCGCGACCACCAGCTGAAGCCAAGGCAATGACGCCACCGACAGCAGCGATCGACTGGGCTCCAGCCGCGAGGCATAAAGCAGGACCGTCGCCGGCAAATTGACGTACAAGACCACCAGATTGAGCGTGTCTGCAGCTCGCTCTGGCAACAGGTTCCGCCAGGCCATCACGCGGCCGATGAGGATGAGCAGCAGCAGAAACGCAAAGGTTGAGGCTGCCGGCTGCACGGCAACTCCTCAGCTTTCCGAGAGCGCGACGCGCAGAAACTCGGGTGGGCACAGCGCTGCGCGATGCACGCCACTGTTGTAGTAGCGTGTCGGAAACGTCCTCGCATCTGCATCTGCCGCCCGAAACACATCCAACGGGTTCGGCCCTTTGCGGGCCATGGTGCAGCTCCACCAGCCCGTGGGATAGCAGGGCTGCGGAAACGGCAACGTGGCCATCGCACGGAACCCGGCCTTGCGCATGGCTGTGCGCATGGCCCGGATCAGCTCCAGGTGGGCGATGGGTGACTCCGACTGCTGAACAAGAAGGCCTCCCTCGCCCAATGCCCGGTGGCAACTCCGGTAAAAGGCCTCGTTGAACAGGCCTTCCGCCGGGCCGACTGGATCCGTCGAGTCGACAATGATGACGTCAGCCGATCCCGGGACCATCTCGGCGATATAGCGGACACCGTCGTCAAAGCGCAATTCGGCACGCGCATCTGCATTGGCCTCGCAGAGTTCCGGAAAATGGATTTCAGCCAGGCGGGTGACGCGCTCGTCGATTTCCACCTGAACAGCACGCGCGACCTCCGCGTGCCGAAGTACCTCGCGCAACGTGCCGCAGTCACCGCCGCCGATGACAACAACGCGACGAGGCGCGCCGTGGGTATAGAGCGCAGGATGCACCATCATTTCGTGGTAGAGGAAATTGTCGCGTGAGGTCACCATCATGCAACCGTCAATCACCATTAAACGGCCCCAGTCCGTGCTGTCGTAGATGGCGATCGTTTGAAAGGGTGTTGTTTCCTCATGGAGCTTGGCCCGCACGCGAAAGCCGACTGAGGACCCGCTGGGGGCATGCTGCTCGGTGAACCACATTTCGCTCATGACCGGATCTCGCCGAAAGGAGGGCGATTGTATCTGCCCGCCGTTTGCTGCCACGCCCGAGCTTGCGATCATTGCGCAAGCGCTACAATGTGTCGTAAACCGGCGCCAGAGCTGGAAGGTGCCGGGTCGTGACTGGACGCCCTAGCGCCGGCCGCTTCGACTGCTCTACCGCCCCGGCCATCATGGCTGCACGACCACGGCGCCGCTTCGAGCCCGGCATTCACATGGGCAACCCAGAGCCGTGGTCGGCAACCGTGGAACGTCGTGCATCTGGAGGACCTGCAATGACCGAGCGCTGGGACCGCGAGGCCGCACGCCATACCTATGCCATCCCCTATTGGAGCGATGGCTACTTCGACATTGACGACGCCGGTCGTGTCGTTGCACGCCCGCGGGGCGGAAATGGGCCAAGACTTGCGCTCAACGAGGCAGTCGCGGCTGCACGTGCAGACGGAATGCGTCTGCCGCTGCTGCTGCGCTTCCCCGGCATACTTCACGACCGCCGGCAACGCCTGCATCAGGCATTTGCCGCCGCAATGGAGGCGCACGCCTACGCCGGTGGCTACACCGCCGTCTACCCCATCAAGGTCAACCAGCAACGAGGCGTCGCTGGTGAACTGGCGTCTGGTGGCGATCCCGCCAACTTCGGCCTTGAAGCCGGGTCCAAGCCCGAGCTTCTTGCCGTGCTTGGAATTGCGAAGCGGGGCAGCCTGGTCGTCTGCAATGGCTACAAGGATGCCGAATACATCCGACTCGCGCTGATCGGCCGTCGCATGGGACTTGACGTGGTCATCGTGATCGAGAAGCCCTCCGAGCTTGAACACGTCATCCGGGAGTCGTCCGCGCTGGGCATAGCGCCATTGCTCGGCGTGCGCGTGCGACTTGCGACACTCGGCGTCGGAAAGTGGCAGAACACCGGCGGTGACAAGGCCAAGTTCGGCCTGACCCCGCGCCAATTGCTCGACCTGCTAGCGCGCCTGCGCTCCGCAGGCCTCGGCGCAACCTTGCAGTTGCTGCACTTCCACATGGGTTCGCAACTGTCCAACTTGCGGGACATTGCCTCGGGCATGCGAGAGGCAGCCCAGTACGTCGCGCAACTGGCTCGCGCTGGCGTCGTTCTGCGCTGGGTCGACGTCGGCGGCGGTCTGGGCGTCGACTACGAAGGGACTCGCTCTCGTTCGTACTGTTCGATCAACTACGCAATTGAACAGTACGCGCTCGCCATCGTGCAGCCGCTGGCCGAGCTCTGCGTGGCGGAAGGCCTGCCACCACCCAATATCGTCACGGAAGCAGGACGTGCCATGACGGCACACCATGCAGTCCTGGTCACCAACGTGAGTGAAGTGGAACCGTCGCCGCACGGCGCGCGCCATATGCCGCACGGCAATGTGCCCGCGGTGCTGCGGCACCTGCACGCCCTGCTCGAGGCACTTGATACACGGCCGCCAACCGAGATCTACCTGGAGGCACAGCAACACCACGCCGAAGGCCTCGCCATGTTCGCGCTGGGTCAGCTTGACCTCGCGCACCGCGCAGCACTCGATGATCTTTTCCACGCTCTTGCGACGGCTGTCCAAAGGCGATTGGACCCGCAGGAACGAGCTCACCGCTCGTTGCTGGACGAACTCGACGCCAAACTCGTGGACAAGTTTTTCCTCAATTTCTCGGTATTCGAATCGATCCCTGACGTCTGGGCCATTGACCAAGTCTTTCCTATCGTGCCACTGGATGGACTGGACCAGCGCCCGGCGCGCCGAGGCGTCATTGCCGACCTTACATGCGACTCCGACGGCCGCATCGATCAATACGTTGATGCCGGCGGAGTCGACGTCAGCCTGCCGCTCCACGAACTGCAGTCGGGCAAGCCGTACCTGCTGGGCGTGTTCCTTGTCGGTGCGTATCAGGAGACCCTCGGTGACATCCACAACCTGTTCGGTGACACGGATGCCGTGAATGTCAGCATTGACAGCCACGGAAAGGCCGTACTCAGCCATCACCGCCGTGGCGACAGTGCGGCGCTGATGCTCGAATATGTCGGCTACGACCTTGCGGCTCTTCGCTCCACGTACGCCGCTCGCCTTCAGGACGCCGGCGTTCCAGCACAACAAGCCGCATCGCTTCTCGCATCCCTTGAAGAGGGCCTGGCCGGGTACACCTACCTCGATTCGGTCGTGGCCGCGGAACCATGAAGGCCATTCCAACGTGCGACGTGGAGGAAGCGGTCAGCGCGCTCCGCCGCGGCGATGCAATCGGCCTGCCAACCGAGACGGTCTACGGTCTCGCCGCAGACGCAACCAATCCCGCCGCCGTTGCACGAGTGTTCGCGCTCAAGCGTCGCCCCGCCAACCACCCGCTGATCGTGCATATTGCTTCGGCAGCACAGCTCGGTCGTTGGGCTCGCGTCGTGTCACCCTGGGCAACGGCACTGGCCGCGAGCTTCTGGCCAGGCCCCCTCACCTTGGTCTTGCCCCGTGCCGAGCATGTACTCGATGCGATCACCGGCGGTCAGGAGACCGTAGCGGTGCGGGTGCCGGCGCATCCCCTGGCGCAAAAGGTATTGATCGCCTTCGGGTCGGGCGTCGTCGCGCCATCGGCCAACCGGTTTGGCCGGATCAGCCCGACGATGCCCGAGCACGTTCGCGCTGAATTCGGCGACGACGTAGCCTGCGTGCTTGACGGCGGAGCATGCGCTGTGGGCATCGAGTCGACCATTCTCGACGTCAGCACCAATACGCCGCGCATCCTGCGCCCGGGTGCCGTAACCGTCCCCATGCTCGAGGCTGTCCTGGACACGCCCGTGGCGAGCACGGCGGAAGCCGGTAGCCCCCGCGTGCCAGGCGGACTCCCCGCGCACTATGCTCCGCGAACGCCGCTGGAGCTTGTTGATGCAAGCGCGTTCCGCCTTCTCGATACGGGTCCCGACGCGCTCTGGCTGACCTGGAGTGCCGATCCGCCGGCAGGCTCGGGCCTGCGCCTGCCGGCCGAAGCCACGGGCTATGCGAAGGGCCTCTACGCAGCGCTGCGGATCCTTGATGCACGTGGTGCGCGCCAACTGTACGTCGAAAAGCCACCTGAATCGCAGCAGTGGGCGGGTGTTCGCGACCGTCTCACCCGGGCCGCGGCTGGCGCTGGTGCGGATGAAAGGGGCAGCTGACCGGGCTCAGGCTTCTTCTTGGCCGACGCCAAGGCCTTGGGCAATCCGGTTCACGAAGTTGAAGTAGGCACTGATCAGATTGACGTGCAGGATCTCGGGATCACCCAAACCGCGTTCTCGAAGCGACTCGACATCGGTGGCACGCATCGAAGCTGGCGCAAGCGTCAGCTTGCGCGCATACGCTGCGATGGCACGCTGGCGCTCGTCGGCTATTTGCTCGGGCTGGTCGACGATGGTGGCCAGTTCATCGACGTCGTCGACATAGTGGCGCAGGCGCTCCATGTGCTCCGAAACGCAATATGCGCAACCGTTCGCTGCCGAAACGACCACCGCGATCAGCTCGCGCTCATCACGCGGCAATCCCCCTGGGACGAACATCAAGTGCAGGTACAAATCCAGGTGCTTCCGCAACGCCTCGGGGTTCAATCCCTGTATCGCCAGGATGGGGGTAGGGCTGCCCCGCCGCATTCGAAGGTCAGCGTAAAAGTCGGCCATCGCACCTTCGGCGCGGTCTTCGTCGATGCTATGGATCCACGGCATGGCCAACCTCCCACGCGGACCGCGGATTGCGGCGGGAATGGTCGGATCATCCCATGCGCCATTGCGCTGATGGAAACCCCGCACCGGCTTCGCGCACAATGCGCAGTCTCGACCGCGGGTTGTCCCGCGCTGACCTACCATTTCAATTGCGAGATTCAAGCATGACCGGACGCGACGCAGGGTTCATCGGACTTGGCGCCATGGGCCTGCCCATGGCGCGCCACTTGCACGCACACGGGCGGCTGGCTGCGGTAGGCAACCGAAATAGGATCAAGGCCCAGGCGCTGGCCACGGAGCTGACCATCGAAGCGCCGGCCACCCTCGCGGAGCTTGCCTCGCGTTGCGACGTGGTCGCCTTGTGCGTGACCGCGGACGCCGATGTCCTTGGATGCATCGACGACCTGCTCCCAGGCCTGCGACCGGGCGCGGTCGTCATCGACCACAGTACCGTGGCCCCCGATACGGCACGCCAAGCAGCAGCGCGGCTAGCGAGAGTCGGCGCCCATTTCCTCGACGCGCCTGTATCCGGCGGAGTCGAAGGCGCACGCAATGGCCGGCTTTCGATGATGGTCGGCGGCGACGAAGTCGTCCTGGACCGCGTACGCACGCTACTCGATTGTTACGCCGCAAAGATTACCTGGATGGGATCCTGCGGAAGTGGACAGGCGACCAAGGCCGTCAACCAGGTCCTGGTTGCAGGCATCGCCGCGGCGGTGTGCGAGGGGCTGGCCCTCGGCGAATCGCTGGGCCTCGAATCCGAACGACTCCTCCCAACACTCGCCGCCGGAGCCGCAGGCAATTGGTTCCTGGAAAAGCGAGGCGCATCGATGTTGCGCGGCGAGTTCGATGTCGGCTTCAAGCTGGGCCTGCTGCACAAGGACCTGGCCATTGTCCAGCGCATGGCTCGGAGCGCCGGGGTCGATCACGCCGTCGTCGACAAGGCACTGGAGGACTATGCCTCACTGATGGCCACGGGCCATGCCGACGAGGACATTTCGGCACTGATTCGCCTCAAGCGCCCAGACGACAAGGGCGCGCCCCCGCGGAACTAAGTAGCCAGTGAAGCGCGCCGATTGACGCCATGCCATCGCGGCAGCCTGCGGTTCGCCGCGGGCAGCCGGCGGCATTCGCTGCAATGGGACGTGGCCACGTGGCCCCTGTCATTGCTGCACCCTTGGCAGTCTCGAGGGCAACAGGCCCGATCCTGGACGCTCCCCGAGGTTGACCCAGCGGGTCAATTCATCGAATGCCCGACCCACTTGGCCACCGCTGAATACGCAGTGGCCTTCCGCGGCAACATACTGCTGGATGAACTTCCCGGCGTGCCCGGCCCGCTGCACGCGGTCCGCATACGCCTCGACGCTATCGGCTGGGACCAACGGATCGGCAAGATCATGCAGCTCCAGCATCGGCCGCAGCAGACGCCCCGTGGGCGTGTAATTCCTCAGAAGTTCGGCCACGGCCGCTGGATCGGCGCGATAGCGTCGGACACCGGCGTTGAGTGCCGCGTCATCGCTTGTGCCAAGGTAGACGTAGCCCGCGTTGCCAAAGGGGTTGCTGCCAGCCTGTTCCTGGGCTCGCTGCACCAGCGCCGTGGCGAAGGCGATGACGCCCGGCATGTCCTGCGGCGTGCCGACGTGCCAGATCGCTCGCAGGTCAGCGAAGCGATGCGGATGCGCGGCAAGCGCGCGGGCAATTCGCTGGGTGACCGCCGACGTGGGCGCATAGCTGGCCGGCACAGGGTCCAGCGGTGGCAAGATGCCTGGATAATAGTAGGCGAACGCTGCGAGCATTCGGAACTGTCGCTGGGTTAGTTCCCAGCTCGGCGCAATCGCGCCACACAAGACGAGCGCGCCGCGATAATGGGCCGGATCGCTCTCGATGGTCAGCGCCGCCAGTGCGCCGCCCATGGAGGCGCCGACCAGCAGGGTTTCCTTCGGCCGGCCGTGGCGCTCAATGAAGTAGTCGCGCAACTGCGCCGTCGTGGCGATGGCGCTCTGAAGCGCCCATCCAGTCTGCCCATAGGCCGACTGGATGACCGCAAAGCCACGCGCCAGGATTGGCGCCAGCCATGGTTGTTCCGCACTCGCGTCGTATCGGACGGGCTCCAGCGAGTAGCCGTGGTAATAGACGACAAGACGGTGGCCCCAATCCCTTGGCACATCAATCCGGAAAGGGACGCCGTCCAAGGTGCCTAGCTCAGTCGCAACGCCTGCGTGCTCGGCCCGGTAGGTCGCATGCACGTCCGGCCGATCCGCGATCGGGACGGCCCGTGCCGCACAGGGACGAACCACGGCGGTCGCGGCAAGGAACAGGGCGAGGACAATCGATCGCATTGCGGCAGGCTCCCTCGGCAGTCTGTCCGGAGTCTAGTCCGACCCCTCATCGAGCTGGATGCAAGGGCCGGTTGGATCCACTCGCGTCCGCTGGCGGGTAAATCGTTGGATCCCGATCCTGCATCAGAGGAGGCTGGAATTCGAATCACGTGGCGAAATTGGGCGAGATGCGCGAGCCAACCCGGGACTGGGTGGCGGCCACTTCACCCGGGTTAGGGGCTGGCAACGCGGGAACTTCACTGGCGCATTCCAGTCTCCCTGTAGGCGCATCCTCCGCGTCGCGGGACTCCATGCGCAATCGATTTCGGGGGTCGACATGGGCAAGAGCACAGGATTCCGGCAGCTAGCCAATCTGGCCGCAGTTGCGTTGATGTGGTTGGTCGGCACGCGAGCGGCTGCAGCCGCTTCGCCTCAGCCGCTGTTGCTGCGCTATCCGACGATGTCGAAGACGGAGATCGCCTTCGAGTATGGAGGCGAGCTCTGGGAGGTGCCGCGGGCTGGCGGGGCCGCGCACGTACTCGCCAGCGGGATGGACATGCTGACCATGCCCTTTTTCTCGCCGGATGGTTCGATGATTGCCTTCACGGGCACCTACGATGGCAACACGGACGTCTATGTTGTGTCAGCCACGGGTGGCGTGCCCAAACGCCTGACCTACTATCCCGGGCCCGACGTGGCCGTCGGCTGGACTCCCGATGGTCGGTCGGTGCTGTTTCGCTCGCACCGCTACAGCTATTCTGATCCGGACCAGCTTTACACGGTGCCGATTTCCGGCGGCTTCCCCCAGGAGTTGCCCCTCCCCATGGCGGAAGAAGGCTCCTTCTCCCGCGGTGGCCGGCACTTGGCCTACGTCCCCGAGTTCCAGTGGGAGGCGTTCTGGAAAGACTACAAGGGCGGTCAGCACACCCAGGTCTGGCTGGCGCGGCTGTCCGACTCCAGCGTCATCCGCATACCCGACGACAATGCCAATAACTTCGACCCGATGTGGGTTGGCAACACCGTGTACTTCCTGTCCGACCGCGATGGCCCCATCACGCTCTTTGCCTACGATACGCACACGGGTGCAGTCGATCGCGAAATCAACAACACCGGGTTCGACATCACCTCCGCCAGCGCGGGCCCGGGTGGCATCGTCTATTCCCAGTTCGGGCAGCTCCATGTTTTTGACTTCGCACGGGGCGCTTCGCGCGCGGTGCCTGTCACGGTCGCCGGTGACCTGCCGCAGTTGCGGCCGCGCTATGAAAATGTCTCGAAACAGATTGTCCGCAGCAGCATTTCGCCACACGGACTGCGCACGATCTTTGAGGCCCACGGCGACCTGCTATCCGTGCCCAGCAAGCACGGGAGCGTCTTCGATCTCACCCACAGTCCCGATGTGATGGACCGTGATCCGGCCTACTCGCCGGATGGTCGATCGGTTGCCTACTTCGCCGACCACGACCATGAGTACGACCTCTGCATACGCGCTGCGAATGGCGATGGATCGCCACGGATCATCGCGCTCGGCCAGCCCGATGCCTTCTACTACGGGCTTGCATGGTCACCCGACAGCCACAAGCTGGTGTTCGGCGATCAGAAACTGGACCTGTGGCTCGTGAACCTCGAGTCACATCGTCCGCATCCGGTTCGCATCGCGATCAATCGCAATGCCACGCTGCAGCATTTCCACCCCGCCTGGTCGCCCGACAGTCGTTGGATTGCCTACACGCGAATCCTGAGGAATGGGCTCCATGCGGTCGAACTCTACTCGCTGGCCAGCGGGCACAGCCTGCAAGTCACCCATGGATCCAGCGACGTCCGCAGTCCGGCATTCGATCCCAGCGGCCAATATCTTTACTTCACCGAGAGCACGAACACCGGGTTGACTCCGGGTCTGTGGGAGATGTCCGGCATGGATCGCCCGGTGACCCGTCATGTTTATGCGGCCACGCTGCGAAATGACGAGCCTTCGCCGCTGGCACCCGATGCCGGCTTCGAGGTCCCCGCCGGAAAGGCTGCGCGCACGGCTCGCCGGACACTGGTTCCACCCGCCGTTCGCATCGATCCAGCGGGCCTCGAGCGCCGCGCAGTAGCGCTGCCCATACCGGCAGGTCGCTACACCCGGATTACCGCCAGTTCGCCTGGCACCCTCATCCTGCAGCAAACGCCCCGCGTGATCATGCCAGGCGACACGCGCCCATGGGGTACGCCCGTTCGGGTGCTGGCTTTTGACCTTGCACATCGGAAGGTCCAGCCGCTCCTGGCCGACGTTACGAACGTTCAGGTCGCCGCTGATGGAAAGCAGGTCTTGTTCCGGCGCGGCATGCATTGGTTCATTGCCAAGACCACGCCCAAGGCGAAGCCGCAACCCCTCCATACCAGCGCATTGCGCGTCTACGTCGTGCCGCGCGAAGAATGGGCCGAGATGTATCGGGATGCCTGGCGGATCGAACGCGCGTTTTTCTACAACCCTCGTTACGACGGCCTTGACGTGCACGCTGCGCAAGTGGAGTTCGCACACTATCTCCCGGGCCTTGCCAGCCGCAGCGAGCTGAGCTTCCTGTTCCGCGAAATGACGGGTTACCTTTCGGTCGGCCACATGTTCATTTACGGTGGGTACCATCCGCGCATGGCCGATATCAAGGTCGGGCTCCTTGGCGCAAACTACGCCATTGAACATGGACGTTACCGGATTACCCGGATTTTCCGCGGGGGCCGATGGAATCCGGACGCTTATGCGCCATTGGCGCAGCCGGGGCTGGCGGTCAAGACAGGTGATTACCTGCTGGCGGTTGACGGCCAGGCTCTGGGCGGGCACGAGAATCTTTATCGCGCATTCGAGAATCTGGCTGGCAAGGACGTCACCCTCCGCGTCGCACCGCATGCGGACGGCCGTGGAGCACACACCATCGTCGTGAAGACGATACCCAGCGAACGATTGCTGCGAAACATCGCTTGGATCGACCACAACCGAGCCTTGGTCAACCGGCTCTCCGGCGGAAAGCTTGGTTATGTGTACCTGCCGGACACCGGCTGGGGCGGCTACCGCAATTTCAACCGAATGTACTTTTCCCAGGTCGACAAGCAAGGGGTCATTCTGGATGAACGCTTCAACCACGGAGGCGATATATCCGACTACATCATCCAGAATCTGCTCGACCGGCCGATGTCGCTCGTGGTCACGCGCTGGGCTCCCGCACAGGTGACGCCTCCCATGGCCATTTACGGTCCCAAGGTCATGCTGATCAACCAGTTTTCAGGGTCTGGCGGCGACGCGCTTCCCTGGTACTTCAAGATGGACCACATCGGCACCCTCGTTGGTGAGCGCACCTGGGGCGGGCTCGTCGGCATCGGCGGCTATCCAAGACTGATGGACGGCGGCGGGATCACGGCGCCGCGTGTCGCCGTCGAGGGCCTGGACGGGCATTTTCCGGTCGAAAATCACGGTGTTGCGCCGGACGTGACCGTCTGGCAAGACCCAGCGCTGGTGCGAAAGGGGCAAGACCCACAACTGCAGCGCGCGGTCCAGGTTGCCATGCAGCAGCTTGCCGCGCATCCGCAACCGCATTACGTGCCCGCGCCCTGGCGCGACTACCACCCTCATCTGCCGCCGTTGCCTTCGCCCACCAGCGTCGGCAACTAGACGGCTTGCGGGAATCGTGTGCTGCACATCGTGCTGGTCCACCCGGAAATCGCGCCGAATACGGGCAACGTGATGCGCTTGGCTGCGAATACCGGATGCACGCTTCACTTGGTCGAGCCGCTGGGATTCCGGCTCGAGGATTCCCGACTCCGCCGCGCCGGCATGGACTATCGGGACTATGCCGACGTGCGCGTCCATGAACACTTGGACGCCTGTCTCGACCGGCTGGGGCAACCGCGCTGCTTCGCGTTGAGCACGCGCGGGAGCCTCAGCCCCTACCAGACGCGCTTCACACCCGGTGACGCGCTACTGTTCGGCAGCGAGAGCAAGGGCCTGCCGCGGGAAGTTCTCGATGCACTGCCCGCCGAACGATGCTTGCGTCTACCCATGGTGGCGGGAAGCCGCAGCCTCAATCTATCCAACGCGGTGGCGATTACCGTCTACGAGGCATGGCGTCAATTTGAATTCGCGGGCGCTGCCTGACGAGCTCGAGAAGCGATGACATTGGCTGCGCCGCTACAATCGGCGCATGAGCAAACCCACTCTCGATTCGCTGCTGCCATCACGGCTCAGGCAAGTGCTCGGCCACGTGCTGGAGCGGGTGCTGAACCGCACTCTGGCGCTCGATCCCGAGGCACACGTATCACTCGCGGGCCTGGAAGGGCGTAGTGTCACGTTGCACCTCACCCAGCCCCCTCTCGCATTGCGCCTCGCGGTCCGCGAGGGTCAGATTCATGTGGGTGCAGCCGAAGACGCTGAACTGGAGGTCCGGCTACGGCCCGCCAGCTTGGCCGCCGCGGCGCTCAAGCGCGACGGAACATTGCCCCCGGGCGCGGTCAACCTGGCGGGTGATGCGGATTTGGCCCGTCGCCTTGAGAAGCTGGCACGCAACTATCGACCCGACCTCGAGGCAGCCCTTACCGAACGTTTTGGCGACGTTCTGGGCATGGTCCTGGCTAGAGGCCTTGTGCGCGCATTGGCGGAAGTCCGTCGTCTGGCGCCCCGAGCAGCCGATGACGTTGCGGCCTGGCTGCGCGATGAAGCCCGACTGACGCCTGCGCGCGAGGAGATAGACGAATTCAATGATGACGTCGACAAGCTCCGCGAGCGCGGCGAGCGTTTGGCCGCACGGCTCGATGCGCTGCGCGCCCGCCTGAATCGGGCCCGTCCATGAGTGCTCTAGGGACGGCACCGCGCCTCGGCCGGGTCTTCGTGATTGCGTTGCGGTGGCGGTTGCATGTCTTTGCGGAAGGCACTCGCCTCCATCGTCCACTTGCGCTGCTGGCAATGGTGCTGCCTCGCGCGAAAGGCTGTACCGCTGGATTGCCGCGCGGCGAGCGTCTGCGCCTTGCGTTCACCGAGCTGGGCCCGATCTTCGTCAAGTTCGGCCAAGTGCTGTCCACCCGGCGCGACTTGCTTCCTCCGGATCTGGCGGACGCACTGGCGAAGCTTCGCGATCAGGTCGAACCGTTCCCGGGAATACAGGCGCGCACGCTGGTCGAGCAGCAACTGGGCAAACCGGTGGCCGACCTCTATTCAGCGTTCGACGAGGAGCCTCTGGCATCCGCCTCGATTGCGCAGGTCCACGCCGCCCGGTTGCCAGGCGGACGCGAGGTCGTGGTCAAAGTGCTCCGCCCGGGCATCCATGCCCGCATCGCGCGTGACACGCAATTGTTGCGCGCGCTGGGCGGTCTCGTGCAACGGTACCACCCGCGTGCCGACAAAATTCGGCCCCTGGATGTGGTCGCTGAAATTGAAAAGACGCTTGAACACGAACTGGATCTCCAGCGAGAAGGGGCCAACGCAAGCCTGCTCAGGCGAAATTTTGCCCATGCAGCACACGACCTCTATGTCCCGGAGGTGTTCTGGGATTGGAGCGCGGACCGCGTCCTGACGCTGGAGCGCGTACACGGTATCGGCGCTGATGACATCGCCGCGCTGGACACGGCAGGCGTCGACCGAAAGGCCCTGGCTCGCAAAGGCGTGCGACTTTTCTATGAGCAGGTCTTCCGCGATAACTTCTTCCACGCCGACGCGCACCCCGGCAACATCTGGGTTGACGCAACGAATCCAGATGATGCCGGCTTCATCGCGCTGGATTTTGGAATCATGGGCTCTCTCCCGGAGTCGGACCAGTACTGGCTCGCCGAGAACTTCATGGCTTTGTTCACGCGGGATTACCGACGCATCGCGGAACTCCATGTCGCTGCCGGCTGGATGCCATCGAGCGTGCGCATCGACGAGCTCGAATCGGCGACTCGCGCGGTATGCGAACCCTACTTTACGCGGCCCCTGAGCCAGATCTCCATTGCCGAGGTGACGGTGAAGCTGTTTCAGACCGCGCGCCAGTATGAGCTGACGCTGCAACCGCAGCTGATCCTGTTGCAGAAGACCTTGCTGAACATCGAGGGACTTGGCCGTCAGCTGGATCCCGACATCGATATCTGGGCCGTGGCCGAACCGGTGCTGCGGCAAATCCTTCGCCGGCGCCATGGACCGCGTGCCGTTTTGCATGAATTGCGCCGGCGTGTGCCGGAATGGATCCGCCAGGCCCCGCGATTGCCCGAGTTGTTCCAGCAAACGCTCGAGGCCGCCGCCAGCGTCCGTGGCACGATGGAGATGCGAGCGCGGGAGTCAGCGCAGCTCACGGAGCGTAGCCACGCGCAGCAACGGGTGTTGACCGGATCCCTGCTGGGATCCACCCTGCTCGTCATCGCCGCGTTGACCCAACTGCTCGGACCGCAATGGAGTCCGCTCGCGCCCGTCGTGCTGGCGACAGGGGGCCTGGTCGCATTCTGGCGCGTCTGGCCACGAAAGCCGCAAGGCTGAGCGAGGGAGCTGTCGCGGCGCTGAACATCGGCCCGACGATTTATTACGCTGTTATCACTTTTTGATTCCGGTCAAGCAGGAGCCAGTGCCCGCGCCCGAGAGTGGACCAGCCGCACGTGGCGGCCTTTTTCGTCGCGGAGGATTCCCATGCGTAACCGATCCATCATCCTGGCGTCCGCACTGGCAGCTGCGAGTCTTTCCGCGACTGCGATGCAGACGCAGGCGCAATTGCGGGTGCAGGAACACGTGCAGGAGCGCGACCAGCGCCAGGTTTACGGAAGTCAGTTGATGACGCCGGCCGAGCGGATCGAGTATCGCGAGCGGCTGCGTGCCGCCAAGACGATCCAGGAGCGGGACCGCATCCGTGCCGAGCACCATGTGCAGATGCAGCAGCGTGCGAAGGAACGCGGCGTGAAGCTCCCCCCTGCACCTCCACTTGAGCGCGGAAGGATCCATCAAAATGGCCGTCCCGGTGCCGGCCAGCGAATGCCGCCCCGCACGCAAGGCAGCAATGGCGGAGGCTTCTGAAGGCCGGCACGCCGGCGTCCCGTCGCACAAGGACCCGGCCGGCGAGGCAGGCTAGGTAAGCCCCGGGCGAGTCGCCGCTCATCGCCGGCGTGCCTCGCTGTTGATAGCGCCGCCGTAGGGAACCCCATGCTTGCCGCGCCTGTTCGCGGCCGACCCGGTGCGCCTGGCGGGCGCCCGGGTCCGTGGCATGGGTCCTGATATGCTGGTGGCCATGTTAAACGTGAGTGCCGGCCTGCAAATCCCGGAGCATGAGCTTGTAGAACGGTTCCTTCGCGCCGACGGCCCCGGTGGTCAGCATGTCAATCGCACCGAAAGTGCCGTCGAGTTGCGTTTCGATATCAGGCGTTCCGCTGCGCTTACGGAGGATATGCGGGCGCGTCTTCTCGCACTGCGCGACCGGCGTCTCAATCGCGAAGGCGTGCTGGTATTGCAGGCGCGCCGTTTCCGCGAACAGTCGCGAAACCGCGACGATGCTCGCGCGCGTTTGGCTGCAATCATCGCGGGTGTCCTGGAGGCGCCTCCGATCCGCAAGGCCACGCGACCGCCGCGCGGGATGGTTGAGCGACGCTTGCAAAGCAAGCGCATGACTGCACGCCGCAAGCAGGCGAGAGGCCGACCAGGCCTTGATGCATGAGCGGCAGGCTGCCCCCGAATCCACCGCCCTTGGTACCCGTCGTGGGTTCGACGCGCGCGTGGTGGCGGAGGCTGTGCCGGTTCATCGTCGTGGCTGCAGGTTGGCGCCTCGAGGG
Source organism: Pseudomonadota bacterium (assembly GCA_021818335.1). Classification (GTDB taxonomy): domain Bacteria; phylum Pseudomonadota; class Gammaproteobacteria; order Xanthomonadales; family Rhodanobacteraceae; genus Metallibacterium. The sequence continues at coordinate 70,395 of JAKAEJ010000003.1, read as the reverse complement.
CACACTGCCCAACGTCCCCAAGCTGATTCTGATCGGCGCTCCGCATTCCTCGTTTTGGGATGGCGTCTGGGGCCTGTTGATGAAGACGGCTCTGGGTCTGCGCATCGGAATCATGATCAAGGCTGAGCTGCATCGTGGCCCAGCAGGTCCGCTTCTGCGGGCGCTGGGTTCGATCCCGGTGCAACGCAACAAGGCCTTCGGCGTAGTTGACCAGATGGTGGAGCGCTTCAATGCAAGCGACCGTCTCTGGCTAGGCATAACGCCCGAGGGCACAAGGCGCCCGGTCAAGCGTTGGAAGTCGGGCTTCTGGCAGATTGCCCGAGGCGCGGGCGTGCCAGTACAGCTGGTCTATTTCGACTATCCGTCCAAGACGATTGGCCTCGGACCGCTGCTGCAGATGGGACCGGATCTCGAGCAAGAGCTCGCCCAGATTCGAGCTTGGTACGCACCTTACCGCGGCAAGCGCCACAACGTCTGAATCGACGGCGGCCCCACGCCGCTACGCGGTGATGCCCAGTCGCTTGCGTTCGAGGCGGCGAAGGAATTCCTGCATGACGCGCACATACAGATCTTCGCGGAGATACGCATCTTCGACGCCAGCGTCGACCGAAGGATTGTCGTTGACCTCGATCACCACGGTGCGTTCCTTGGTCTGCTTGATATCCACGCCGTAAAAGCCGTCGCCTATCGGTTGCGTGGCCCGCAGCGCCAACTTGATCACTTCGGCCGGCGCCTCTCGCGTCGAGAGCGTCTTGAAACCCCCGCTCTTCGCCGAGCCCTTCGCACCATGGTTGTAGATCTGCCAGTGGCCACGCGCCATCGCGTACTGGCACGCGAACAGCGGCTCGTGGTTCAGCACGCCGATGCGCCAGTCGAATTGCGTGAACAGGAATTCCTGGGCGATGACGAGCGCCGTGTGCTGGAAGAGCTCGGCGGCGGCCTTGTCGAGTGCGGCAGCATCCTCCACCTTGACGACGCCTCGGGAAAACGAACCGTCAGGAATCTTCAACACAATGGGGAATTCCAGCAACGTCGGCAGGTCACGCAGCTGGCGCGGATCATCTCGATAGAGGATTTCCGTTCGGGGTGTTGCCAATTTCTTCGCGCGAAGGAGATCATGAAGAAAAATCTTGTTGGTACAGCGGAGGATCGATGCAGGGTCGTCAATCACGACCATGCCCTCCCGTTCCGCCTTGTGCGCAAATCGGTAGGTATGGTGATCCAGCGCCGTCGTTTCGCGGATGAACAACCCGTCATATTCGGCCAAGCGCGTGTAATCGCCCTTGCCCACCGGGTCGACTTCGATGCCTAGCTCCTTGCCCGCCGCAATGAAATTCTTGAGCGCCTTCTTGTTGGATGGAGGCATCGCTTCGTTATGGTCGACCAGCATGGCGATGTCGTATCGATAAAGTCGCCGCGCACGCGGTCGATGCCAGAGCTTGCGCGAGAAACTGTCGAGCGCCTGCGCGAAAGCATCCTCCTGCGGATCATCCAGCGTGTGCAGCCCTATGGGCTTGATCGCGCTGATCCGCCACATGCGCTCTCTTTCAAACTCGATGCGCAACAACGGCGAAGGAAATGCCTCGAATACGCCGCGCGCAAGTTCGCGCAGTTGTGGGTAAGACGTCTCGCCAAAATAAACGAGGATCCCAAAGTCCGTGGTATCCCGCCCGCCCGCGGGCAGGAAATTCGCGAGCTTCTGGTTGAGATCCTCCACGTCGAGCCCGTACAACGATCGCCGCCGCAAGTCATTGATGGTGCGCACCGAGGGGATCACCCGGTGACCACGAGCCTCGCCAAGCAGCGACACGTAGTAGCCAGTGCCCAGATACTTGTAGTTGCGGCACAGGTTGATGACATGCGTACGCTCCTCGCCACCAACCGGCTCGCGCAGGTAGTCCTTCGCGGAAACGACATTGTCCGAGGGGTAATATGAGCCCCAGTCCGAGAGTTTCTCGACGACTATGACCAGCCTGGCCATGCTTCCTCGCGCGTACGTACGTTCCGCGTGGGTGGGGACCGGCGCGCGGGCGGCAAGAGTGTCGCACAGTGCACGGCAGAGGCAAGCATCCGCGCGGCAATCGATGCCCGTCGTTCATGGGCGCTTGCGCCCGGGCTCGTGTGTGACTACCGTGCGCGCCGTGCCGATGACCGTCGATCCAGAACCCCCAGGCCATGTCCACGTGCGCCGCGCCGATGCCGTTGACCTCGAGGCGCTGCTGCGCCTGGAGCAGCGGGCGTTCCGCTCGGATCTGATCAGCCGGGCGCAGTACCGCCGCCACATCGATAGTGAAAGCGCGCTGGTACTGGTGGCGACGGACAATGGCAGCCTGCTCGGCTCGGCGGTGGTTTTTTTTCGCCGGGGCAGCAGCAACGCGCGCCTCTACTCACTCGCCAGCGCTCCGGAAGCCCGCGGCCGCGGCGTCGGCGCTGCACTACTGCGCGCATCCGAAGCCGCTGCGCGACGCCGCCGTTGCGTCGGTATGCGTCTGGAAGTCCGGGCCGGCAACCGAACCGCGCAGCGCCTCTATGAGACACGCGGGTATCTGCGGAAGGGCATCCGCCGCGGCTACTACGAAGATGGCGGGGATGCACTGTGTTACGTGAAGACCCTGGGTTAGACGGCGGTCAACTCAGGGGTGCCGCCAACCCTCGATCTCCACCAGCAGCTCGCGGCGGCAAATGTCGCCCTCAAGCAATTGCACCGGAATGCCCGCGGGAATATTGGCACGCAGTGTCGGCAGTTCGCCGGCATCGCGCAGGTAAATCTTCATCGGTGCCCGGACCTCGGGTTCGGGCGGAAGTCCGGCGGCGACCTGCAGCGCCGCGATGTTGGCCAGACTTTCCCGCACTTGTGCCGCGCAGTCGCCAACGTGCAACGACGCATGGCCGACGATGCTCGCCGTGCCGGAGATCGCCAGTGAACCGTCTGGCAGGCGAGTGCCCCGGGCAAATCCCGGTGGCACCGGTCCATACTGGCGTGGATAGCGCCAAGCCGGGACCTGCCGGGGGTTTTCAATGCGTGTCCCCGGAGCGACGCTCGCCAGCCAGTACACGATAAGGCCGCGAGTGCGGTCCCTGTGACCGATCGCCGTCGCCGCTGGATAGGCGCCCTGGAAGGCTTCTCCCAGGCCTCGGCGGCGGCCCGCGCAGAACAGCTTGTAGCGCTCGTTGTCGTCCAGGCCTGCGTTGATGTCGGCAAGATAGTTCCAGATGCGCAAGACGTGGCGCTCAGGTTGCCGGGCCGCAAATGCCGCGAGTGTCGCATAGGCCTCGGCGGCCGTCGCTTCGATCCCTCCATGCACCGATTCGTCCAGCTCCAGCGCCGCAACCAGCCAACCGCCACCGCGTGCCCAACGGACATTGCCGCTATGGCCATGACGCACGTCTCCATCCACGGACCAGTGCTCGCGCAAGGGCATGCGGTCTAGCGCCCTTAGGGGTACCGAGATGCATAGCCCTCCCGTTACGGGCGGGTTGGCGCCATCGAAGCTGATCGTCATCAGCGGGCTCGACGTCGCGGCAACGCCCAGCTCGATGCGAAGCAGGCAAGGCACATCAGGCGGAAGCGATGGCATCGGCACCAGGGGTTCGAGTGGCTGGGTAAAAGCGGAATGTTACAATGCTGCCGAGTCGTCGCCAGTAAATGCCGTCCTTCGCTATCCGCGCCAACATGTCCAGTCAAAGTCCAACCGAATACGAGCTTGCCGCACTCATTGTCACCAGCCTCAATCTGGAGGGAGTGCAGGCGGGAGAAATCGAGCCCGAGGCCCCGCTGTTTGGTGGATCCCTTGGACTGGATTCCATCGATGCGCTGGAGATCGCGCTGGCTGTCTCACGGCATTACGGGATTCATCTTCGTGCCGACCATCCGGACAATCGCCGCATTTTCTCCAGTCTGCGCGCGCTGGCGCTGCACATTGCGCACGAGCGCCAGGCGCAGCCGGCCTGACCGTCCAACCCGCCTGCTGCTCTGCGGGCGGCGCCAACCCCGACCCATGACCCTGCCGCCCATGTTGCGGGGCACCTTTTGCCTCGAGGCTGATGATCCCTGTCTCGCCGGGCATTTCCCCGGGCGCCCGGTCGTCCCGGCCGTGTTGTTGCTTGAATCGCTGGCGGCGCTGGTGGATCGCCACGGGTTCCGGATCAGCGAGGTCGTCGACGCCAAGTTCCACGTGCCCTTGGCGCCCGCGCAAACGGCATCCCTCGAAATCCTCACCGCCACGGACGAGGCTTGGCGCTTCGCCATCAGGCGCTCGGGACAGCTCATTGCCAGCGGCCGACTGCGGGTCATTTCACCTTGAGCGCGTCATGGCAAGGGCGGCGCGAGGGAGGCGGGTGGTTCGCGCTCTGGCTCATCCGTGGCATCGGGCTTCGCCTTGGCCGCATGCCCGCCCGGTTGCTGCTGTATCCAATCACCCTCTATTTTTTTGCGCGACGGGGCACGGAGCGGCGCGCATCGCGTGCGTATCTGCAGCAGTTGCTCGGGCGGCCGGCGCGCACCCGTGAGGTCCTTCGGCACTTCCATGCGTTTGCAGCAACCACACTGGATCGGGTCTTCTTCCTCGCGCACGGCGAGTGTGACTTCGACCTGCAAGTCAGTGGACTTGACGCACTTCTCGATGCGCTGGCTGATGGCCACGGAGCCCTGCTTCTGGGGGCGCATGTAGGCAGCTTCGAGGCGCTGCGCGTCCTTGCTGCGCGTGCTCCGGAGGTGCGATTGAGGCTCGTGCTTGACCGCGAGCAAACGCCCGCCCTGAATCGTCTGCTGGAGTCGTTGGCTCCAGCCCTGCGCCCGCAGGTGATCGACGCTGCCCAGGGGACGACAGCGGTCATGCTGAGCATGGTCGAAGCGGCTCACGAAGGCGCCCTGATCGCCGTCCTCGCTGATCGCGCGCGCGCGGGAGAAGCAACCGTCGATGCGCCACTGCTGGGACTGCGCGCGGCGTTTCCGATCGCGCCATGGCGCATCGCGGCGACGCTGGGCGTTCCTGTGGTGCTCGGGCTCGGCCTTTACCTTGGCGGCAACCGCTACCATTTGCGCTTCGAAAGCCTTGCCCGACGCGTGGCACTGCCACGCGAGGCATCCAAACGCATGCCGGTGCTCGCTGAATTGGTGGGCCAATACGCGGCGCGCATCGAGGCCCAATTGCGTGAACATCCATTCAACTGGTTCAATTTCTATGACTTCTGGGCTGCGTCTTTCGACCAAGCTGCTCCTTCCGGCGATTCTGCTGATCAGTCCGCTGGTGTCGGCGGCGCCAGCGCCTGAGCATGCTGCCGCGCTGGTGCGATCGCTGGCCCGACCGGTGCCGGCGCAGACAGCGTATACGGAGGTGCGATTCATCGGGTTGCTGACAAGGCCTTTGGTCCTGCGCGGCGAAATGGCCTGGCTGGGCGGTGACCGACTCACGCGCAGCGTCGTCTCCCCCTATCCGGAAACGACTGCGATCAATGGCGATCAAGCGACCATCCAGCGCGGAACGGCCGCACCAAGGCACTTTTCGCTCGATCATGCGCCGGAACTCAGGGATTTGCTCGATGCGTTCGTGGCATTGCTCTCAGGCAATGCCCCGGCGCTGGAGCGGTCGTTCGAACTGCAGGCGTATGGCAATGCAGCCGCGTGGACGCTGGATCTCGTCCCGAGAAATGCCCGTATCGGCAAGCGCATCCGTGCAATCAGCATTGATGGGCGCGGAACGGCAATGCGATGCATGCGCGTCGACCAAGGCGACGGCGATACCAGCTTTACGCTCATGGGCGCGCTGGGCTCCGTGGCTCTGCCGGCAAAGCCAACTCCTGCAGCGCTGGTGAGGCTGTGCGCGGGCGCGGGATGAATTCGCGCCTTGCGCTGCTTGCCAGCTGGGTGCTCGCTCTGGCATTGCTTGGCGGGTACGCATTGGCGAAGCTGCGTGTAAGCGGCGATCTTCGCACGTTCCTTCCAGCCGCCCGCACACCCCTGCAGGGATTGCTCCTTCATGAGCTAGGTGATGGGTCGGGGGCGCGTACGTTGATTCTGGCCATTCGTACTTCCGACCCCGCACGGGCGGCGGTACTGAGCCGGGCGATGCATCGACGACTTCTTGCGGACGGCTATTTCAGGAGCGTGCAGAACGGGGAAGGGGGGCTTGGCCAGATCGCAGCGGGTTTGCTGCCCTATCGCTATTTGCTGTCATCGACACTGGACCATCACCGGTTCGACGCAGCCTACCTCCGCGACCAGCTGGAGAAGCGGCTCGATGACCTTGGGTCGCCAGGGGCCAGTCTCCTCAAGCCGCTGCTGCCGTCCGATCCGACGCTCGAGACGGTCAAGATCGCGGAGTCCTGGGCGCCGCAAGGGTCACCGCCACTACGGGACGGGGTGTGGTACGCGCACGGAGCTGCCTTGCTTTTGCTGGAAACGAACGCCGGCGGATTTGACCCTGCCGCGCAAGCAGTCGCGGTGGAGTCGATCCGCCATGCCTATGCCGGCACACCAGGCCATGCACAGGCGACGCTTGAAATCAGTGGGCCCGGTTACTTTGGCGTGCAAATCCAGCGGTTGACACGCGACAGTGCGGAGCGCTTGGGCGCCTTGTCCGCGATCGGCCTCATGCTGCTATTGCTGATGGCCTATGGACGCGTGCGCGAGTCCCTTGTGGCTGCGTTGCCGCTTGCAACGGCGGCCGTCGCAGGTGCGACGATGCTGGCGCTTGTATACGGACGGGTCCATGGCCTGACGCTCGCTTTTGGCGTCACGTTGCTTGGCGTTGCGCAGGAATACCCCCTGCGGCTGCTCAGTCATCGCCGAGCTGGCGAGGATGCCCGTGCGACCGCGCGTGCATTGGGCCCCGTGCTTTTGCTGGCCATGGCCTCGACGCTCGTTGCCTATTTCGCATTTTTTGCCGCCGGCGTGGCCGGCCTGGCACAGCTCGCTCTGTTCACGCTTACAGGGATCCTTGCCGCAGGTACCAGTACGCGGTGGCTGTTGCCGGCATTGGTGCCGCCGGTTCGTCACGATGCCGGCCTGTCCCCGTGGCTGGGCTGTCTTGCAGGCCGGCTCCGCCGATTGCCGTCTCCCGTCATGCCCAGTCTGCTGCTGGGTACGGCCGCCCTGCTGGCCGCTATGCTAGTGCCAGCGCCTTGGTGGCAAAGCAACCTTGCTAAGCTCGCCCCGGTTCCAACCAGCCTGCTCAGGCGCGAGGCTGCTTTGCGCAAGGCGCTGGGGGCGCCCGATGTTCGATATCTGCTGGTTCTCGAGGGCACCAGTGCCCAGGATGTTCTCGAACGCAGTGCGCGTGCCGCCAAAGCCTTCGCCCCGCTGCTGCAGTCAGGGCAATTGGGCAAGCTCCAGTTGCCCAGCACGTACCTGCCACCGGTTGCAGTCCAGCGCGCGCGCCAGGCACGACTGCCCGACACCGCAACGCTGCGCGCGGCGTTGACGAAGGCGCTGGCCGGGCTTCCATTCCAGCCGGGCCTGTTCAAGCCCTTCGAACAGGACGTCGCGCGCGCACGCACGCTCCCACCGCTCACCCCTTCGAAATTCGAGCGCTCGCCTTTGGGCGGTTTGCTACGCGCCATGCTGATCCATCGCGACGGGCACTGGTTTGGCGTGGGCCTGATGAGTGGCGTCCGCAACCCTTCCGCAGTCGCGAAGTTGGCCGCGGCAACCTCGGGTCGAATCCACCTCGTTGATCTGAAGACCGAGAGCGAGCGTTGGGTAGCCAGCTACCGCACGCGAATTCTGCATGCGTTGGCGGGCGCGGCGACGCTGCTCGTCTTGTTGGTCGCGTTAGGCCTTCGTCACGCTCGGTCCGCACTGCGGGTGCTGTCAGCGGTCCTGCTTGCCCAGATGCTGACGGTTGCGGCATTGCGGCTCATCGCGGGCTCCCTCAGCCTGTTTCATCTGGTCGCCCTGCTTCTAGCGGCTGGGCTGGGCTTGCATTACGCGTTGTTCTTCGAACGAGCGCGGACAGCCGATGAGCCCGAACGCCTGCGCACCCTGCATGCCACGTTGACTTGCGCCGCGTCCACCCTGCTGGCCTTCGGACTCTATGCGCTCGCCCCCATACCGGTGCTTCGTGCGCTCGGCTTGACGGTTGCGCTGGGCATCGCGGCAAACCTTATTGCGGCCATGCTTCTGACCTGGCCCCGGAAGACACCGTCGTGCTGACTCGCGCCGACTGGATGTCGCAGATCGCGCATGCCGGGTCGATGGCCTTGATCGCGCGCGTACCGAGGTGGGACGCAAACGGGCTGGAGGCCGTAGCCGACGCGCCCGGCTCCTCGCATCCCCTGTTGCGGTCGGGACGCCTCCATGCCGTCCACGCGTGCGAGTACGGTGCACAGGCGGCAGCCATTCATGGCGCGCTCCTTGCGCGATCGGCGCAGGGCCGTTGTGAGGCCGGCGGCCTGCTGGCCGCCTTGCGCGAGGTACGGCTCGGGTCGCCGTGGATCGCCCTCACGCAGCCACTGGAGATCCATGCTTGCCGGTACGCTGCATTGCCGACGGCCATGCAGTACACCTTTGAGGTGTGGCAAGGTGAAACGCCCGTAGCCAGCGGCCGAATCCTGATTGCTTTGCCAACCGCAGCGCCATGAACGAAAGAAATGCCCCGCGACGAGTGCTGATCACGGGCGCCAGCGGCGCGCTCGGCGCTGCCTGTGCCGAGGCGCTGGCAGCGCAGGGGTGGTCCCTCCTTCTTCACGCGCATCACGGCGTTGGGCAGACGCAGGCCCTAGCCGAGTCCCTGCGCAAGACCGGCGTACGGGCCGAAGCGGTTTCATGCGATCTAATGGATAGCGCATCGACCGGTCGCATGCTGGAGCGCATTTTGGACGAGGGCCCCGTCACAGGCCTCGTTCATGCCGCGGGAGCCCATGACGATGCTCCGCTCGCGGGTATGCGCGCAGAGCAATGGACGCGGGTAATCGAGCTCAATCTCAATGCGATTTATCGGCTCGGCCAACCCCTGCTACTGCCCATGGCGCGGGCGCGCTTCGGCCGGATTGTGCTGCTTGGCTCGGTGACCGCACGGCTGGGCAACCGTGGCCAAGTCAACTACGCGGCCGCCAAGGCTGGTCTGGAAGGCGCCGCCCGCGCACTGGCGCGCGAGATGGCGAGCCGCGGCGTCACAGTCAACGTCGTGGCACCCGGCATCATCGTTTCGCCGATGGCGCAGGCCGCCTTTGACGATGCTGACGTCCGCGCACTGGTGCCTGCCCAGCGGGCAGGGACCCCTTCGGAAGTGGCTTCCCTTGTTGCGTTCCTCTGCTCCGATGCGGCCGGCTACATCAACGGACAGACGATTGGCATCAACGGCGGTATGGGCTGACGATCCGAGCCCGTCGCGTGCCCGCACCCGGCGGGGCACGCCTTACACCGACATCACAAATGCCTGTGGACTTCGCCAGTCCACTGCAATGGCACCGCCATGCCCGACGCACAGCATGAAGGGACTGTCCCCTCACTGAGAGTCAACATGACCAGTTCCCTCCCGCGTCTGCACGTTCGGCGTCCGCTCTCGCTGGCCATCACCCTCGCATTGAGCCTACCCACGGCCCACGCTGCCGGGTCGGGACCGAGGCCCAGCGTCCAGTCCGCGGAGCAATTGCAGCGTATCGTCGTCAAAGGCAAGGCGGTCGCGCCCAGCGGGGTCGAGCGGCGCAATCTGGGCAATCGTGCGCTTTTCGAGTCGGCCTTGGGCGACAAGGTGTTGAATCGAGACCAAATCGCCGCCGCAGGACCCGTGGCCGGCGCGGCCCAGGCGCTCGCCTATGCACCCGGTGTCGCCGTCAGCAGCTATGGCGCAACGGGCAGTACGAAATATCAAATCAGCATCAACGGGATCAAGCAAGGCTGGGGCGGCTTTTCGGGCGGGACCATTGACGATGGCAGTGTAGGCGTCAGCTTCGATGGCGTCCCGATGGCCAATCCCGTGACTGGACTCTGGCAATCCTCGTTGCTGCCGCAGATGGGCATGATTGCGGGCATCCGGCTCACATATGGTCCAGGCGACCCCGTCGACCGCTGGTTCAACAACATCGGTGGCGGAATCGCTTTTGTACCCCTGCAGCCGGAAGCGACGCCGGGAGGGAGCCTGAAGCTGACCTACGGCAGCGATAACACGCGCAATCTCTTCTTCAGCGCACAGACGGGCACGCTAGGCGGCTGGGAGACGGTGCTCGCTGGCGGCGTGGGAGAGGCGGACAACTTCCGCCGCTCGCCCGACGGCTACGCGTGGCCGAGCAAGAACTTTGCGGCCTATCTCAAGACCCGGAAGACGTTCGCGGATGGCAGTGTCAGTTTCGGCGGCTATGTCGGCAGCGGGCATGGCTGGCGGCCAACACCCATCCCGGTTGCACCCGTGCCCGGACTCACGGTCAATGGCCAGGACGCCAACGGCAACCCCATCCCGGGGCCGCTGCTGAGCCAACAGACGACCGGCTTCTACAGCGCGGTCAACGAAAACGTGTGGGCTAAGAACGACTACAACCGCGCATGGCTGCTGTATGCCCGTCAGAACCTCCGACTTGACGACAGCACCACGCTTCACAACCTGCTCTGGTACCGCAAAGGCAACCGCCTTCACAAGCATTTCAACAATTGGGTGGCCGGTGCCAGCAACCTCTATGAGTACAACAATCCCTACACGAAGAGCTACGGTGACAAACTCTGGGCCGAACTGGACTTGCCCTACAACGACATCGCTCTGGGCGGCTACGTGATCAACAGCACGTACAACTCCCGGAATGCTTTCTACAGCCCCTTGCCGCCATATTTCGGCTCGTACCTTGTGCCGAATGACCACTACCGAAGCGACTACTGGTACGTGACCAATCTGGCTGCCTTCGTGCAGGACGCGATCACGCCGCTCCATGGGCTCCGCATCACCCCCGGTCTGCGCGCGGTTAGTTTTCACACGGACTACTATCCCCGCGGCAACGTGGACTTTGCCCAGGCCTACGCGCTCTACCCGCAGAATGATCAGGGCAAGCTCCCAGCCACCAGCACCAATTACGACCGACTTGAGCCGTCCTTGAGCGTGCGCTGGCAGCCCCTCCGCTGGCTCGCGCTCTATGGCAACTGGTCGGTTGCGTACCGGCTACCGCAAGTAGGCGGCGGCGGCGGCCTGTACCAGAAGCAGCCAGTGGGGGGCGATATTCTTGAACGCGGCCTGGAGTGGCAGACGGGCATCAAGGCCCACTGGGCGACAGTGGCCGCGTTCCGAGACGTGCTCATCAACGTCAACTACTTCCACTTGCACTTCAGCAACCAGTTCATCGGCGTCTCCAGTGGCAATGGCCAGTTCCTGGGCCTCGGCACCGGCGATTCGATATACCGCGGCGTGAATCTGAGTGGGGAAGGTGCCCTCGGCAACGCGAAAATCTATGCCAATGCCAGCTTCGAGCACGCGCGTTTCAATCATTACGCCTTCAACGGTACCAACTACGACGGTCTGCCCGTCTCCTATGTCCCGGACACGACCTTCAACGCCGGGGTGGCATGGCGCGCACCGATGGGCGATGGCGTCATTCTGATGCCTCGCGCTTGGTGGCAGTACGTCGGGACCCAGCACGTTTTTGACAACAACGCGGGGGCGCCGAGTGAGCAAACCATGCCATCCTACGGTTTGCTGAACGTTGCGGTGGCTGCCGCGCTGCCCCGCGCATGGGGGGACGACGTGCGCGTGGAAGTCGAGCTCCTCAACGCCCTGGGCAAGCAGTACAACGCATTTGAGGAGATATCTGCCGGCGGCCTCTACGCCACGCCAGTGGCCGGTTACACGCTGGCATTGCCCGGCACGCCGAGAGTGATCTACGGGTCGCTGGAGCTTCGCTTCTGAAGCCTCTCGCTGCGGGCGCCAGCACTCAGGCTGCGCGCCCGCGACGTTTCAGGTGGACCAGCAGTAATGCAATCGCGGCCGGCGTCACGCCGCTGATGCGTCCAGCCTGCCCAATGGTTTGCGGCCGGATCTGGCTCAACTTGGCGGTGACCTCGGCGGACAGACCACGCACGTCATCGTACGTAAAGTCCGTCGGAATGGGCATGTCCGCCTGCCGCCGAACGCGTTCGCTCTCCTCGCGCTGGCGATCAAGGTAACCGGCATAGCGCGCCTGCACGTCGATTTGCATGGCAACCCCGGCGTCGTTGACGCCTGGCCCAAATCCCTCGATCCCCATCAACTCCACATAGTTCAGCTCGGGTCTCCGCAGCAGATCCAAGGCCGTGGTGTCGCGAGTCAATGGAATGGCGTACCCCGCCAGCGCGACACCAAGGACATTGCCTGGACTCACGCGGAGCGCCGACAGCCGGGCCTTCTCGCCCTCGATGGCTTCTCGCTTGCGCATGGTCTGCGCGTGTCGCTGCTTGTCGATCAAACCCAAGGACAAGGCCACGTCGGCGAGGCGCAAGTCCGCATTGTCCTCGCGCAAATGCAGTCGATGTTCGGCCCGAGAGGTGAACATGCGATAGGGCTCGCCCGTGCCAAGGGTCACCAGATCGTCAATCAGCACACCCATGTAAGCCTCATCCCGGCCAGGCGACCAAGGCATTTGCCCTTGCGCCAACCGCGCGGCATTCACGCCGGCCACGAGCCCTTGCGCCGCAGCCTCTTCGTAGCCCGTCGTCCCATTGATCTGTCCGGCGAAGAAGAGGCCCTCGATGGCTTTGCACTGCAGCGATGGCCAGAGTCCACGCGGGTCAAAGTAATCGTATTCGATGGCGTAGCCCGGTCGCGTGATCTCGGCGTGTTCCAGCCCCGGAATGCTGCGCACCAGGGCGAGCTGCGCATCAAAGGGCAACGACGTGGAAATGCCGTTGGGATAAAGCTCGCCGCTCTCCAGGCCTTCGGGTTCAATGAAAATCTGATGCCGATCCCGATCCGCGAATCGGGTGACCTTGTCTTCGATGGAAGGGCAGTAACGAGGACCCACGCCTTCGATGCGACCGGTATAGAGCGGTGACCGGTCCAACGCGGACCGAATGATGGCGTGGGTTTCCGGGCGCGTATGCGTGATGTAGCAAGAGACTTGGCGGGGTGGGGGTGTCGGCCGCCCCTCCAACGCGAAGCAGGGCAACGGTGAATCGCCTGGCTGCGGAGTCATCACGCCAAAATCAACGGTACGGGCATCCAGGCGTGGCGGCGTGCCGGTTTTGAGCCGGCCCACGCCAGGCGCCAATTCACGCAGCCGCTCCGCGAGGCGCTGCGCAGGGGCCTCTCCCGCTCGACCACCACCCTGCTGTTCAAGACCAACGTGGATGCGGCCAGCCAGAAACGTTCCGGCGGTAAGCACCACGCTGCGACCGTGAAAGTCCATGCCCATGGCCGCGCGCACGCCAATCGCCCGACCATGGTCCAACAGGACGTCTTCAACCGACGTCTGGAAGATGCGCAGATTCGGAGTGCCTTCGAGCACACGCCGGACATGGGCTTTGTAGAGCGCCCGATCGGCCTGGCAACGCGTCGCCCGCACGGCGGGTCCCTTGGACGCATTGAGGGTACGCCAGTGTATGCCCGCGGCGTCGGCCGCCCGTCCCATCAGCCCGCCCATCGCCTCAATTTCGCGCACCAGGTGGCCCTTGCCGATGCCGCCGATCGCTGGATTGCAGCTCATCTGGCCCAGCGTCTCGATGTTGTGCGTAAGCAGGAGCGTACGCGCGCCGGAGCGCGCCGCAGCAAGCGCGGCTTCGCTACCGGCGTGACCACCACCAACCACGATCACGTCAAAGACGTTCATTGCGCTTCACCTATCACAAGCGGGGCATTGGGCTGGCGCGGAGCGGATGCCACCATCCACTCCCAGGCGCTTTGATTCTTCTTCGTGGACCTGACGCACGCGGAACACATTGCAGCGAAGCCTTCCTCGGCGAGCGATCCGCCAGCCCGTACCCCATGGCTGCACCCAACGACCCGGCATTCCCCGACCGGCACCGGCCAGTGGCGCCCGGCCCAAGAGGCCCGTTCATGGCATGGAACCTGCTGCACCATTGTCGCACTTCCGTTCCGCAACGCGTTCGCGAGCACGCCTAGACCGGAATTCAGGGGCCGGTCGCGCGGGAATGGAAGGAAGCACCGGCCCGGGCTTGCCCGGGCCGTTTTCGTTGTGGCAAGGCGGTTGCCCGCTGCGCGGACGGGCCCAAGGGAAGATCTGGCGCCCGGCGGTCACAGGAACAGGGGGAATCCAGGATGACCTTGATGCCGGGCGCCAGAAACGCTGCAATTCGACTGGGCGGCGTGTAACACCCTGTAACACGCGCCTGCGGGCACACGGTGTCATCCGGTGACCCGCAGTGTCAAGAAAGATGCGGCTTCATGCCGATTCCGATGCAGTCTGTGTTCATCCTGATGCCTTGGCACGAGTCGTGCTTCATCTCCCGTGTACCCGGAGGATGAGCCATGACCGCCATTGGCCTTGATTTCAACCTGATCCGCCAGCGCCACGACCTGATGGTCGAAGTCGGCACGCTTGAGTTGGCGCTCGATGCATTGAAGCAGCGCCGCGAGGAAGACCGCGCCAAATTGCTGCCGCAAATCCATGCGCGCATGCAGAAGCTCAATGAAACGCTGGAGCATCTACCGGCATAACGCTGCTCCGGCCATGCGGCGCCGGGCGCGATGGCGCGGCGCCGCCAGCCGGCGTGACGGCAAAGCCGCTGGCTGGGAGTCTGCCCGCCACTCGGTCAGCCTTCGAGACAGCGTCGGACGATGTCCGAGAGATTGACGGACAAGTGGGGAGTCGCCACCAATCCTTGCAGGCATTGCTGAACGAGTGCGCGGCGCCCTTCCTCGAGCCGTGACCATCCATTGAACGCCGTCGCAAGACGCGCCGCCGTCTGGGGATTGAGCTGATCCAGCAATCGCAACTGCTCAGCCAGCAAGACATAGCCTGCGCCGTCGGCACGATGAAAGCCGGTCCGATTCTGGCGTGCAAATGTGCCCAGAAGCGCCTGGACGCGGTTCGGGTTGCGCAACGTGAATGCGGGATCGCCCAACAACGCCTGCACCGTTTCCAGCGCCCCATGCCCCGGCACCTCGGCCTGGATCGCAAACCAACTGTCCAGAACCAGCGGTTGATGCGCATACCGCGCTCGGAATGCGCGCAGCACGATCGAACGCTGCGCACTCGTACCGTATCGAACCAGCACGCGCAGCGCCGCAAGGCGATCACTCATCGTACGCGCACCCTCGAACTGCGCTTGGGCCGCCGCCAGCGCCGACGCAGGATCGGTGCGCACCCAGAGCTCCAGCACCCGGCGCCGCAACCGACGCCTGCCCTGCGCCATGGCTTCCACGGAAGCTTCCTCCGTGGACGCTAGCTGGGCATACCGCCCGGCGAGAGCGTCCGCACCCAAGGCAGCCGCCAGTGCGTTTTCGACTCCCTCGCGCGCAGCATGCACCCCGTCCGGGTCATGGGGATCGACCAACCCCTCGAGTTCGGCGATCGCCGGGGGGGTCATGAGATCGGCCAGCAATGCGACATCGGCGAAATCGGTCGAACCGAACAAGGTCTCCAGCGTTGCCGTCCATGCCGCCAGGGCAGCGTTATGGGACAGGCCCGCGAGGATCGCCCGCCAGGCCTCGCGCGCGAGGTGTTGCCCAGCCTCCCACCGGTTGAAGCCGTCGGGGTCATGCCTTAACTGCAAGGCAATGTCATCGGGTGGCAAGGCACATTCGAGAATCACCGGTGCCGAGTAACCACGAAGAAGCGAAGGCACGACAGGAACCGGAACGTCCTCGAACACCCATTCCGCGGCTGCATCGCGCAATTCAATGACCCGCTCTTCGCCCTGAGGACCTGCCTCGCCTGTCAATCGCAGAGGCAGCATGCGGCCATCGCGCGTGAACAGCGCCAGCTTGATCGGGATCGGCAACGGCAACTTGTGCGGCTGTCCCGGCGTCGGCGGTGTGTGCTGGGCCAGTCGCAACACGTAGCGGCGGCGCTCGGCGTCGTGATGGCAGCGCACGGACAGTCGCGGCGTTCCAGCCTGCGCATACCACGCAAGGTATCGATGCAAGTCGGTGCCTGCAGCCTCCCCGAGTGCCGCCAGGAAGTCCTCTATGGTCGCAGCGCCGCCATCGTGCCGCGCAAAGTAAAGGTCCGTCCCACGCCGAAACGCTTCGGGTCCCAGCCGAGCCGCCAGCATTCGCACAAGCTCCGCGCCTTTTTCGTAGACGGTGGCAGTGTAGAAATTGTCAATGGCTGCATATTCCACAGGTCGCACGGGATGGGCGAGCGGCCCGGCATCCTCGGGGAACTGGGTTCGACGCAGCATGGACACGTCCTCGATGCGCTTCAGTGCCTGCGAATGCATGTCAGCACTGAAGCACTGTTCGCGGAACACCGTGAATCCCTCCTTCAGCGACAGCTGAAACCAGTCCCGACACGTCACGCGATTGCCCGACCAGTTGTGGAAATACTCGTGGGCCACGACGGCCTCCACCGCTCGGAAGCCCTCGTCCGTCGTCGTGTCCGGATCCGCAAGGAGATATTTCGCGTTAAAGATGTTGAGTCCCTTGTTCTCCATCGCTCCCATGTTGAAGTCCTGGGTCGCGACGACATGGAACACCTCAAGATCATAGTTGCGGCCATACGTGCGCTCATCCCAGCGCATCGCACGCTCCAGAGCATCGAGGGCGAACCTGCACTGGTCGATCGATTGCGCCTCCGCCCATAAATTCAGCTGGACATTGCGCCCTTCCGCCGTCGTGACTTGCCGGCCGAGACGCTCAAGGCGGCCTGCAACAAGGGCGAATAAGTAACTCGGTTTCGGATGAGGGTCTACAAACCGCGCGAAATGGCGTCCATCGGGCAGTGGCCCTGCACCGGCCGGGTTGCCTCCTGCCAGGAGGACGGGAAAGCGCTTCGCGTCGGCCCGCAGTTCCACTGTGTACCGTGTCTGCACATCGGGTCGGTCGGGAAAGAACGTGATGCGCCGAAAACCCTCGGCCTCGCACTGGGTAAGCAGGAATCCTTCCTCGGCAGTCCCCGACAGGTACAGGCCCTGCAGTGCGGTGTTGGCGGACGGTTCGATACGAACCCGAGTCTCCACGATGCACTGGTTGGGCAACGCCGACAGCACCAATCCCCGCGAGTCATGTTCGTAATCGCCCACCGAAAGCGGTCGACCGTCAACCGCGATCTCGATCAACCTCAACGCCTCTCCATCCAGCCGCAATGGCTCGGCAACGGGAGTCGCAGCCGCCAGGCGGAGTCGCGCCCGCACCTCGGTCAGCGAAATGTCGAGGTCGAACTCCAGTTCCACCTCGACGATGCGCCAAGCCGGTGCTCGGTAATCGGAAAGTCGGGTCTTGGGCTGGGGTACATCGTCACTGGCCGTTTCAGGGTGCTTCATGGGTCAGTCCACGGGCAAAAGATGGGCAAGATTAGCGTCTGCGCAAGGCCTTGCAGTGACGTTGTCGTTAAATCCGGACGGGTGGCCACGCGTGGCAACCGTGCCGAAGCCGCTTGCGGCATGATCGCCAAACACCACCGTGGATTCCCACCATGCAGAGACCTGGATTCAACGACATTCTTGATGCCGCAGCACGAATCGCCCCGCATGCCCGCGTTACACCCGTTCTTCGGGAAACCGAATTGGATTCATTGTGCGGCGCTGAATTGCACTTCAAGTGCGAACAGCTTCAACGCGGGGGTGCGTTCAAGTTTCGTGGTGCCTGCAATGCGGTATGGGCCCTGGATCCGACAGAGGCAGCGCACGGGGTTCTCACGCATTCTTCCGGCAACCACGGCGCGGCTCTGGCATTGGCTGCGCTCAGTCGTGGCATTCCTGCTCATGTGGTGGTCCCGGATGGCGCGTTGCGCAGCAAGATCGACCTGATCCAGAGGGCGGGGGCCACTTTGCACCGCTGTGCACCGACGTTGGCCGCCCGCGAGCAAGGCTGCGCGCGGCTTCAGTCGGAGCTTGGCCTCACCCTCGTTCATCCCTATGAGGATCCATCGGTCATCGCTGGCCAGGGAACCGCCGCATTGGAATTGCTCCACTTCGTGGGCGGTCTCGATGCCTTGGTCGTTCCCGTGGGCGGGGGCGGACTGGCGGCGGGCACCGCGCTCACGCTCGCGGCGATTGCGCCCAAGTGTCAGTTGGTCCTTGCGGAGCCGGCCGGCGCCGATGACGCAGCGCGATCACTGGCGTCCGGCCATCGCGTTACGGAACTCCGTCCCCAGACGATATGCGATGGACTTCGCGCCGGAATAGGCGTCCCCAATTTCGATATCCTCCGCAACGGGCGAACCGACGTAATCACGGTTGAAGACGATGACGTGCGCCAAGCCATGCGGCTCCTCTGGCGACATCTCAAACAGGTCGTTGAACCATCCAGTGC
Organism: Pseudomonadota bacterium; assembly: GCA_021818335.1. Lineage (GTDB taxonomy): Bacteria > Pseudomonadota > Gammaproteobacteria > Xanthomonadales > Rhodanobacteraceae > Metallibacterium. Next base: position 52,069 of record JAKAEJ010000003.1, on the reverse strand, counting down.
GACGGTTCTGGCTGCGGTACTGTCCCTGCCCCAGCGCTTTGCCGGGAAACGCGTCGGATTGATACTTTCGGGCGGCAACGTGGATCTGGACTCGATCGCCTTCTGTGCTCGTTGCGGCGATCGCTAGGCCGAGGCGTGCCCGCCAGCGTAGCCATTCCGGCCAACCTAGGGTACCTGTACGGACCGCGATGCACTGGTTCATTCCCTACGATTTCTCGATCTTCCTATTCGTGACGTGGTTGGTCGCTGCGCTGCTCTTTGCGCGAGGGTCACGCCAGCGACCCGTGTCCGTTGCGCGCCGCACGAGTTTCTGGGGAGGGATGGGGCTGTTGTACATCGCCTCGTTCACGCATTTTGATTTCTACGCACTCCATCAGTTCAGCGTCGACCGCATCCAACAAGTAGTTCTGCATCACGTCATCCCGCTGCTCATCGTTCTCGGCCGCCCTCTGCCAGTATGGCGCTCGGCGCTAACCGTCAGGCACCGGGCTCGAATCATTCGGCCGTTGCGCCGTAGCCGGGTCTGGCGCGTGACATTGGCCATCGTATTTTCCCCGTTACTGGCAACCCTGCTGTTCATTGCTGTGGTGATCTTCTGGCTCATCCCACAGATGATGACCCTTGCAATGCTGGATGTGCACCTCTATCGGATCATGAATTTCTCGATGCTGGCAAGCGGCTTGATTTACTGGAGCCTCGTCCTCGACCATCGGCCGCGCCCGCCAGCACGAATGGCCCCTGGCGCTCGCGTTCTTTCACCATTGCTGAGCATGACACCCCAGATCCTGGTTGGTGCCTTCATCACCTTTAGCCACGTCGACCTGTACCCGATTTTCTCCATTTGCGGGCGCGCCTTCGATACCAGCGCAATGACCGATCAGGTATACGGCGGCCTGATTACATGGATCCCGGCAGCCCTCATCGAGACCGCTGCGGCGATCCTTGCGTTGCGTGCCTGGATGGCGCTCTCGCCGAAAACCGCACACCGCGACCAGGGTCGCTGAGCGGGCCCGATCCACGGATCAGAACGCGCCCAGCCTCGTCGGCAAGGGTATCCGGCTTGGTGATGGCATCACGGGCGGTGTCCGGCGATGGCGATTGACCCGGATCAAACCACCGGCCAGCTGACGCGGCCAGAATCGGGCGGCCGCGTCGATCGCCACGTTGATCGCGGCATGCCCCTTGCCTGAATGACGCCGCATCGCGATGACTGATCCCTACCTATACCCAGCGTTCCTCGGGCCTTACGGTGAAAACGACGCACTCCTGGAAAAGCTCCTCGTCGAATTCATGCGCGACCACGTTTACTGGCGGCGAAATGTGCATCCGGATGATCCTCCGCCGATTCCCACGCGCGCAGCACAGCAACCCGAGTTCCTCGCGTTCGAGGCGCGCATGCGCCGCGAACTGCATGCGCTGTCAGCCGCGCTCAAGCGTTCCGTGCCGTTCCACAGTCCCCGCTACCTCGGCCACATGGTCTCGGATCTGCTCCTGCCTGGCTTGGCAGCGCAGATGCTGGCGTTGCCTTACAACCCAAACAACGTCAGTGCGGAGGCAGCACCTGTCACCATCGATCTCGAGATTCAGGTCGGTTTGCAATTGGCTCGCATGCTTGGGTTTGCGAGTGATCCCGCTGACGTTGCGTGCGCCTTCGGCCACCTGACCTCGGGCGGCACGATCGCGAATCTGCAAGCCCTACGCCTCGCTCGGGCGCTCAAGTCCTTTCCCGTGGCGCTGCGTCAAATTGCGCCGCCGGGCCTTGATCTGCCCGAAGACGATCGGTCTGCTTTCCGCCTTGCTCCCCGGCAGTCGATCGCTCTGCTGGATGAATGGCTGCGCTGGCTGGGCACGCTGGATGCGACCGAGCGCAGCATGTGGCAACGGCGCCTGGTTGGTGAACGCATCGAGCAGCTTGGCGAGGCACGCTTCTTCGCCCGGCATCCCACGCTGGAACCCGCCCCGGTTCTCGCACCAGTGACCGCCCACTATTCCTGGGCCAAGGGTTTGAAGGTGCTCGGCATGGGCCGCGACCAGCTTCGGCTGCTCCCGACGCGGGGAATGCGCCTGGATATGCGTGCGTGCGAGCGCGAGCTCGCCGACCTGGAACGCCAAGGCAAGAGCCCGCTCCTGACGGTTGCGGTGCTGGGAAGTACCGAATTCGGCACGATCGACCCTCTGGATGAGCTTCTGGCGCTTCGCGATGCAGCAACTGGACGCGGCTGTGGCTTTGCCGTCCATGTCGATGCTGCGTGGGGGGGATATCTCGCAACGGTGCTGCGCGAGGAGGATGGGACCATCAGACCGCGTGGCGATGTCTCCAAGGAATACGCCCGGTTCCCTGGTGAGAGGACCTACGCCGCACTCTCTGCACTCGCCGGGGTCGATTCGGTCACCGTCGACCCGCACAAGCTTGGGTATCTGGCGTACGGCGTCGGAGCGTTTGTCTGCCACGATCAGCGTGCCATGGCGTTGCTCGCAGAATCAGCCGACTACGTGTTCGACCACCAAGTGGACGACGACTATTTCTCCCGCTTTCGCCAGCTTGGACGCTATATTCCCGAAGGCTCAAAGCCGGGCGCGGCCGCGGCAGCGGCCTATGTGACGCATCAAGTGATGCCGTTGGACCATCGGCACTTCGGGCGGCTGGTGCGTCAGACCATTCTTGCAACGGAGGCCTTCGTCGACCGCGCGCAGCGCTTTATCGGCGAAGTCGCAGGACAGGCGCGCGTCTGCATCCCCTACCCACCCGAGAGCAATCTTGTCTGCCTCGCGATCAACCCGGTTGGCAACAGGGACTTGCGGCAGGCCAATCGCTGGCTGCGGACATTCCTCGAACCACTGCGCATGACCCGTGGCAGCACGGTGCAAGCGCATGCGTTCTTCACGTCGAGCACGACGTTGCGCAGCGACCTGCTGGGTCGGGATGCCCTCCTGGGCATCCTCGATACGCTGGGGATCGATGCCTGCAGCATCCGCGACGACGATGCGGATGCGGATCGTCTGCTGATCCTGCGCCACACGCTGATGAATCCCTTCCTGCTCGATGACGAAAATGGGATCAGCTATATCGATCGATACTTTGAATACCTCCGCGAACGACTGCAAACCCTGATCCTTGGCGAACGCGCTTCATCGCCGGATTGAATGCATCGGTCTGTCCACGGGGACTCGAATTTGGAGCCATAACGCGCGACGATGGCATCCCCGGGATTCGAGGTTGCCGAGATGTTCACGTTCATGGCCTGGCTCATCCTCCTGGTGCTGTGCTGGCCGATCGCACTCGTGGCGCTCGTCCTGTACCCGATCGTGTGGCTGCTTCTTTTGCCCTTCCGCATGGTTGGCATCGCGGTTGGCGGTGCTCTTGCCCTTCTGTCAGCCCTGTTCCTGCTGCCCGTACGCGTGCTGCGTGGACCCGCATGGCGCTGAAGGGAACTCGCGATGGCAACATCGCTCCAACCTGAATCAGCTGTGCGGAGACCATCATGACCGAGGATAGGAGCTGGTTCTGGATCGTCGTCGTCCTCATTGCCGCGCTGGCACTGGGTGGCTGGATTTATTACGCACGGCAGCGCGTCGCCGCCACGGCCCGAACGCATGCGGTCCAAACCGCCGCCCCCACGGCAGCATCCGGAACGGTGCATGCCGAGAGGGCCCCCTCGCCGGCGACATCCGCCGTCGCACCGCTCCCCGCGCTCAGTGACGACGGCGCGATCATGCATTCGCTCACCGCACTGCCTGGCGCCTCGGCCCTAGGGAAGCTGCTCCGGCCGCCCCTTTTGATTCAACACATCGTCGCCACGGTCATCGCCTTGCCAGGCCGCTCGCTCGGCGAGGGCATTCTCCCGGTTCATCGACCATCCGGTGCGTTCCAGGTTTCCACCGCAGATGGCCATGCCGACATTGCCTACGGGAACGCCACGCGGTACGAGCCATACGTGCAACTGATCGACTCGGTACCCGTCGGCGCACTCGTCGCGTGGTACCGGAGCATGTATCCGCTCTTCCAACAAGCCTACCAGGGCCTCGGATATCCTCACGGAGCCTTCAACGACCGATTGATCGCGACGATTGACAACCTGCTGGCCGCGCCGGATCGCGCAACGCCGCCCCGTCTGGTTCGGGGACCACACGGCACGTGGAATTTTGCGAATCCTGCTCTGCAAGGGCTATCCATTGGTCAACGGATGCTGCTGCGTACGGGTGCTGCGGACGAAGCGACCATCAAGGGCAAATTGCGCGCGATGCGCGCCGAGCTGGTCGCCGGCGAACCCCGGCATTGACGAGGCGGTTAGCGGTGTGCGGCGGCCCCGAAGAACCAGTAGCAGACAGCGATGGAAGCAACAATGCCAGCGAGGTCGGCCAATAAGGCGCAACCAACGGTGTGGCGCACGCGCCGGATTCCAACCGCGCCGAAATACACGGCCACAACGTAGAAAGTGGTTTCCGTACTGCCTTGCAGGGTCGCTGCAACCAGCGCCGGGAAACTGTCGACACCGTAATGGTGCATGGTTTCGATCAGCATGGCCCTCGCCGCGCTACCCGAGAACGGCTTGACCAGCGCAGTTGGCAAGGCGGGCACGAAGGCGCTGTTCAAGCCGAGTCCCCGGACCACATACTGAATGGCGTCGAGGGCGTAGCCCAAGGCACCCGAGGCGCGAAGCACGCCGACGGCGCACAACATGGCCGTCAGGTAGGGCAACAAGTCGCGCGCAACACCAAACCCGTCCTTGGCCCCTTCGATGAAAGCTTCGTAGACCGGTACGCGCTTCAGGGCCCCGGCCACTAGAAACGCCACGATGACCACCATCAGCACGAGATTGCCTGCGAGCGCCGACACGCTGGCGAGCGCGGTGGCGGATAGCGCCGATAGGAACGCGAGCAGTCCACCGAGGAGCAGTCCGCCGCCGCCGAGGTACGCCAGGGCGACGGGGTCCCAGAGGCGCAATCGCTGCATGAAGGCTACGCTCAGCAACCCGGTGATCGTGGATGCACTGGTCGCAATCAAGATCGGCAAAAAGACGAGCGTCGGATCTGCGGCGCCCTGCTGGGCGCGATACATGAAGATGCTTACGGGTAGAAGCGTCAGCGAGGAAGCGTTCAACACAAGGAAAAGAATTTGTGCATTGCTGGCGGTGTCGCGACTGGGGTTGAGCTCCTGCAATGCGTGCATCGCGCGCAGTCCAATGGGGGTGGCTGCGTTGTCGAGGCCCAGGACATTGGCTGCGAAGTTCAGGGTAATCAAGCCGATCGCGGGATGCCCTTCGGGCACTTCGGGCATCAATCGACGAAACAACGGCCCCAGCGCGCGCGCCAGCATGGTCACGAGACCCGCCTGTTCGGCAATCCGCAGAATGCCGAGCCACAGCGTCAGCAAGCCGAAGAGCAGCACCATCACCGCGACGGAGAGCCTTGCCATTGAAAATAGGCTGTCGACCATCGCGCCGAAGACCGCGGCGTCGCCCGCGATTCCCCAACGCGCCAGCGCGGCCAACATCGCCGCAACAAAGAATCCCAGCCACAATCGATTGAGCATGTGCGGTTTACCAGCGCGGACGCAAAGCCGCGGGGCGATGCGAGCAGTGGCTTGGGGCGCCCCGGCTCATCGGCGGCGCAATTCCAGCAAGGCTGCAACGATCAGGGCCATGCCGGCGAATTCCCACCGCCCGGGCCGCTCTTGCAGGATGAGCCACGCGAGGAATACCCCCAGGAGTGGCGTTGCGAGGCTCGTAAGACTGGCGATATGCGCCGGCAGCCGCTGCACCAGGAGCAGCCAAAGTGACCATCCCAATCCGGACGCGAGCAGGACGTTGTAGGCGAGTGCGCCGATTAGCGGGGGCGTCCAGCTCACGGGTGGCTGGGGTATAAGACACGCGAGAAGCACCAGCGCAACGGTGCCGTAGAGCATTTGCCAGGCGCTGACGCCGAGCAACGAGGCATCTGGATGCCGCAGGAATAGACGCTTGGCGAGGACCGTGCCAGCACCCCAGCTGAAGCCGCCCGCCAAAGCCAGCAGCACGCTCGCCATGGATCCGATCGCCTGCCATGGGGCGACCACCAGAAACAGACCTGCGGCAGCGAGTCCGATCGCGCGCCACTGGCTCCGGTCGGGTCGCGTGTGCAACAGCGGCCAGGCCAATGCAATGGCCCAAAATGGCATCGTGTAGGCCAGCAGTGCGGTTTTGCCTGCACCGCCATACTCCAGGGCCCACTGGACCAGGGCCTGGAAGCCGGCCGTTTGCGTCAAGCCGATGCCCAGGGTCGGCCAGAAGGGCGGCGGCGTCAGCCTGGCCCCTCGTGCCCACAACACGCAGAAGAGGACCGCTGTCCCTCCCGCATATCGCAATGCCGAGAAGGTAAAGGGCCCTGCGTAGGCCAGGGCCTGCTTCATCACGATCCAGTTGTAGCTCCAAATGAGACTCAGCGCGACCAGAATGGCCCATGCTGAACCCGACATCTGCGAGGAGCCTGGGCCGGCGTCGCTCACAATTGAAAGGCCGACAGGTTTCGGTAAAGCATGTAGACGGCCGTCAATGCCACGATCGCGGCGAAAACCCAGTTGAGCGCCTTCTTGTTTCGGCTGATCCGCGTCGCCAGGCGCGCACCCAGCCAGCCACCGACGATCCCACCCACGATGTACAAAAGGGCGACTCGCCAATCCAGCAGCCCCGACCACGCGTAGCTGAGCGCGGTGGTCAAGCCGAATGTGCCCACCGAGAAAAGCGACGTGCCGATCGCCGAGAGGATAGGCATGCCCGTCGCGAGCATCAAACCCGGCACGATCAGGAATCCGCCGCCGATGCCAAAGAAACCGGAAAGCAACCCCGCGGCACCACCAACGCCTACGAGCCAGAGTGCTTCGCGCACAGACGATGCATGGCGGCTGCCGCCTTCGTATTCGGCTCGCGGTCGCGTCATGAGATAGGCGACGACCAACATGAGAATTGCAAAGAGGAAGAGCAGCTTGTGCCCGTCCATTGCCTTGCCAAGCTGCGATCCTGCCAAGGCTGCGATGGCGCCGGCGATGGCAAACAGGACGCCCGGGCGCCATCGCACATTGCCCGCTCGCGCGTGTGGAACCAGGTTGAGATAGGCGCTCATGGAGACGGCCAGGGCGGTGGTGCCAATGACCACATGCGGATTGGCATAGCCCACGACGTACAGCAATAGCGGAACCGCCAGGATGGAGCCTCCGCCACCAATCAGGCCCAGCGAGAAGCCGACGACCATGCCCGAGCCTACGGCCAGCACCTGCTGGAGCAATGTCAAGTGAACCATCATCGAGACTTCGGTCAGCGCGGTTCCGTCGATTATGCGCAATGCCGCGAGTCGTTGCGAACGCAATGATGCGCATGCCGCCTGCGCAATGCCGCGCTAAAGGACCCGGGCAAACACCGCCTTCAGATAGCGGCTCTCGGGTGCATCAATACGCCAGGGGTGGTCGGGGCCCGCTCCACCCACATGGGTTACCTGCAGGATTCGCCCCGCAAGAGCTGCGGCCCGACGCAGCGCCTCGAGAAATGCCGGCTCGTCAACGAGGCCGGTGCACGAACAACTCAATAGCAAGCCTCCACGAGTCAGCGCGCGCATCGCCAGCGCGTTCATCGCGACGTAGGTTCGCAGTGCTTGTGGAATCTTGGCGGGATCACGCGTCAATTTGGCCGGATCAAGGACCAGCGTGTCCCACTGGCGTCCTTGTGCAAGCGCCTGCTCGAGATAGGCGAAGAGATCCGCCGCAACGAAGGTCGCGTCCAGTGCGTTCGCGGCGGCATTCGCCCGAGCCAGATCGAGGACACCGGCATCATTGTCGATGCCTGTGACTTCGCATCCGGCGCGCGCGGCCGCCAGTGCGAAGCCCCCTGTGTTGCAGCAGACATCCAGCATGCGACCGCGTGCCCACATGCCGAGCAACGCACGATTGTTTCGCTGATCAACGAAAAACCCGGTCTTGTGCCGGGTCCCCGGCTGCACGTTGTAGGTGATTCCCTGTTCGATGACGCGACGTGGCGCCGGCACCGCTGATGGAACGCAGTCGAAGCTTTCCTGCTTTTGCACGTGCGTCTCGGCAAAGCCGTAGACGGATGCTTGCGGATACCGGTGCAGCAACGCGGCTTCAATGGCCGAACGCTGCTTCCACATGCCGGCGGCAAAGTACTCGATCACCAGAAGATCGGCATATCGATCGACGACGAGGCCCGGGAGGCCGTCCCCTTCAGCGTGTACGAGGCGTACGGCGGCGTCGTTGGCGTCGAGCCCGAGGCGGGCACGATGTTCGCAGGCCGTCTCAATCTGCCTGCTTAGCCACGCTGCATCAATTTCCTCACCCACATCTCGGGTCAGCACTCGGAAGCCGATCCGAGCGTGCCCGTTCCAAAATCCTCGCGCGAGGAATTGACCTTGGGCGTCGACCAAATCGGCTACGGTTCCCGGTGGGAGTGGCCGATCGCTACGCAACGAGCGCCGGAAGATCGCAGGGTGCTGCGGCAGTCGAGGCGGAACCAAGTGGACACGCGGGTAGCCGGGGGTGCTCATCGCCGGGTGATTTGGAGAAGCAGGAAGAAAACGATCGCAAGGATGTCCAGTCCTACAAACCAATGCGATGGACCACCAACGTAAAGCTGCCAGGTCGTGTCCGGGACGCGATAGCCGAAGCTCCAATGGCCATCCGGCGCAAAGCCCACGGCGGCTACGGCGCCAGCATGCCAGCCATAGCTCAGCCATGGCGTACCGAGGATGGGTATCTGCATCAATTGCAGCCACCGGGACCAGCGGACACCGCGCTCATCCCCAAGGATCAGCCAGATACCCGCCTGCAACGTCATGAAAAAGAGCGCGGATCCGGCCAATAGCAGCACCAGCCAGACGGGCTGGCGCACCTGCACGGCCCTGCCAAGCAATTCAAACAATCCCCAAAAACCGCCCGCCACCTGAACAACGCCGATGAGTTTTCGGATTATGGTAGTCATGAGTGATCTGCAGGAAAGCGGTAATCATAGCCGCAGCGCAGCGTGCCTCGGTCGTGCATTGCTGCATTAAATTGATGCCCGTGGCGACCGGTTCCCAGCATCATGCTTGTCGTGCCTGCGGATGGGGACTACGCGCGCTGGCCATGAAGGCCGGGCAAATGCCGTTTCTTGCCCGCCCTCCCTGGTCCGGAGCAATGGACACGGTCTTTTCCTGGGTGGCGTTGCACAGCGTCAAGAGGTTGTTGCAACGGCATTTCCAATCTTTGTCGAAGCGCACTGATGGAGTTGACATGGACCACTTGCACCTCCCACCGAGAGAGATCGACCCGGCTTTTGCTGTTCGCGCCCGAATCAAGGCTGACGAGTATTCCCGACTCTATGCGCAGTCCCTTGCCGATCCCGTGGATTTCTGGCGCACCGTCGCGAGGCGGCTGGAATGGATCCGGTTTCCAACCCGCATCAAAGACACGAGTTTTGCGCGCGGGGATTTCCGCATTCGCTGGTACGAGGACGGTGCACTCAATGTGGCCGCGAACTGTCTGGACAGGCACCTCGCTTCGCGCGGGGACAAGACGGCAATCATTTTCGAAGGCGATGACCCAGAGGAGTCCCGTCACATCAGCTACCGGGAGCTGCACGCGCAGGTGTGTCAAGCCGCTCACGCGCTGACAAACCTTGGCGTTGGAAAAGGGGATCGCGTGGCGATTTACCTGCCGATGATCCCCGAAGCCGCCGTGGCCATGCTGGCCTGCGCGCGAATCGGTGCCATTCATTCGGTCGTCTTCGGTGGATTCTCCCCTGACTCGTTGGCCAACCGCATTGCCGATGCGCAGTGCAAGATGGTGATCACCGCCGATGAAGGTATTCGCGGCGGTCGACGAATTCATCTCAAGGCTAACGTGGACGCAGCGTTGCAACGTCCGGGGACCAGCTGCGTTGAAACGGTTTTGGTCGTTCGACGTACCGGCTCTGCCATTGCCATGCGCTCGCCGCGTGATCGCTTCTGGGACGTTGTCTGCGCTGGTCAACCTGCCGAGTTTTCACCCGTGGCAATGTCGGCTGAAGACCCGTTGTTCATCCTTTATACGTCGGGATCCACGGGGAAGCCGAAGGGGGTCCTGCACACGAGTGGCGGGTATCTGGTGTTCGCCAGCTACACGCACGAGTGCGTGTTTGACCTCCGCGAGGATGACATCTACTGGTGCACGGCCGACGTAGGCTGGGTTACGGGCCACAGCTATATCGTCTATGGGCCGCTTGCAAACGGTGCGACAACGCTGATGTTCGAGGGTGTTCCAACGTGGCCCGATGCCCGACGGTTCTGGCAGGTCATCGACAAGCATCGGGTGACGCTTTTCTACACCGCACCCACGGCCATTCGGGCATTAATGCGGGAGGGCGATGCACCCGTGCTTGCAACTTCCCGGGCGTCCCTGCGCCTGCTCGGCAGCGTCGGCGAACCGATCAATCCGGAAGCCTGGGTTTGGTACCACGATGTCGTCGGCGGTGGGCGCTGCCCAATCGTGGATACGTGGTGGCAGACCGAGACAGGCGGGATCCTCATTTCTCCGCTGCCCGGTGCGATGCGACTGAAGCCCGGTTCCGCCAGCAAGCCTTTTTTTGGTGTTAGGGCCGCGATTGTCGATTCGTCCGGCCAACTGCTCGAAGGCGCCTGCGAGGGCAACTTGGTTCTCCTCGATTCCTGGCCCGGGCAGATGCGAACGGTGTGGGGCGATCACGACCGCTTCGTCGAGACATACTTCTCGACGTATCCGGGGATGTACTTCACAGGCGATGGCGCGCGCAGAGACGCCGATGGTGATTACTGGATCACTGGCCGAGTCGATGACGTCTTGAATGTGTCCGGACATCGCCTCGGAACGGCCGAGATCGAGAGTGCGCTCGTTGCACATCCCAAAGTGGCGGAGGCAGCGGTGGTTGGCTGCGCGCACGACATCAAGGGTCAGGGAATCTACGCGTACGTGACTCTTGTCGCAGACGCGAAGCCGAGTCCGGCATTATCGAAGGAGCTCGTCGATTGGGTGCGCAACGAGATCGGTCCCATTGCAACGCCAGACTATATCCAGTGGGCAGCGGCGCTTCCGAAGACACGGTCAGGCAAGATCATGCGCCGCATCCTGCGGAAGATTGCGGAGAACGCGCCTGAGCAGATGGGTGATACATCCACACTTGCCGATCCCGATGTCGTGGCGGGCCTGGTCGAGTCTCGGCTGATCCGCTGAGTGTCGTCGCGGTGGAGGGTCCCGTTCGTCTCTGGATGGCGCAGTGGTCGAGTCGCGACGAGGGCTGGGCATGGGTGCGAATGACGTTGGCTTCGACCTTGGGCATCGACGACTCTCGGCTTCGGATTGCGCGCGATCCGCGCGGCAAGCCGCAGTTGGTCGAAGGGGGCCGCGACTGGCACTTCAGCCTCAGTCATAGCCATGGCCATGCGCTTTTGGCCGTTCTGGAAGGCTGCCCCGTGGGGGTGGATTTGGAGTGGCCACGACCGCGCTCCCACCTGCTCGCCCTGGCAAGCCGGTACTTCACGGGCGGGGAGGCTGCCACGCTCGCGGGGCTTGATGCGAGTGAACGGGTCGTCGCGTTTTATCAACTCTGGACGGCGAAGGAAGCCGTCCTCAAGGCGTCCGGCCTTGGCCTCGCCCACGGGCTCCGGCGGGTTTCGATGCACTGGGAGGAGGGTGGCTGGCGGCCAGCGGGGTTTGAAGACGTGGGTGCCCCAGCGGCCGCTTGGCGCTTGCGGGCCCTGCCTTTGCCGCACCCCTGGATCGGTCACCTCGCTTACGTTGGAGATCCGCGCCCGATCGTGTTTTGCGACAACGGTCTCGCATGGACGCGATAGCGCGCCGGGTCCAGGGTCGACTGGAACTTTTTGCATGGAGTAGCGTCGAACCTTACGCATCTCCTGCCGTGACTATGCCGTTTGTGATTCCCGGTGTGACACGGATTCAAAGCGCGCTCCGGCGCGCTTTTTTTTGCCCGGCTTCCTTGTGGCGCTGCGCGTGTTTGTCTACGCTTCAGGCCTCGGCCGCGCTGCGTCTTGCTGCCCCGATTCGCGGCTCGTTTGCCCCCAAGATCCTGCCATGACCAAGCTGAGCGTCAACGTCAACAAGATCGCCGTTCTTCGCAATTCGCGGGGCGGAACGGAACCCTCGGTACTTCGTGCTGCGCGGACCTGCATCGAGGCAGGTGCCGACGGCATCACTGTTCATCCTCGCCCTGACCTCCGCCATATTCGCCCCTCGGATGTACGGGAAATCGCTGCGTTATGCCGCGGACGGGTCGAATTCAACGTCGAAGGCAATCCGTTCGCCCCTGCGCGTGGAGCCTATCCGGGTCTCATCGAGCTCGTACGGGCGACCCGTCCGGATCAAGTGACACTGGTTCCGGACGCCGACGGGCAACTGACATCCGACCACGGGTTTGTCTTTCCTCGGGATATGGGGGTGCTGCGGCCGGTCGTTCGAGATCTGCTGCTGTACGCCGGCCGGGTTTCAGTCTTCGTGGACGCCGGGGCGGATCAATTCCAGTCGCTGGCGGAGATTGGGGTCGCGCGCATCGAGATCTACACGGGGCCCTATGCCGCGGCACACGCCAGCGGTACATGGCAGGCGGCGCTCGAAGAATGCGTCAAGAGTGCACGCGGGGCCGAGCATGCCGGTTTAGCCGTGAATGCGGGCCACGATCTGGATCAAGGCAATCTGCCGGATTTGCTTGCTGCCATTCCCGGTCTTGCCGAGGTGTCGATCGGCCATGCCCTGGTCGCCGACGCCCTGTATGCGGGGTTGGCTCCAACGGTGAACGCCTATCAGGCGCTCTTGCGCGATCGCTAGGCTCTTTTTGTCCGCCGTGCATCGGATCGGCGGGCGCCGCGACGGAGTAGCCCCACCCCACCGGCCGCGACGCCGTCACCAACCCGCCGTCAATCGCCTTGGTCGGTGTTCTCGAAGCCGATCTTCTCGAGACCTGCACTTTTGGCGTCCGCAAGCACCGTTGCCACATTCTGGTACTCGACGTTGGGCGACGCATTGATCTGCAGCTCGGGTTGCGGCTTCTTGACCGCCGTGACCGCCAGCTGCGCTTTGAGTTCTGCCTCGGTCACGGGCAGACTGTTCCAGGTAATGCTGCCATCGGCGCCAATCCGGAGCTTGATGGGCTCAGGAGGATTCAGCGGCGGCTGGACATTTCGGTTCGGCTGCGGCAAATCGATGCGGATCCGATGGGTCAGCATCGGAGCGGTAATCATGAAAATGATCAGCAGCACCAGCATCACGTCGACCAACGGGGTGACGTTGATCTCCGCCATCGGGCTGCTGCCGCTGCTACCACTGTTGCTACTGAAAGCCATTGCCTGCTACCTCTCGCTGACGGTCGAACCCAGCCGCCCGTGCGGGCGTTAGTTCTTGCCAGTGGTTACGAAACCGATCTTGATGATGCCGGACTGCTTGGCCGCCGAGAGAATGCGCGAGACTTCCTTGAAGCGGATGGAGCGGTCTGCACGCAGGTGAATCTCGGGCTGCGGGTTCTTCGATGCTTCAACCGCGAAGCGCGCCTTCATTTCCGCCTCGGTCACCGGCGTGTCATTCCAGAAGAGCGAACCGTCGTTTTTAACCGCAAGGTCCACCGAGCCGCCCTGCTGCTTGGGCTGCACCGTGGGGTTGGCGGTTGGCAGTTCGACCTTGATCTTGTGTGCTGCCAGTGGCGCCGTGATCATGAAGATGATCAGGAGGACCAGCATCACGTCGACCAACGGGGTGACGTTGATTTCGGACATCGGGGCGCCGCTGTTGGCGCCCGCACCGCTGCTCATGGCCATTCGGCTGTTCTCCGCGTCTGCGCGCCCGTTACTTCTTTGCCGGCGCCTGCGGCATCACGCCCACGCGCGCACCGGTTGCAAAGAAATCATGCAGGTCATGCGCAAATTCATCGAACTTGGCATAGGTGACGCGGTTCATGCGCACAAAGAAGTTGTACGCGAACACCGCGGGAATGGCCGTTCCCAGACCAATCGCCGTCATGATCAGTGCCTCACCGACCGGACCCGCCACGGCGCCAATGTCGGCCTGGCCGGACGCACCGATGCGAATCAGCGCGTGGTAGATGCCCCACACGGTTCCCAGCAAGCCGACGAAGGGAGCCGCCGAGCCTACGGTGGCAAGCAGGGTCAGTCCCGTCTCCATCCGCATGCTTTCGCGGGCCACGGCCTGGCGCAACGCACGATCCACGAATTCGGACCGGCTCAGCGTCTGGGCGATCGCGCCGCCCTCGGCCTTCTGGTGATGGGCAGCCGCCTGGGCCGCATCCAGCGCAATCTTCGAGAACGGTTCGGAGGCCGGCTGGGCTTCCATGGCGCGGATCGCGTCCTGCGGCGAGGGCGTGTGCCAGAACGCCTCGATCACTTTGTTCATGCGGGCACGGACCTGACTGTTACGGATCAGGTTGTAGATGATGTAGAACCAGGACAGCAACGACATCACCACAAGCACGACGAACACGAGCCAACCGAGCCAGTCGAAATTGTGGATCAGCTGGTTGAAACCGGCCTGCTGAAGCGCATGCGCATTGGCGTTTCCGCCAAGCGTCGGCAGCGGCGCGCCGGTGGATGGAACGGCTGCGGCCTGGGCGGCCGACGAGGAGGAGGAGGCTTGTTGCAGCATGACACTACCCTTTGTGCAGACGTGGACAGGTTCGGTTAGAAACCGGAATCGCTTAGATGGAACTGCATTGGGACTTTCACCCAGCCACCCGAAGGCTTGCCGTTGGTCAGGCCGGGGTTGAACTTCCAATGGCGGACCGCTTCGATGGCAGCACGGTCGAGGTCGCGATAGCCGCTGGATCGGTCAATTTTCACATTTTGCACTGACCCATCCGGACCGACCAGCACCAGAAGGATGACGGTTCCTTCCTGATGCCGACGCGCAGCCTCGATGGGATAGCGCGGTGGCCGGTTCTGGTTGTACGAGATGTCCTGGCTCGGCGCGATATCGGCGGGCGGCGGCGGCGGCGCTGGCGGCGTTGGCGTCGCGGCCGTGGACATCGCCGATTGCTCGGCAACGGGCGGCGGCGGCGCTGGCGGCGGCGGTACCGGAGGTGGCGTGCGGATCTGCACGATCTTCGGCGGCGGCACCTTGGGAGGAACAGGCGGTGGCGGTGGCGGTGGCGGCGGCGGCGGCGGCGGCTTGATGAACTCCACCTGCACGATCTTTTCCTTGGGCTTTTCCTTCGCCTGCGGCGGTGCAGCCGGCGAGAGCATCATGAGGATCGCCGCCACATGGATGGTGATCGCCCCGAAGAGCGCCCATGTGCGCTTCCAGTTGAAGCGGGTTGCCCCGATTTGAAGGTTACTCGACGCCATCAGTCAACCAAGAATTCTAGGGATGCTTCTATCGCCGGGCCCCATGCAGTCAGCGCATGCACTGCTGGGGATCGAAAGCCCGCCACAGTACACGAGAAACGTGACCGTGTATAGCGTGCGTTCAGCTTTTTTGGGGACCGGGCCAGATTACAAGATCAGCGCTTGCCAGCGTGAAGCTGTGCCAGCATTTTCTCTGCCGCGGCGTGCGTTTCCGGGTCCTTCGCAGCCCGCTCGTAGGCGCTCGCGGCCGCCTTCGGCTGGTGCATCGCGAGGTCGGCATTGCCGATCAGCTGCCATGCGGCTCCGACCCGCTTGACGCCCCGCTTCAAGGCCTGCTGCATCACCGAACGCCCTTCGCTGTACTTGTCGTCCTGGATCAGCAGCTGGGCGCGGAGGAAGTCGAGCTCGCCATCCTTCGCGTACGGCGATCCCTTCGCGAGCGCGTCGATCGCCTTCCCTTCCTCGCCGGCGAGGTAATAGGCCTTGCCGAGCAAATCGTAGGGCTCGTAACTGGGCTCGATGATCTTGGCGGCCAACCCCTGCTCGAGGACCTGCGCAGCCTGCAACGCGTCGGCCTTGGGATGATCCTGATTCTGGCCGACGTAGAGGTACATCTTCGCCAGGTTCACGTAGTCGGGGCCCGTGGTGTACAAGCCGCGTGCCTTGGCATCCGCCATGACCTGCAAGGCCTTCGTGGGCTCCTTGGCCTGCAGGTACACCGTAACCAGATTCTTCACCGCGCCCTTGTCGTTCGGGTGCTTCGCCACCTCGGCCTGCTCGAGCTTCGCTGCCTCGGCATAGTTGCCCATGCCGGCGTAGCTCGCCATCAACAGCTGGTTCCAGGAGTCCGGGCCATTGGGTTTGAGTGCCAGCGCTTGCTTCATCGCGCTGACGGCCTGCGGGTACTGGTTGAGGCGATAATAGATGTTGCCTTCCAGTGCATAGGCGGATCCGGATTGCTTTCCACCCTGATCCATCCATTGCTGCAAAGTCGTCAAGGCCGGCTTCCACTGGCCCGCCTCAGCCTGCAACTGGGCAATCGTCAGCATGGTGTCGAAGTAGCCGCCATTCGGGAGCGAATTCATGGCCATGGCTTGCTGCAGGAGCGGGATGGCCGCCGTGTTGTCGCCGGCCGTGATCTTGATCTGGGCCAAGCCGCGCAGGGCCATGGCCTTCGCATATTTGCTGTCGGAATCCTTGAGGATCTTGTTGAAGTCCTCGGTTGCCGTGCTGCTGTCGCCACCATTGAGCGCCTTGAATCCGGCCTGCAGCGTCTTTTCGTCGCGCCTGCTGCGCAGGTCGATGCGCGGCGCCTCACGCTTGGCGTTCGGATATTCCGGGGCCTTGTGGCCATCCTTCGCATACGAGACGCTGACGGCTCCGAGAGCCAGCAGCAACAGAGCGGACCTTAGCAAAACACGGGCTTTCATGCGGACCTCGTGGGGGAGAGGACGCCGCGTCGAGCGACGTTTGGGCAGTCAAGACTAGCGGCAGAGGCCGCGCGCGCCAAGTTGCGGCGCGACAGCCTTGCACGTGCATACGATTGCAGCGCGCGCCGCCGGCAATCGGGCTTCACACGTCGAGGTTGGCGACTTTCAACGCGTTGGATTCAATGAATTCGCGCCTGGGTTCGACGGCTTCGCCCATGAGCATCGCGAAAATTCGATCCGCGCCGATGGCATCGTCGATGCGGACCTGCAGCAGTCTGCGGGTCTCCGGGTTCACCGTGGTCTCCCACAATTGTTCCGGGTTCATTTCGCCGAGCCCCTTGAACCGTTGGATCTGGCGGCCTTTCTTGGCTTCGTCGAAAAGAAAGCCGCGCGCTTCGCCCAAGGTGCGCACCGAGCGCCCCGAGCCCCCTCTGCGGATGCTGGCGCCGGCCTCGACAAGGCCATGCGCAACCCGGCTGAGCTCGAGGAGCGGTCTGAACTCACCACTGGCGGCAAGCCCGCGCGTCAAGGTCCAGATATGTTCCATTCCGTGCTGGTTCCGCGTGATCCGCAACACGGGTCCGTGTTCGCCTTCGACCACAATTTCGGCGCTATAGCGTGCGCGTCCCAATCCCCCGGCGTTTAGCGGCTGCAGCAACGTCGAGGCCCAGTGACCCAACGCTTCGCGGTCGTGCCACAGGGATTCCTCCAGTGGCACATGTTCGAACATGGCTGCGAGCACGGCACTGTCGCACCGAACGGCGAGACGCGGAAGCGCTTCTTCGGCCGCTTGCCAGAGGCGCAGCAGCCGCTCCAGCGCCTCGCCTCGAATCGGTGGCGCGTTGGCAGCAGGGACCAATTCGGCGCCTTCAACCGCATTGGCAAGCAGGTACGCGTTGAGGGCCGGATCGTCTTTCAGATAAAGCTCCTGCTTGCCCTGCTTGAGCTTGTAAAGCGGGGGAAGTCCGATGTAGACATGGCCGCGTTCGATCAGTTCGGGCATCTGGCGGTAAAAGAACGTCAGCAGCAACGTCCGGATGTGAGAGCCGTCCACATCAGCGTCCGTCATGATGATGATGTGGTGGTAACGCAATTTGTCTGGGTTGTACTCGTCTTTGCCAATGCCGCATCCCAGAGCCGTGATCAGCGTGCCGACCTCAGCACTCGAAAGCATGCGATCAAACCGCGCCTTTTCGACATTGAGGATCTTGCCCTTCAGCGGAAGGACGGCCTGATTGCGGCGATTGCGGCCTTGCTTTGCGCTGCCGCCTGCCGAGTCGCCTTCGACGAGGAACAATTCGGAAAGCGCGGGATCCTTTTCCTGACAGTCCGCCAATTTGCCGGGCAGTCCGGCTATGTCGAGTGCGCCCTTGCGCCGGGTCATCTCGCGAGCCTTGCGCGCCGCCTCCCTGGCGCGCGCGGCATCGACCACCTTGCCCGCGATGGCGCGAGCGTCGGATGGATGCTCGAGCAGAAATTCTTCGAGCGTCTGCCCGACTCCTTGCTCGACGACGGTTTTCACTTCGCTGGAGACCAGCTTGTCCTTGGTCTGCGAGGAAAATTTCGGATCCGGAACCTTGACGGACAAGACCGCGATCAGGCCTTCCCGCATGTCGTCGCCAGACAACTGGACTTTGGCGTTCTTGGCCAGGTTTTCCCGCTCGATGTACTGGGTGAGCGTACGCGTGAGGGCGGCGCGAAAGCCGGTCAGGTGTGTTCCGCCATCGCGTTGGGGAATGTTATTGGTATAGCAATACACGCCTTCCTGATACGCATCCGTCCACTGCAGCGCCACCTCGACGTCGATCCCCTCCGCAGCATGGTGCAGGCTGATGACATTGGGGTGCAACGGGCTCTTCAATTCCGAGAGGTGCTGGACGAATGCCCGGATTCCTCCCTCGTAGGCAAACTGTTCCTCACGCTCCTGCCCCGGGCGCCGATCGATCAATTCGATGCGAACACCCGAATTCAGGAAGGCGAGCTCACGCAAGCGCTTGGCAAGAATCTCGTAGTGGAACTCGGTGGCTGAGAACACGGCGCCACTGGGCAGGAAGCGCACGGTGGTGCCGCGGCGCGCGCTGGCTTCCTCCCGACGCAGCGCAAAGAGGGGTTCGCCCATGCGATATTCCTGCCGGTGCACGTGGCCCTCCCGGTAAATTTCAAGCCAGAGGTGCTCAGAGAGTGCATTGACCACTGAGACGCCCACTCCGTGCAGGCCGCCTGACACTTTGTAGGCGTTGTCGTCGAACTTGCCGCCGGCGTGCAGCACCGTCATCACGACTTCAGCCGTGGAACGCCCTTCCTCTGGATGCAGTTCGACGGGAATGCCGCGTCCATTGTCCGCCACGCTGACGGATCCATCCTCGAGCAGCTCGACACGAATCCGGTCGCAATGACCCGCCAACGCTTCGTCAATTGCGTTATCGACAACCTCGAACACCATGTGATGGAGGCCCGTGCCATCGTCGGTATCACCGATGTACATGCCGGGACGCTTGCGTACGGCCTCCAATCCCTTGAGTACCTTGATGCTGCTGGCGTCGTACTGCTGCGGAGTTGTGTCGTTCATGCGATTCCGTGAGGTGCCAACGACTGGCCGATCCGCGATTTTAGCAGGGGCAGACTCAAGCGGATGACCGGGATGGCAATATCTGGCCATGTTCCACGTGGAACACTTGCATAGGCGAAATATCGGCGGGCAATTGCGTGCCGGTGATCCACACCTGAGCATCAAGGCTGCGGACATAGCGCAGCACGCGGTTTGTATGGGACTGGTCCAATTCCGAAGCAAGGTCGTCCATCAAGAGAATCGGGGCCTCGCCATGGCCTGCGCGGAACATCTCGAATTGAGCAAGAACGCAGGCGATCGCCAGAAGCTTTGTTTGGCCACGCGATAGCTGATGCCGCTCGGGCGCCTCAGCAAAGGCCAGGGTCCAGTCCGCACGGTGGGCGCCAGCGCGGGTATGCCCAATGACCTGGTCGCGCTCGCGGGTTGTGGCCAACACCCGATCCAGCGGCTCGGTTGCGGACCACCCGCGGTGGTAGTGCCACCGTGGCTCGCCCAGTTCCGGCAGCCATTGCGCCAACTGTTGCTTCAGGCAGGCAAACCAGCGCGTCAAGTAAGCCTGACGCAGACCGTCAATGCGTTCGGCCGCCTCCGCCATGCGCTGCTCCCAGATTTCCGCCTGCCGCCCGGCAACCATCGTGCGCAGGAGCGCGTTGCGCTGCTGCAGTGCTCGCCGGTAGTGCTGCCATGCCTCGAGGAATTGTTGTTCCACGTGGAACACACCCCAATCCATGAACCGTCGGCGATGCTCCGCGGGGCCCACCACGAGCAGTTGGCTGCCGGGCTCTACGCAGACCGCCGGGCATAGCCTCACTAGCGCGCCCAAGGTCCCGACGGGCTGACCATCGACCCGCGCGACCCAGTCCCGCTGCCCCCGTGTCAATCCAAGCCGGTGCGTTCCGTTGCCATCCCGCACGACGGCATGAATGGTGGCCGCTTCGGCGCCACGCTGGACCACGGCACCACTCCCGCCGGCGCGAAATGACCGCCCATAGGACAGCAAGTACAACGCCTCCAGGACACTGGTCTTGCCACTGCCGTTCTCGCCCAGCAGGACATTGAGCCCTGGATGGGGCTCGATGCTCACGCGCTCGAAACAACGCAGGTTGACCAGTGCCAGCCGTTCGACGTGCATTCGTAGGCGCGCGGACCGCAGCGCGAGCCTCCTTCAGAGCCGCAAAGGCATGATTACGTGCCGCGCCCGTTCGTCTGGAACCCCCTCCAGCAGGCAGCTGGACTGCGCGTCGCGCAACCGCAACGACACCGACTCGCCCCGCAATGCACCCAACGCATCGAGGAGGTAACTGACGTTGAAGCCGACAGCAAGGTCCTCAACCGCGCTCTCGACCTCGATCTCTTCGACGGCTTCCTCCTGCTCCGGATTGTGGGCCACGATCCGCATCCGCCCACGGGCAAGCTCGAGCCGCACCCCGCGATATTTCTCGTTCGACAGAATGGCGGCCCGCTGTAACGTCTCCCGCAGCAGGTTGCGGCCGACCGTGACCTGCTTGTCGGCGCCAATCGGGATGACGGTTTCATAGTCGGGAAATTTCCCGTCGATGAGCTTCGAAGTGAACCGAAGGCCTTCGCGGTGCAACCGGAGATGGTTGCGCGCAAATTCCAGCTCAACCTCCTCCTCGGTGGATTCCAGCAAACCCAGAAGCTCCGCCACGCCTTTGCGCGGCACGATCAGTTGCCGCCGCGTCCGCTGCCCTGCGCCCGGCAACACGGCATCAGCCATCGCGAGCCGGTGGCCGTCCGTGGTGACGCAGCGCAATCCCTCGGCATGCATGTCGAACAGCATGCCATTCAGGTAGTACCGGACGTCCTGATTCGCCATCGCGAATTGGGTCCGCTCAAGCAGGTCCCTGAGCGCCGCCGCACTGATGCGCAGGCGGTCCACGACCTCGATGTTGTCCAGGACCGGAAAGTCGGCCGTCGGCAAGGTCACGAGCGTGTAGCGACTGCGGCCTGCCCGCAGTTGCGCGCGTTCCCCATCCAAGTTCATGTCGA
The DNA here is from genome assembly GCA_021818335.1 of Pseudomonadota bacterium. Lineage (GTDB taxonomy): Bacteria > Pseudomonadota > Gammaproteobacteria > Xanthomonadales > Rhodanobacteraceae > Metallibacterium. Next base: position 30,721 of record JAKAEJ010000003.1, on the reverse strand, counting down.
TGCGCGCGTCCGCGGGGAGTGCACGCAGCAGATCGTAGAGCTTCCGCGCCGGAAGGGTGCATGTCCCCGGCTCGCCGGCCTCCAGCGACGTACTTCCGATCATCTCGACTTCCATGTCGGTTCCGGTCAATGTCATCCGGTTCTGCGTGTCGATCTCGACGAGCACATGGGCAAGGACCGGCATCGTCTGCCGCCGTTCCACAACGCCAATGATGCGTTGGAGGGGTTGCAGCATGGCATCTCTGGATAGGCTGGCTCGCATGGCTTGATCCGTTCCTGATTTATAGAAGGATGTTTTGTTGTTGCTGTAGCCCCCTCCGTGGTGGGGACTTCGCTATCTTATCTAAGCTTATCAATGCCTTAGCGCCACACTTCCTTGTCGGTAACTTCCCCGTCGCGTCGGCAAATCCTGTGGATAACCGCGCCAGGCCCCGATCGCCTGGGGTTATCCACAGGCTTTACCCGGTCAGTATACGAATCAGCTTCTCCCAGTCTTGCCTCATGCGGGCATCGCGCTCACACAACGTGCGGATTGTCCGACATGCATGGATCACCGTCGTGTGGTCCCGTCCCCCGAAGGCTTCGCCAATCTCCGGTAGGCTGTGCTCGGTCAGTTCCTTCGCCAGCGCCATGGCCAGCTGGCGAGGTCGCGCCAGTGACCGGACTCGGCGCTTCGACAACAAATCGGACAACCGGACCTGGAAGTAGTCCGCCACGGTCTTCTGAATGTTGGGTACCGTGACTGACAGCTGATGCACCGACAGCAGGTCGCGCAGCGTCTCTTCCGCGAACGAGAGTGTGATCGGCTTACCGAAGAAGTTGGCTCGCGCCGCCAAGGTGTTGAGCGCACCTTCAAGGTCCCTCACGTTGGATCGGATTCGACGCGCCAGCAGCAGCGCCACTTCCTCGGGGAGCGCCATGCCCCGGCGCTGGGCCTTTGCCAGAAGAATCGCCGCCCGTGTCTCGAAATCCGGCGCTTCAATGGCCACTGAAAGGCCCCATCCAAGGCGAGACTTCAAGCGCGCCTCGAGGTTTTCGACCTCCCGCGGATAGCGATCACACGTCAGGATGATCTGTTGCTTGCCCTCGAACAGGGTATTGAACGTGTGGAAGAACTCTTCCTGGGTTGTGTTCTTGCCCGCGAAAAACTGAATGTCATCGATCAGCAGCGCGTCGACCTCGCGGAAACGGCGTTTGAAAGCGTCCATGTTCTTGGTCCGCAGGGCCTCGATCATGGCGCCAACGAATTGTTCCGAGCGGAGGTACAGGACCCGTGCTCCGGGATGCGTGGCGGCGATCAAATTGCCCGCTGCATGCATCAGATGGGTCTTGCCGAGGCCGGTTCCCCCATAAAGCAGCAACGGGTTGTAGGCAGTCCCCGGTGCCTGCGCGACCTGCATCGCTGCGGCCTTGCCCAACTGATTGGGTTTCCCCTCGACGAAATTCTCGAACGTGTAGGCCGGATCGAGGTTGCCATCAAAGGGTTCCTCGGAAACGGCGACCGCCCGGACGGAGCTCACGCCCGCCGCATTGGCCGACGGTGGCGCCGGCGCGGGGCGGGCGCTACCCACTTCAAGCTGAACCGACACGGGCTTGCCGGCAAGATGCTCGAGCACCCGACGGATTTGCGCCAGATACTGCTCGCGCACCATATCGACCGTGTAGGCATTGGGAGCGTAAAGCCGCAGGCCCGCATCATCCTCGCGGGCCTGCAGAGGCATGAGCCATGTATGCATGTCGCTGCCCAACTCGCCATCGAGTCGCGCAAGGCATCGTTGCCAGAGATCGCTCATTGGGGTACCGGAAGCATCAACGGATCGCCTGGCGCGCTTGCGGGCCGGCAAGGCAGGATCGGCCGCTGAGTGTAGCAATGCCAGCCCGCGGAAGGTGCGCAATTGACAGTCCTGCATGGCTCTCGCGATAATCGTCGGCCTTTTTAGTCAAGAGCGTGCAGCGATGAAGCGCACATTCCAACCCAGTAATCTCAAGCGCGCCCGTACCCATGGCTTCCGCGCCCGCATGGCCACAGCCGATGGTCGCAAAGTCCTGGCCGCACGGCGTGCCAAGGGCCGCAAGCGCCTGGTTCCCTGACGCGCCAATGGGCGTAGCGGAGGGCCTGCCGCGCGGCGCAAGGCTCTCCCGCGCCGCCGATTTCGCCGCGCTCGGGCGAGACGCGCCAGCGCTCGGTGGTCGGCACTTCGTGGTGCGCTTCCGGCAGACAAGCGCCGGGGTGGCCCGAGCCGCGCAGTCTGTGTCGAAGCGGGTCCACAAGCGAGCGGTGCAGCGCAATCGCATCAAGCGCCAGGTCCGCGAGGCTTTTCGGAAACAGCGAAGCCGGTTGCCTGCCTTCGACCTGCTGGTAATCGCGCGAGGGAGCGCCGCAAATGCATCCAATGTTGAACTTGCCGCGGATCTTTTCGCCGTGTTCCAGCGCATCGCAGCATTGAAGCCACCCCCAACGCCCGGCACAATGCCCGGCTGACCCGCGCGTCGGCCCCTGCGCGCCCAATGGACTCAAGTCGATGACTCAGACGCGCACATTCCTGATGGTAGGCCTGGTGGTAGTTGCCGTTCTGTTGTGGCAAGGCTGGCAACAGCAGTTCGACGTTCGGCATCCGGTCCAGCCAGCAGCGTCAGGGACCGCGAGTGCTTTGGTGGCTGCGCCAGCCGGCGATGTGAACGCGCCTGCGCCGTCGGCAAAGCCCCTGGCGACTTCGCCCAATGCGGTCTCAGTGCCCCCCGTGATCAACAGCCGCGGGCATCGGATCACGGTGCATACCGACTTGCTGGATGTCACGATCGATTCGGCGGGAGGGACATTGGTCCAGGCCCGGTTGCTGCATTACGCCGTCCGCCCGCAGCAGGCAGAGCGGGTCGCCCTGCTGGACGATCACGACAGTCATTATCTGGTCGCACAGAGTGGGCTGATCGGGGCAGGCTCGGCGGTACCGGCGGCGGATGCCGACTACGCTTCCGCAAAAAGCAGCTACAGCCTGGCGGCGTGGCAAAAGCACCTGACGGTCGACCTCACGTGGAATGACGCACTTGCCGGCATCAGCGTGACCAAGCGCTACGTGTTTACGCGCGGCAGCTATACCGTGGAGCTCCAGCAGATCGTGCGGAACACCGGAACACAGCCGTGGTCCGGGAGCGTGTGGACGCAACTGGTTCGCATAGCCACGCCGCCGCCGAAGTCACACTTCGGGTTTCTGCACGATCCGTCCAGTTTCGTCTTCGCGGGAGGTGCCTGGTATAGCCCCGAGGACAAGTTCAACAAGCTCGACTATTCCGATTTTTCCAAAAAGCCCTTGGCGCGGGCAGTCAGTGGCGGTTGGCTGGCCTTTGTGCAGCACTACTTCGTCGCGGCATGGATTCCGCCATCGCAGCAGTCCTATCGGTTCAGCAGCAACGTTGTCGAGCGGCAGGGCATTCCGTACTACGCGCTGCGCGCCGTTGGTCCGACATTCAGCGTTGCGCCCAAGGCAGCTGCCGAGCAAACCATCCGTCTCTTTGTCGGCCCCAAACGGCCCAGCGTCATGGAAGCCGCGGCCCCCGGACTCGACCTGAGCGTCGATTACGGGATTTTCACCGTGATCGCCCAGCCGCTGCACTGGATTCTGGTCCAGCTCCACCGCGTCACATTGAACTGGGGTTTGGCAATCATCCTTCTGGTGCTACTGCTCAAGGCTGCCTTCTTCAAACTAAGCGACAAGCAATACCGTTCGATGGCGAGGATGCGGAAGCTCGCGCCGCGTCTCAAGGCATTGCAGGAGCGGTATGCCGACGACAAGACCAAGATGCAGCAAGCAGTGATGGAGCTGTATCAAAAGGAGAAGGTGAATCCCTTGTCGGGCTGCTGGCCGATGCTGGTCCAGGTTCCCGTCTTTTTTGCGCGTTATTGGGTGCTTATCGAGTCCGTAGAGTTGCGCCAGGCCCCCTTCTTTGGCTGGATCCACAACCTCTCAGCGCCGGATCCGTACTTCGTGCTGCCTGCCCTCAATGCCGCGGTGATGCTCCTTCAACAGCATTTGACACCGGCCGCTGGAATGGATCCGACGCAGGCCAAGATCATGAAGTTCATGCCCGTGGTCATGGCCGTTTTCTTCGCCGTCTTTCCCGCCGGCTTGGTGCTCTACTACCTGGTCAACAGCCTGACCGGGGTGCTGCAGCAGTGGTGGGTGATGCGCCAAGTTGAAAGACCCGGCGCTACCAAGACCTGATCGAGCCGATGCACAGTGCCGACACGATCGCAGCCGTCGCCTCCGCGCCGGGCGCCGCGGGCATTGGCATCATCCGCATTAGCGGACCGGCGGCGGCGACCATCGCGCGCACACTCCTGGGACGGGAGCCGCGGCCGCGGTATGCGCACCATGCGCGGATCACCGAACCAGATGGCGCGCTGCTGGACCAAGGGCTTCTGCTCTGGTTCCCTGCGCCCCGCTCCTACACGGGCGAGGACGTGCTGGAACTCCATGCGCACGGTAGTCCAGTACTCCTCGACCTCCTGCTGCGCCGGGTCTATGCCTTGGGCGCCCGACCGGCACGCCCAGGCGAGTTCACCGAGCGCGCATTCCTCAACGGCAAGTTGGATTTGGCCCAAGCGGAAGCCGTGGCGGACATTATCGCCGCAGGCAGCGAAGCCGCCCTCCGAGCGGCGCAGCGCTCGCTAGCCGGAGCCTTTTCGGAGCGCGTCCGCCAGTTGCAGGAAGGGCTGACTTCGGCGCGCGTGCAGATCGAAGCCACACTCGATTTCCCCGATGAGGAACTCGAGATCCTGCGCGATCCGGCACTGATCCGGTTGCTTGACGAACTCAACGACATGAACCAAGGGGTATTGGCGGCGGCCCACCGGGGGCTGCGTCTCGCCCGCGGCCTCGAGGTTGTTCTCGTGGGGGCGCCCAACGTTGGCAAATCGAGCCTCCTCAACGCATTGGTGGGCGTAGAACGCGCCATCGTGACCCCCGTTCCAGGTACAACGCGTGATGTGCTGCATGTCGACGTGGCTTTTGACGGGATACGCCTGCAGATTGCCGATACCGCCGGCTTGCGCGAATCGGACGATGTCGTCGAGCAGGAAGGGATCCGCCGCGCACGCGCGGAATTGGCACGGGCCGATTTAGCCTTATTGGTCACGCGAAACGCCACCTGGTCACAGGACCTTGCATGGTTACGTGCGCATTTTCAGCCGCTGCCACCGATCCTGCTGGTCCTCAACAAGATCGATCTCGATGGCGTGCAACCCCAGTTGCTCGGTAATCTGGATGGCCTTGAAGGAGTCGCCTTGTCGGCTCGGTCGGGTGCGGGTATTGACCTGTTGCAGGTTGCCTTGCGGGAACGCGCCGGTGCCGGAGACGGAGCCGAGGGCGCCTTCAGTGCGCGCGAACGCCATGTCCGCGCGCTGCAACAGACAGCGATGTCCATCGAAGCAGCGCGCGACGAAGTCATCCGCGTGGGTTCAGGCGGAATGGCGGAACTCGCTGCCGATGCACTTCGTCTCGCCCAATCGGCGCTCGATGACGTGACTGGCGTGCATAGCAGCGATGATCTGCTGGGGGCGATCTTTTCGAGTTTCTGCATCGGAAAATAGAAGGAATTCCATATACTTCCAGCGACTTCCGCTGAGTGTTCCGGTTGGCCAGTGATTTTGGAAGTCATGGAGGAACGCAGGCCAGTGAGGCACGAGGCGATGAACCTCACTCGAGGCTCCACGTAGGAGTTTCCGCACCCGAGTAGCCGATACAGGCATATCGGGCGAACGCATTCAACAGGCGAGGCACTATCCGTTGGCTCGCCGGATGCAAGGTTTAGCGACGGCGACCATTCCAGGTGTCGACATGAGCCATGCGAAGGACGTTCTCGCGATGAAAGTCCAGGTACCGCCGCTGGCCCTCTGAGAACGCGCCGACGTTGATTCGACGCTCTTGGTCAATGCCCATGCGCCTCATGGATTCGGGGTCTGCCACGGGCGAGACGAGCAGTTGGCCGGAGTCCTCGAACGAGATGAACCCTTTGTCGAACAAGTGATCCACCGTCGGGGTAAGTAGCAACCCATTCTCGCCATCCAGCCGCTGTTCGTTGCTGCTATCGCGCCAAGGGCGCACGTGGCTGGCCACCAAGTGCTCCATGCGCTCTACTTTGGTAATTCGGCAGGCGCGCTCGATCGACCGCACGTTGTCGCGAAACTGCCCCTGACCGCGACGGGCTAGAACGAGAGCCGATCTCTCGGTCTCGCGAATGGCGAAGTCGGTCGTGATTTCGACTTCCACCCGACGTTCCCACTCCTCGATGTCCTGTTCCGGCGCAGGCGTATCGCGCTCGATCTTGCTGACCTCGTGGCCAGCATCGGCAACGCGCGATGCTTCCGGCCCGATCAACGCAACGAGCGTCGACGCCAACGCAGGGCTGACGGCTGTCAGGTAAACGCTCTGCAGCCCATTTCCTTCAGGGGTGAGAGGCGCGTACTTGCTCGCAAGATCTGCGCGCAGGCTTGCGATGTGCTCTTTGGGGCGGACGACGTTCGCCAGACGTTGCCAGCGCACACTCACGCGCCAACCAATCTGGCTCCAATTCATGCCGGCGGTGCCGAATTCGTCCGGCTTGGGGCTTTCGCGGCAGTAGCCGCTAACGATGCCTAGCGCTGCGACCCGTGTGTTGCAGAATGAAAACACGATGTCACCGGGAGCCACCTCGCGCATGAACTCGTAGAACGGGTTGCGGTGACCGTTCTTGTTGCGCTTGGGTGACCAGAGGTAGCCGCCCTCGATCTCCTGGCGGAATGTCTGATTCTGGTTGACCCACCAGTAGCGCATGGGTTAACGCGCGTCCGTCGCCTTGTCGGCGACCATTTCCAACCCGATGTCCGGCCGCCCTGGTTCGTATCGGTGAGCAATCCTCTCGCGAAAGTAAGCGGCCGTCTCGGCATCCGTGCAGTAGATGTAGCAACCCTTCATGCCGCGGGTCATCAAAGTCCGATACGTGTTCTTGATGATGGCGTCGGCCTTGCTCCGCGCTTCCTCGGGTTTCGCGCGCAACGCCTTCTTGTAGCCCTTGATGGATTGGTCCTGTCGTGAACGCTTCTCAGGTCGGGTCACGATCTCGCCGGCGCGGGCGATCAGATCTGGTCCGACGATAACGCCAACATAGTCAACCTCAAGCCCCTGACAGGTATGGATGCACCCGATTTGCTCCACCGATCGATCGGCTGTGATCCAAAGGCCGCCGTCCTGGGCCAGGTTCCATTGCATCGCGAAACTATGCTCTGGAATCACGACATCGAACGCGCTCGGCTGCCTTTTGCTCTTCCAGTCCCAACAATAGCCAGCCACCATGCGGGCTCGGTTGTTTGCCAGATTCTTTTCGTCAATGAGGCGCCGAAGCTCGTTCGGCGATTCGAAAACCCGGAAATCGAACGCGTCGGCCTCCAGGACTGGATTGGCGGTATCGCGAATGCCGAGCACCTGATCCAGCCACGCCAGATATCCATCGGAGCCCGAGCAGCGAAACTGCGATGCGAGTTTGAGGTGCGTCACGGCAGCTCCGGCTTTCTGAGCCCACGCCGCGATATTCGACTTTCGGCCAATGTCCCTCCAGGTGACGCGCTGGTCTTCGTCGATGAAGAAAACGGCGCAACGCGCGGCCCGGATGATCTCCTCGATCTGGTTGTTGCCCAGATTCGCGTAGAGACCGGACTTCTCATTGAGTCGATGCGCCTCATCCACGATCAGTGCATCGAAGGTATCGGCGGGCGTCTCAATGAACTCACCCGACCCGGCGAAGAGGCTCGCGATCTGCGAGCGGCGGTAAGATCCGGAGAGGGTCTGCTCGAAGACGGCGCGAGGTGCCCGGTTCTTGGTCACGTACTTCGCCATCAGACGTCTGGCCGTGAGCGCAGCTAGCAGGTTGATGGCAACCACGGACTTGCCCGTACCGGGCCCGCCATCGATGATGATCACGCGTTTCGCGCCCTCGGATGCCTCTACGACGACAGTCTCGTGGGCCACCTTCTGGTCATCAATCAGCACGAATTCGCGCTTGCCTTCCAACATCCCGATGAGCGCATCGATCAGGCGGCGGGAGGGCCGGATCCGACCGTTCTCAATCTGGACGATCAGGTCACCGCGATCACCGCGGTGGACGTGTCGAGCGATGAAGGCCCGCAGCCGCTCTCGTTCAGTCTGTCCCGAAAGGAACATCGGCGCCTTGTCGACGTAGGGCTGGTAGCGCGGATCATTCAGGATTGCGCCATCGACGAAGTTGTGGAGATAGGCGCAGGGTTGCACCGCGACCTCACGCGAATAAACTACTTCGTTAAAGTTTCGCAGTAGCTCCGCATAAGACCACGCCTGGTAGGACGGGTGGCTCGTATCCGATTCACCCCCGGCAAACCGAGTTCTGACCAGCCCATCCATGTGGGTGAGGGTTGCGGTCTTCCATTGCTTCAACTCGACGATGATCAGCTTGCTGTGGCCCAGCTCGTCGATGCCGGAAAGCAGTAGGTCGATACGCTTGGCAGTCTGAGGGATGACGTATTCGATGGCGACGCCACAGTCGTCCGGAATCGACTCATGGCGCAGCACCTTGGCCATCGCCAGCAGGGATTCTTTCCATGCCCGCACCTCGGACTGGGCGACGCGGTGCCCGGTGCGTGCTTGGTATGCGCCGAGCACGACGGTCTCAATGTCCTGACCGAAGGCGTCATCCAAAAAGCCGCCCTTGGTGGATTGGTAGATGATCATCCGTGCGCGCGCTGTTCAGATATCCGAGTACTTACGGGCTGATCCTTTGAATGACTCGACTGGATACTTATTGGCATTGTGAACCATCTTGGCTCGCACCGCCTGCAGCAGGTCGATGTCGAGCTTGTCGGCCAGACGGACGAGGTAGATCTGTACATCGGCGATTTCATCCGCGACGGCGGCGCGCCGTTTAGCGTCCAGATTCTGGCTTTGCTCCTCCGTAAGCCATTGGAAAGGTTCCAAGAGCTCCGCAGCCTCGACGGCTAGGGCGGACGCGAGATTCTTCGGAGAATGGAATTGATCCCAGTCCCGCTCGGCTGCGAATAAGCGCAAATCGTCACGGAGGTTTACGAGTTCAGACATAGGATTTGCACCTGGTTTGGCACCGGCGTCGCCGATCTTGGCAGCGCAGGCAAAGTTTGAGGCTAGTGGTTCTAAGGGCGCCCGAGAAGGCAGTATGTCGCCCGATGGTTCGGCCGCAAGTGTCCCCTAGTTCGGCCAAATGCAGGTTTGTCCCCCGGCTGAGCGCGATGGGGTGCGCTTTCGAGCGCTTAGCAAGGCGGGGCGCGCGACTGTTGAATGCTCAGCGCCCCGAGCTCCGAGGCGATGAGCGGCGCGCTGTGGCGGGCACCACACTTGCGACGATCCATCCGTGCATCGATGGATGCGGCAGCACGCCGCATGGTGCCTGATCCGCGCGACGCCATGTGGGGGGACGAGGGTTCCTCATCGGATTTTCGCGTCCGACCATCGTGAAGGAGGCATTTATGAACAGCGATTCCAGCAGCTCCAGCAGTGATCGCATCCATGCTGCTGCTGAGCGTGTCAAGCAGTCAGAGAGCGCAGCTGTCCATCGCACGGCTGAGCGCGTTGAGCATGGCCTGCACCGCGCAACTGACGTGGGAGCGGATGCGGTTGCAGGCGTCAGCGAACGCGCAGACGACCTGACGGCGCGTGGGCGCGCTGCTGCGGAGAATCTCCGCGGCCATGCCAATGATCTGTTTGACAAGACGAGGGATTTCGTACGCGAGAAGCCGGGGCAAGCTGTGCTGATAGCCATCACGGCCGGGTGGCTGCTCGGCCGGCTCACGCGGCGCTGATCATGGCCGCATCGGACCGCGCACCCGAGCGCGAGGTCGAGCCAACTGCGCAACGGCCTCGCGCAGGTGCGAGCGGGGAAGAACCGGCTGCAGCGATTGGTGCGGCCCTGGCGGCATCCCGTGAAATGGTGGCTGCTTTTGCCGCTCTTGCACGGCTCGAGGTCGAGCGTGCTGCGCGTGGACTCGTCAGGGCGTTGCTGTTGAGTGTTGCGGCCGTCACGTTGGCTTGCATAACCGTGGTCTTGCTCGCCGCACTGCTGTTGGTGGGCCTGTTGCATCTTTTGGGCTCGTCGATGGCTGCACTTGCGGTAACGGCATTGCTCTCCGGATTGGGCACGTGGCTATTGCTGCGTTCAGCGCGGCTCTCTCTGCGGCCCATCACGCTGCCGGTGACGCGCGCCGAGCTCAGTGCAGCGCTCGAGCCACTGCGCGGAGTGCCGCGATGAGCCTGACCCGGGCTCAGTGGAGATGTGGATTGGCCCGTGCGCGGGCGGCGCGGCAGGCGCTTTCACCATCGCTTTCCGCGGTTGGCAGCTGGAAGGCTCGCCATCCATGGGCAGTCCCCGTGGCGGGACTGATCGTCGGTTTTTGCGGGGCGCGCATCGCATCCAGCGAACCGCGACGAGGGCCATTGCGTGACGGGCTGCGATTGTTGCGTCGGCTGATGGACTTCGGTGCCTCGTGAACGGGAAGTCACTGCGCCCAACCCAGAACGATCGCCATGCCGAGAATGACCCCCAGCACGATGCGATACCAGGCAAACATCGTGAACCGGTGATTCTTGATGTAACCCAGCAGCCACTTCACGGCCAAAAGTGCTGAAATCGCGGACGCGACGAAGGCGGCGCTCAAGGAATACCAGTCGGGTCGCGTGCCTCCAGCGCGACAGAGCGCATGGCATAGTTCGTACGCAGTAGCCGCGTACATGGTCGGAATGCCGGCGAGGAAAGAAAACTCCGTCGCGACCGAGCGATCGCGGGAGCCGATCAACATGGCAGCGAATATCGTCGTTGCTGATCGCGACAGTCCGGGAAAGATGCCCGCCGCCACTTGCGCGATGCCCACCGCCAGAGCGACAGGCCAAGTGATTCGGTCGCTTCGCGGGAGCCGAGTGGCGATGGCCTCGGCAAGCAGCATCCAGATGCCCCCCAGCACCAGAGCCCACGCCACGGGTTGCACGCCGGTCGGGAGCTTGAATCCCAGGTGCATTGCGCCAAAACCAAACGCGGCGGTGACGATGAACGCCAGCGCCAGTTGTCCGGCATAGACCCGGTTCTCGGGTTGACGAATGCCTCGAACCAACCCCCCAAGCCGGTCCCGGTAGACGAATGTCACCGCAAGTATGGCTCCGGACTGGATTGCGATGTTGAACGGGTCCGACCGTGCACCGAGCCATTGTTCAGCAACAAGCAGGTGACCGGTTGAGGATATCGGGAGGAACTCGGTGATCCCTTCGATCACACCCAATAACAGGGCGCTCCATGGAATAGCCATGGATGTACTCCACGGGGCGTTGAGGAGATCGGGAGCGGCTGGTTCGCGGCACGCAGGCTTGCCTGGCAGGTGATTGGCGCACTGGCAATCCGCGGGTCAGAGGCGTAGGCCGAGAAGCAGGAGGGCCAGCGCGCCAAGTCCAATGCAATAGGCTGCAAACGGCGTCAGGGCGGCATCTTCATGGTGCCGGAAATAGCGAAGCAGGAACCAGGTGCTGGTCCAGGCCGCAATGCCGGCGACGGCACCTGCGAGAACCATCAGGCCCAATGGTGCCGCGTGCAGTGCCATCCGCGCGTGGAGAAGCTTGGGTATCTCAAGTACGGCGGCGCCGGTGATCACGGGTGCCCCCAATAGGAAGGAAAAACGCGCGGCCTGCGCGTGATTCAATCCGCGACGCAATCCACCGACCATGGTGGCACCGGATCGAGACAGGCCAGGAATGAACGCAAGGCACTGCCAGATGCCGATCGCCAGCGCGTCGCGCCAGCGCAGTGCGTCGAGATTATCGTTACCGGGTTCCGCGATCGCATGTCGACGTTGACGCTCGCCAAGCAGAAGCATCGCGCCGTTGCCGATCAGGAACAACGCCGCTACCCACGGATCGCCGAACAGCGAGCGCAACGGCCGTTCCAGGAGAAAGCCGACGATGATGGCGGGAAGCGTGCCCAGGACGAGCATGGCAGCCAGGCGGCGATAATCCTCGACATCCGTCGAACGGCGACCCCGGATAACGCCCAAGGCGATGCCCAGCCAGACACGCCAGAAGTAGAGCACCAGGGCCAGCAGCGTGCCCACGTGGAGCATCACCAGAAACGGCAGGAAATCCGGCGCGTGCTGGTTGATGTCGAGATGGAGTAGCGCGGGCAGGAGCACCGCATGGCCGAGGCTGGAGACGGGGAAGAGTTCGGTAAGACCTTGCAACAGCGCAATCAGCAGCAGGTTCCACAGATGCATGGGCACGACACCGCAGCGGCAAGGAGGCTTCGGATCTTAGAATGAACCCGCGCGGTTTCGCCTTACTGATCCGTATGAGCGAGCGCCGCGTTGCGCCCCGGGGCCCATGCTGCACCAAACGTAATCATCATCTGACACAAATGCACCAAAACGAGGCGCTTCCGGGCGCCGCCGCCGCCGTTGGCACTGATCCTCGGGTCCTGCGGCTGCTGGCACGCTCCTTGCCAAACCAACAGGATGTCACTTCTCTCTCAAGCCCTTCCCCCAACGGAGTCCGCCAATGTCCGCCGAGCACGTCCTCAAGATGATGTCCGAACATGAAGTCGAGTTCGTCGACTTCCGCTTCGCCGACATGGCTGGTCGTCTGCACCATGTCACCTTCCCCGCCCACAGCATCGAGGCGGATACGTTCGAAGACGGCAAGATGTTCGACGGTTCATCGATTGCCGGATGGAAGGGCATCAACGAATCGGACATGGTGCTCCTACCCGATCCTGCCACCGCCGTGCTCGATCCCTTCAGTGGCGCGAAACAGTTGATCCTGACTTGCGATGTGCTTGAGCCAAGCACCATGCAGGCTTATGGCCGAGATCCGCGCTCGATCGCCAAGCGCGCCGAGGCCTACCTGAAGTCCACCGGGATCGCCGATGCCGCGTACTTTGGCCCGGAGCCCGAATTCTTCGTGTTCGATTCGGTTCGTTATGCCAACGACATGGGCAAGGTCTTTTACGAGATCGAGTCGGAAGAGGCGGCATGGTCATCGGGCCGGCGCTTCGAAGGGGGCAATTCCGGCCACCGCCCCGGTGTCAAGGGCGGTTACTTTCCGGTTAGTCCCGTCGACACGCTGGGGGACCTCCGTGCCGACATGTGCAAGGTACTGGAGGCCATCGGCCAGAAGGTGGAGGTGCATCACCACGAAGTCGCCACCGCTGGTCAGTGCGAGATCGGGACGCGGTTCAATACCCTTGTACGCAAGGCCGATGAGCTGATGGGTATGAAATATGTCGTCAAGAACGTTGCCCACCAGAATGGCAAGACGGTGACGTTCATGCCCAAGCCCATTGTTGGCGACAACGGTTCCGGGATGCACGTGCATCAGTCCCTGAGCAAGGATGGCAAGAACCTCTTCGCAGGGGATTTGTATGGGGGGCTCAGTCAGCTGGCCCTGTGGTACATCGGCGGCATCTTCAAGCATGCGCGAGCCATCAACGCGTTCAGCAACTCAACGACGAACAGCTACAAGCGCCTCGTCCCCGGCTTCGAGGCTCCGGTCATGCTCGCTTACTCAGCGCGAAACCGCTCCGCGAGCTGCCGCATCCCGTATGTCGCCAGTCCCAAGGGTCGGCGCATCGAAGTGCGCTTCCCGGATCCGGTCAACTCCGGCTACCTCACCTTTACGGCTCTGATGATGGCTGGGCTCGATGGCATTCTGAACAAGATTGATCCGGGTGCCCCTTCCGACAAGGACCTCTACGACTTGCCGCCGGAAGAAGAGAAGAACATCCCGCAAGTGTGTTCCAGTCTTGACCAGGCGCTTGAGGCGCTCGACAAGGACCGCGCCTTTCTCAAGGCGGGTGGCGTGATGAGCGATGATTTCATTGATGGTTATATTGCCCTCAAGATGCAGGAAGTCACCCGATTCAGGGCGGCGACGCATCCGCTCGAGTACCAGATGTATTACGCCATCTGACCGCGCTGGGGCGGCGCCGGAAGCGGGCGGCGTCGCCGTCGGCACGGCTCGCGCGGACCATCTCGGGTCCGCGCTGCAACATCCGCGTCCCCAGCACTGGCGCCCGCTTTGCCCTTCGCGGCTCTGCGACCAGGGCAAAGGCGGGTCCCCTGGAGGCCGTGCCCCCTGATCATGGCGGGGAGCACCCGTTTGGCGAAACGCGGGTCAAAGAACGACCAAGCCGGGCAAGGACGCCGCCGCATGACCCCGAAGCGATGTCGTGCCGGGGCGGGCGCACGACGGAGTCGCCCACGCCTGGCGAGCCAGAAGTCCGCGGATGCCATGCGGATTGGTCAGGGAAGGCATAATCTGGGGCTTTGACGGACGGACCAATGCGCGACGAGATCCTCGAGCTCGAACGGCACGGGCAGGTGGCCGAGGCCGAATCGCGCGCCAAGGCATGGCTGGACGCCGAACCCGATTCGCTGGAAGCGCGCCATCTCTTGGGGCTGGTGCGCATTCGCCGGGGCGCCTATGTTCTTGCCCTGGAAACCCTGCAGCCCGCCATTCAGCGTGCGCCGGAAGATGCAGCCTTGCAAGTGAGCTACGGGCGTGCCGCGCTGCTTGCCGGCGACCGGAGCCGTGCGATCAGGGCCTTCGAAGCCGCGCGACAGGTCGATCCCAATCGGATTGATGCGTACATCGGGATCGCCGCTGCCGCGCTGGCGAATGGCGACCTCGATGGCGCCGAAAGCGGTTTTCGCACGGCGTTGCGCGCGGACGAAGACTCCATCGAAGCCTGGCTGGGCCTTGGCCAGACGTTGGGCGCCAAGGGCGAACACGAAGCTTCGATTCGCTGTTTCAACATGGCGCTGGAGATCAAGCCAGACGACCCGGCCGCACAGCTCAGCCTTGGGCAAACGCTGCGGGCGCAGGGATATCTGGATTTCGCGGTGCGCGCATTCGAACGCACGCTCGAGCTCAATGCCCAAATGGGTTTGGCCCGCCTGCTTCTCGCCGAAACGCTCATGCAGCGCGACCGTTCGCAGGAGGCGGCGGAACAATTCCAGGCACTCCGAGAGCACCCACGGTATGCAGCCGCGGCATTGACTGGCCTGGGGGAGCTTGCGTTGGGTCAGGGACGAGGAGCCGCTGCGCAAACGATGTTCCAGCAGGCGTTGGCGCAGGATGCGCACAACGAGCGTGCGGTGATCGGCTTGGCGCGTGCCATGGACCGCAATGGGCAGGGGCCGGCCGTGCCTGCCATGTTGGCGGACTGGCTGGTCCATAATCCGGACGCGATCAGCGCGCGCGCGGCACTGGCGGAACGCCTGCTGCGCGCAGGCGACCCGCATGCGGCGGTCGCTCTTTGGGAGCAGGCACTCGACCGGAACCCCGAACAGCACTCGGTTCGTGCCGATTTGGCCCTGGCGATGGAGCGCACGGGTGATTTTGCCCGAGCCGACGAGGAAGCCGAGCGTGCGGCGCTGGGTGGACGCTGGCCACCGCTGCAGTTGATGCGCGCGCGGGCGGCATTGCGCGATGGTGCCTACGAGACGGCCCGTGACCGTCTCAAATCGATGGATGAGGCACGATTGAATCCGCTCCAGCGCCGCCATCGGCAGCACCTGCTGGGGCTCGCCTCGCTGGGACGACAGGACTGGGTGTCGGCAGAGCGGGCCTTTCTGGCGATGCATGCAGAGGAGCCCGGCATCGTGCCCGGGTTACCCGACGCAACTCCGCTGGCAGCAAGGGTGCGCGAACTCGTCAAACTCCCGCCGCTGGATCCAGCGCCGATCGACCCGGCTCCCGTACTGCTTGTGGGCTTGCCTGGAAGTGGCGTGCATCGGCTCGCGCAGCTGCTGACGCAACAGTCGGGGTTGCGCGTGCGCAGCGCGGCACTCCATGGGGCCGAGCTACTTGCGCGTGCTGATGACCCGCGGCTGCTTCAACCCATGGGCCGACCCGAGCTCGAATCCATGGCGCGTCGCTATGCGCGTAGCCTGCGACGTGACGGGATCACGGCGGGCGGGCAGGTCGTCGAATGGCTACCCTATCTGGATGTCCGGCTATTGCCAGCACTTAAGCGGGCACTTCCCGGAATTCGGCTCCTTCTCGCGTGGAGGGCGCCTGAAGCCTGCCTTCTCGACTGGCTGGCCTTTGGCTATCTCGATGGCTGGCCGGTGCGGGACGTTCCCTCAGCGAGAGACTGGATCCGGCGCGCAGGCGATCACCTCGCGCTCGCGGTGGAGCTGCTCTCCGCGCAAGCCATCGAGATGGAGCCGCTCCTGGGGACGCAACCCCATGTGCCGTCGGGGCTCGATCAATTTCTGGGACGGCCAAGTCTCACGCTGCCGCAGGCCTGGCTCGAGGAAACCCGATATCTGGGCTTGCCGGTAACGTTGTCCAGGACCACGCGCGAGGCCTGGTTGCGCGCTCTTGATGGACTGGCGGCCTGAGAGGCTCATCCATTCAGCATGGCGCTGATGCGCGCCAGCTGAGCGAGCGCCGTCTCCCGCCTGGCCTCGGTCTCGGCTGCGGGGTCATCGCCGTCACGGACCAAGTCATCGGCCGGAAGTTCCTCCACGAAGCGACTGCAACGCAATGCCATCATTTCGCCAAACCGGCGCGCCCGCTCGCTATGGCTCAGGACGAGCCATTCGCGTGCACGCGTGATGCCGACATAAAACAATCGACGCTCCTCATCAAGGCGGCCTTCATCCAGGGCGCCTTCATGCGGCAACGTTCCTTCATTGCAACCAATGATGCAGACGCCTCGGAACTCAAGGCCCTTCGCAGCATGGATTGTCATCAAGCGGACCGCGTTGCCGGGATCATCCCGGTCGACGGTTCCAAGCAACATCAGTTGCTGGGCCAGATCGCCGGAGCGCGCGCTTCCCCGCTGCATGGCGCGAAACCATTCGCCCAGTTCTGCAAGGTTAGCGAGGCGGCGCGCACAGGCATCGGCTGCGCCCGGAAGGCTTTGAACATGCGCGCGGTATCCGCTCAGTTCAAGGACCGACTCAAGAAGCTCGACCGCGGTGCTTTGCGAGGACAAGCGCCGAAGGCGGCCTATCAACGCTGAGAAATCGGCCAACGCATGGGCCTGGCGCCGCTGCAGCGAGGCCACGCACCCTGGATCTGCTGCTGCCCCGAGCAGGGAAAGGCGGCGCGCCTGCGCCGCGATCCCAAGCCGCTCAAGCGAGCTTGCGCCGAGGTCGCGCCTTGGGACATTGACTACTCGCAGGAACGCCGCATCGTCGTCAGGATTTGCAACGAGCCGCAGGTAGGCAAGTACATCCTTGACCTCGGTGCGATCAAGAAAGCTCATGGAACCGCTCAGGTGATAAGGCACCCGCGCCAGGCGCAGCGCCTTTTCAAGCTCGCGGGACTGATGGTTGCCACGGTAAAGCACCGCGTAATCACTCCAGCGGGATCCTTCGCTGCGCTGCGCCTGTTCAAGGAGCGCGGCAATGCGCGCCGACTCGTGTTCGCTGTCCCGGCACCGCATGATGCGAACGGGTACGCCTTCGCCGGCAACGCTCCACAAGCGCTTCGGGTGACTGTGATCATTATTGGCAATCAGCGCATTAGCGCAGCGCAGGATGCGTGCACTGCAGCGGTAATTCTGCTCGAGCTTCAGTACGCGCAGATTGGGGTAATCGCGTGCAATCTCGTCGAGATTCTCAGGTCGCGCACCACGCCAAGCGTAAATGCTCTGGTCGTCGTCGCCGACACACGTGAAGGCCCCCCGCGATCCCGCCAGGGCCCGGAGCAGACGGTATTGGGCTTCGTTGGTGTCCTGATATTCATCGACCAGCAAATAGCGCAAACGCTCGCGCCAAGCCAACGCGACCTCTTCATGGACCTCGAGCAAGTGCAATGGAATCCGGATAAGATCATCGAAGTCCAGTGCATTCCAAGCGCGAAGTCGCTGCTGGTAGGTTGCGTAACGCGCAGCGACTTCGATTTCCCGGGTGCTTCGTGCGGCGGCAGCGGCGGCATCGGGGTCCAGGCCGGCATTTTTCGCCCGGCTGATGGCGCTGCGCAACGCATCGATTTCCTCGCCGCGAGTGTTCTTCGGCATCAGGTCTTTCAGCACGGTGATCGAATCGTCGGAATCGAGCACGCTGAAGTTCGCCTTCAATGCAGCGCGCTCGTGCTCGACCTGCAGAAAGCGGAGCCCCAATGCGTGGAACGTGGACACGCGCAGCGCATCCGCACTGGCTGCTGGCACCCGTTTCGCCAGCCGCTCGCGCATTTCGCGGGCCGCCTTGTTGGTGAAAGTGATCGCGGCGATCTTCTCGGGAGCCAAGCCTCGCCGCTGTACCAGATGGGCAATCTTTTCGACAATAACGCGTGTCTTGCCGGAGCCAGCGCCCGCCAGGACGAGCAAGGGACCCTCACAGTAGTCGACTGCTTCGCGTTGCTGCGGGTTGAGCATGATGACGACCAACGGGGAAAGGTCGCTAGCTTATTCGAGTCCTGTCCCGATCGAGTCGTCGCACCTTCGGTGCAGTTCGGCTACGGCGACCGCGCGCTGCCTCGGCGCCCCCTCGTGGCCGGAACTCAGGCGGGGCATGGTCGGAACCGAATCGGCAGCCGAGCGAAAGGATGGCCACGGGCATTCCTCGGCCACCGCCCAACCGTGCTTGCGCAGCGGCCGAGACGCGGTAGCCTTGGGCTTTCTCCGGGCGTCACTGGAATCGCATGGCCAAGCTCTACTTCTATTACTCGGCGATGAATGCGGGCAAGACCACTACGCTGTTGCAGAGTGCCTACAACTATCGCGAGCGCGGCATGCGTCCACTGATCTTCACGCCGAAGGTCGATACGCGTTTAGGCGGTGCGACCGTGGCCTCGCGCATAGGCCTAAGCGCGGAGGCGCAGCGATTCGATCGATCAGAAGACCTTTTCGCCCTTGTGCGCGCAAACATCAACCGCGTCGGGCCACTGCACTGCGTGCTCGTGGACGAAGCACAATTCCTGACGCGTTCGCAGGTATGGCAGCTCAGTGAAATCGTTGATGGGCTTCAGATACCGGCACTCTGCTATGGCCTGCGTACCGACTTCCGCGGGGAGTTGTTCGAGGGCAGCCAGTACTTGTTGGCGTGGTCGGACGAGCTCATCGAGATCAAAACCATTTGCCACAGTGGCAAGAAGGCGACGATGGTGCTCCGCGTGGACGACGATGGCCGGGCCGTGCGCGAGGGGCCGCAGGTCCAGATTGGCGGCAACGAACGATATGTGTCAGTCAGTAGAGCTGAATACAAGAGGGTCATGGCGGGCGAGGCGAGCATTGAGCCGTTGCAGCCGCCGTTGCCCATGGCCTGATATCGAGTCGCACGCCGCAAGCGCGAAGCCCGACGTCGCCCGATCAATGGCTCAGCTGCAGGGATTAGCCGATCCAGGCGCCGCGGATGCCACCGCCTCCAGCCGCGCCAGCAAGTAGTCCTCGACAAAGCTGCGCATGCCCATGCCCGTCAGGAAGGCACAGTGTCCGCCGTGTGCGGCGATGTCCAATTCGACGCACGGCGGCAGACGCAGTGCGTGGAAATCGGCCACTGGAACCACGGGGTCGTCGGCCGCAGTGAGAATCGTTGTAGGCACGCGCAGCGTCTCGAGGCGCTCACCAGCCAACGAATAGCCGTCGAGATAACGCTCCAATGTCCCGAAGTCGGTGAACCGCTCCACCAGCGTGCGCGTTAAATCGCGCATGCCAAGACGCGTATCGGTTGAGCGCAAGACCGGCAAATGCGGGAACAAGGCTTGCTTTCGGCGTAGCGACGTTCGCCACTTGCGCATGAAATAAGCATGGTAAAGCCAGCCTCGTTCGAGTTGCCTCAGGCCATGTGCTGGATCGATGACAGGGCAAACCGCCAAGGCGTAATCCAGCATGATCCCGTTTGCCGGAGCGATCCGCGCAACCCGCAAGGCAAAGTTGCCTCCGAGCGAAAAGCCGGCGAGCGCACGCACCCCGGGACCCGGGCGAGCAACAACCTCGCCTATGGCGGAAGCGACCTCGTCGAGTCGACATGAGTGGAAGGGTTCGGGGTTGAGCGCGTGGCTGTCGCCGTGATCACGGAAATTCAATCGATAAACGTCATAGCCAGCCGCGAGCAGTGACACTGTGCTGGATCGGATGTAATTGGATTGGGCACTCCCTTCCCACCCGTGCAACAGGACCACGAGCCCGCGTCGCTCACGCAGTGCTTGCTGGCGACTCAGGAATCCTTGCAGACGAACGCCGCCCGAGACGGTCAGGATTTCAGTCTGGGTTGTCCGCGCCAGCACTTGGTCGCCTCGGCGGAGCCGCAAACGGCGAATTGGACTTGAACCGAGCATCGACTGAACGTGTGCATTGCGGAGCCATCGTGGCGGCAGGAAATCGGCGCCCCGCGGGAGTTGCCCGGGTTGCCCGGATGCGTTCACGGTCTTTGCTCCAGGCACGTTGCAATGGCGGCACGCGCGGCTTCCGCAAACGCGCGTCGACCGCTCTCCGCCGGAATGGTCAATGGGGAGAGGAAGTGCACCTCGGCCGTGATCGGTGCGCTGCCCAGAAGTCGCAGAAAATTGCCCAAGAAAGTCTCTCCGGGACGAAACGAGGCGTCATCGTAGAGATCATTCCCTCTGCGATACGTCAACGCCACCGGTTGGATGGGCACCTGGGCATCCAGGGCGCACTGGAAAACGCGAGCGTGGAATGTGCGCACCCGGGCAATGCCCTCGGCGGCATGCTCGATGCCGCCCTCGGGAAAGACAGCGACGGGTCGGGCTTCGCGCAAGCGCTGAACCATCACGGCCATCACCGAGTTCAGCGAGGCCGCATGCCCGCGTTGGTGGAAAATCGTTCCCGCGCACGTCGCCAGCCATCCGATCAGGGGCCACCGGGCTATTTCGGCCTTGGCGACGAAGCATGCCGCGCGCTGCGTGTGCAGTAGTTGGATATCCATCCATGAAACATGGTTGGCGACGAACAGTACGGGGCCGCGCACGGGCGCGCCGTGCCTGCGAATGCGAAAGCCAAACACCCCGCGCAACAGCGCCTGCGACCACAAGCGGACGATGCGCTGAGAAAGTGGCTCTCGCAGGGGGTCATGGGTGCCGTCGGGCAGCAGCGAAACGACGACGCCCAACGGGACGGCGATAAGGACCAAACCCAGCAGGGCCGGGGCGCGCACGCCATATCGGAGGGCCCGGACGCGGGCCGAGGTGTCCGCATTCGCGGATCGATCGGATTTCATGGACTCACTTTAGCCGGCGATGTTGCAGTGCGATAGCCCATGCTGGAGATCGGCGCACTGCAGGATGGACAACCCCCAAACCGACCGCGAGTGCTCAACAGGAGTTCGGAGGAAGGAGCCGGAGTCTGGGTGCATCGGCTACCGGGGGATCGGGGCAACGAGGCCAATGGTCGCCGAATACCTGCGCATCGCGGAGACCACGCTGCGCCAAGTTGGTCATAAACTGTGCAGCAAGGACATTCGAGTGCCAGCGCAAGCAGGAGTTGCATCATGAACCCGCAGCCACGTCGCGTAGAAAACCTGTCCACCGATCGCGGGGTGATTCCGCAATATGCGACGGGGATTGTCGAGCAGCCATGGGCGGACTACACCTCGGATGATCATCGCGTCTGGGCCGCGCTTTTTGCTCGCCAGCGCGAACTGTTGCCTGGGCGCGCCTGCGCCGCGTTTCTTGATGCGCAGCAAGCACTCGGCATGACGGCGGATGCAATCCCGCGATTCGATCAACTCAATCGCCTTTTGGCTGGAGCGACGGGTTGGACATTGGTGGGCGTTGAGGGATTGCTTCCCGAAGCGGTGTTCTTCGACCATTTGGCCAATCGTCGCTTTCCGGTGACCTGGTGGATCCGCCGGCCCGATCAACTGGACTATATCGCCGAGCCAGACCTGTTCCACGACCTGTTTGGGCACGTGCCTTTGTTGATGAATCCCGTATTCGCCGACTACATGGAGGCTTACGGCCGCGGCGGACTTCGGGCGCAGCGCGAGTTCGGGGACGAGGCGCTGCTGAACCTGACCCGGTTGTACTGGTATACCGTGGAGTTCGGCCTCATTCGCGAGTCCGGCAGCCTGCGAATCTACGGCGCCGGGATCGTCAGCTCCAACAGCGAGTCGATCTACAGCCTGGAATCATCCGCGCCAAATCGCCTAGGTTTTGATCTGCAGCGAGTGATGCGCACTCGCTATCGCATTGACAGCTTCCAAAAGACCTATTTCGTCATCGAGAGCTTCGAGCAGCTCTTTGCCGCGACGAAGCAGGACTTCGGACTGATCTATCCGGTTGTTGCGGGGGCCGACGCAGTCCCGGCTGGAAGCGTTCTTGCCGGAGACTTGGTTCTGACGCGCGGCACCCGAGAGGGTTGGCCTGACGGCGCGGACGCGTAAGCCCGGCGGCAATCCACGTAGTCCGCGAGCCGGAGTGGAGGCTGGCTGTTCCAATCCGGCGCGCGTCGCATCGCAACGTTGGTGCCGGGTTGGCCATCGTCTGCCTTGCAAGCCGGCTGCGACGCGAGGCATGCCCAACTCCAGCCTGGTGTCCGGGCTGATCAGGCGGTCATTGATCGCATTGACGGCCGCGTTGCTCGTCGGGTGCGCGGTATCGCGACCGGACGTTCACGAGGCTCATCAGGTGGTAGCGCAGGCGCGCGGGCCCTGCCCATCCCCCTGCCCCCGGCGCTTCGCCTGGCCACTGCGCGATGCGATCGTCGCTCCTGCAACTCGCGCGCGCCAACAACCGGGATACGCCAGGAGGGGTCGCGTCGCATAACGTTGCCGCGCCAGACCCTTCTGGCGCGGCAACGACCCGGCATCAACCGTGCGCAGGGGCCGTCATTGCCGGTGTCAGAGCGAGCTGCACTGGATGGCCGGTCGGCAGTGTCGCAATCCCCGCGGCGTATGCCGATGCATTCCATGCCCTGACCTTCGCCATCAGGCTGCCGTTGTACTGCGTCAGCAGCTGCAGGATCTGCGCGCGGTCGCTCGCAAGGAGATCGCGGACTTGTCTGCTCGGCGGCTGGCCCGAAAGGCTGGCGGCCATGCCGTAAAGGGTCTGCACGTGCGCATGAAGATGGCTGAAGTGGCGCAGGAAATCCTCTTCCACCGCGTGTTGCACGTGAGAATTCCAGAGGATGTCCTGGTAGTCGCCCAGTTGCTTGGCGAGCACCTTCGCTTGTGCAAGGAGCGCACGGTGTTGCAGCGCCCAGCGTGCGTCATGGTGCCCGCGGGCCTGGACCGCAGAGAGGCTCCTGCGCATCGCGGCAACATGGTTCAGCACTTGGTTTACCGCCGAGAGCGCGGCCCGCGCCTGGAGCCCCACGACCATATCCGCTCGCCAGACCGCAGGCGCAACCCGAAAGCGCGCGTCCGGCTGCACATGCAGGCGGATGGTCTGGGAGATGCCGCGGGCGGTCACGGTTGCGGCATAGCTTCCCGGAACGACAGCCGGCCCGAAGCCTCGTCCTCCCGGGCCGGCCTTGCCCAGTGGAGGATCAAGCCTCGCGGGGCCGCGGTACCTCAGGTTCCAGACCACTTCGTTGACGCCAGCCTTTCCCGGCCCGTGGAGTGTGGTGATCAAGGAGCCTGTGCCGTCATGAATCTCAATGCGCACAGGACCGTGATGAGCCGCCTTTTGCAATGGCGTCGGCTTGATGGCTTTGGCAAGGCTGTAGCTAATCACCACACCGGTCGGCGCATTGGGTGCCACGAAAGCGCCTGGACCCACGCCGTTGCTGCGCGTCGCGTAGAGCAGCGTGCCCGGGCTCGCGCTGAACACATGCAGCGCCGCCGCGGTCGCGGCAGCATCAGACTGCTCGACGGGGCGCAGGTTGTCGAGCACCCAGATGCCGCGGCCGTGGGTGGCCAGCAGCAGGCTGTGCTGTGCGGGTGCGAAGGCCACGTCCATCACCGAGAGGCCGTCGGGAAGGTTGGCACGCAACGAATGCCACTCGGCGCCGTCGTCACGCGAGTAGTACAGACCGGCGGAGAGCGTGCCGGCAAACAGCAAGCCGGCTTCGTCCGGGTCTTCGCGAACCACTTCCACGCTGCTGTGTGGGAGCCCCCCTGTGATGCGGGTCCACGATTTGCCGTAGTCGGTGGTACGGTAAACGTACGGCTGGTCGTTGCCGAGCTCATGGGCGTCAAACGCCGCATACGCGGTCCCTGCATGGAATGGCGAGGGCGTGACATGGTAAACACGGGCCCAGTCCGGCGCGCCTTCCGGCGTCACCTTGGTCCAGCTTCCGCCGCCATTCCGACTGACCCAGATCCAGCCGTCGTCGGTCCCCACCCAGATGACCTTGGGATTGCTAGGTGCCAGCGCCAGTGACTGGATCGTGTCATAGGTCTCCGCACCCGACATGTCCTTCGTCACCGGCCCGCCACTTGGCTGCTGCTTCGCTTTGATGTTGCGAGTCAGGTCAGGACTGATGACCGTCCAGTGGCGGCCGCCGTCCGTGCTGTGGAACACCACGTTCGCGCCGAGGTAGACGTCATCGGGATTCGCAGGCGAGACCGCTACCGGTGTCGTCCAGTCGAAGCGATATTTCTGTTGCGCCATTGGCTTGCCGGAAAGAAGCAGACCAGCCAGCACGTCACGGACATAAGGGTTGATGCTGCGCTTCCTGCCGTTTGCAATGTCGTCCCGGGTGGCGTACCCGTCGTCGGTCGTGGCGTAGATGATGCTGGCGTTGCTTGGCGCGGGCACCACATATTGGCCGTCACCACCAGCGACGTCGAACCAATCCTGATAACCGGTGACACCACCGCGGTTGTAATCACTCGATGCGCCACACCAGGCGTCGTTGTCCTGAAGCCCGCCGCAGACTAGGTAGGGATAAGGATTGTTCGACGGACTGACGGCCACTTGGTAGAACTGCTCGATGGGCAGATTGTCGAGATAGCGCCAGTGCTTGCCCGCATCGAGCGAAAGGTACGCGCCGCCGTCATTGCCCTGGATGATGCGGTTGGGGTTGTGTGGATCGATCCATATCGCGTGGTGGTCCACATGGACGCCCTTGTCCGCGTAGAACACCCGATGTCCTCCGTCCTTGCTCTCCATCATCTTCATGGAAAGCAGGAACAGACGTTGCGGGTCATTGGGCATCACAGCGATCTGGGTGAAGTAGAAAGGACGCACATCATTGTCATGGTCATCGCTGACCTGCATCCAGGTGTCACCCAGGTCGTGTGATACCCAAAGCACGCCGCCTTTGGCCTGAAGCACCGCATAGACGGTCTGGGGTTGGCTTGGAGCAAAGGCCACCGCGCTACGCCCGATCGGACCCGTTGGCAATCCATGCGACAACCTTGTCCAGTGCAGGCCCCCATCCGTCGACCGGTACAGCCCGCCGGACTTGCCTCCGCTGATGAGGGTCCATGGGCGTCGCTGCAGCGGCCACATGCCGGCAATCAGGACTTTTGGATTTCCCGGTTCAAACGCAATGGTGCTGCATCCGGTATGGTCGTTGAGGTAGAGCACCTTGTGCCAATGCGCGCCATCGTCATTGGTCATGAACACGCCGCGTTCGGCGCCGCGCTTCCACACGTTGCCTTCCGCACAAACGAACACCGTATTGGCATCCTGGGGATCGACGGCAATCTCGGCGATCTGGCCGGCCTCGTGCAGTCCCTTGTCGACCCAGGTCTTGCCGCCATCCGGACTGAAGTACACCCCGTCGCCGTCGAGAATGTCATTGCGGGGGTTGCCTTCGCCCGTGCCAACCCAAAGCCAGTTGGGGTTGTTGCCGGCGAGCGCCAAGGCACCGATGGACTGAGTCGGCTCATGGGTGAAAATGGCCTTCCAGGATGAGCCGCCGTCGGTCGTCTTCCACACGCCGCCGCCGGCCGTGCCGACGTAGTAGAGCGCAGCGTCACCGGCAACGCCCAGGACGCTCGTGACGCGCCCGCCGGCCACAGCGGGTCCGATGTCGCGGAACTTCAGCCCATGCAACGGGCCCTGTGTTGACGATTTGACTGAATCGCCGGCGCGGGCAGCGGGCATGATCAAGACCGCGGCGCACAGCGCGACGGAAAGCAGTGGCGGAATTCGGCGCATCAGGGGATCTCCGGGAATGGCAGCAAGGCTTCGACCACGAGACTCAGGTTTCGTTCATGCCCATGTTCACCTGGATCGAAAGCGCGCTCTCCGAGGTCCCGGCACAGCGGGCCCTGAGCCAGCCTTTGCGCTTCGGCAGCGTCGACCCCATCCGGATCGAGCCTTGACATGGCCGGTTCCATCCACCGGCGAGTCCTGGATTGGCGCGTTGGTATGCTGGGTCTGGCGTATCCGTCCGGGCATGTCGACGCGCATACTTGGACGTTCATGGCCACGTCCAACTGACCCATGCTCGCGTTTTTGCCTCGCTGGTTCCGCGCCCCCTTGGCGTTGCTGCTCATTGTCCTCAACACCTTGGCGCATACACTGCCATTGCTGGGACTCGCACTCCTCAAGGCCGCCGTTCCGATACCCGCTTGGCGCCGGAACTGCTCCGTCGGTCTTGCGCGGGTTGCCGAAAGCTGGATTGGAGTCAACGGCGGCTTGTTCTCGCTTTTGACGCGAACCCGGTTTCTGGTGGAGGGGACGGGCGGCTTGACCGCCGGAAAGAACTACCTCGTCTTGGCCAATCACCAGAGCTGGGTGGACATCCCTGTGCTCCAGAAGGTGCTGAATCGCAAGATTCCGTTCATGCGGTTTTTTCTGAAACAGGAGCTGATCTGGGTGCCGGTGCTGGGGCTTGCCTGGTGGGCACTGGATTTCCCCTTCATGCGTCGCCATGGTCGCTCGACCTTGGCCAAGAACCCGCACATGCGCAACGCGGACGTCGCCGCGACCCGGCGTGCCTGCGAGCGCTTTCGTGGCCTGCCGGTGTCGCTGATGAATTTCGCGGAAGGAACGCGATTTAGCCCGGCCAAACACGCGCGGCAGAATTCGCCATATCGTCGCCTGCTCAAACCCAAGGCGGGTGGCGTGGCCTTCGTGCTGGAGGCCATGGGTGAAAGCCTGCATGCCGTTCTCGACGCGACGGTGGTCTACCCGGCCGGAATTCCCGGCATGCGCGACCTGCTCGCAGGACGAATTCCCGAGGTCCGCGTGTATCTGCGGGAGCTTCCGGTGCCGCGCGAACTGGCGGGCGACTATGAGCATGACCCCGCCTGCCGAGTCCGCGTGCAACGCTGGATCAACGAAATCTGGAGGGATAAGGATGCCTTGCTCGCAAAGGATCTGGCGAGCTCCTGACCCGTATGGCAGATGCCTTGGCAAAGGACCCGCATGAGTCGGCGCTAAGACAGACGCGGCTGCAGGATACACAAGGAAGCGGTCTTTGTTCGTGCTGACCAAGTGCCCGACTTCGCCATCAATGACGGCATGCAGCAGGCGCGTGAGTCCCCTCTTTTGATGGTTCATGCCCGAGTCGAGGTCGGCAATGACCTCAAACGTCCATCCCTGTCGGGCGCAGTGGATCTCCAAGACCCGCTGCCACCTCTCGAAATCGTCCTTCGGATCGGGGCTGGAAACACGCTTGTGCGTCGCCGTATTGCGTGCAGCGAGCCTCGGGTTGCGCCCGAAACATCCCAGGCTTGAGCCGAGCAGGGTCCTGGCGGCAACGTCTGCCATGGCCGGAAGCCACGTGCCGCGGGACCGATTGAGCGCTGTCGGGACTGACGCCGTCTCCCGCAGTTGCGGGTCTTGCCTGGCTGGCATCCCATGGCGTCGCCCATGGGCCAGCCCCATGGCAGGTGCCTTCAGCGCAAGCTCGAATTGATGTGCTCCAGAACCGCGGCGCCCGGGCAGAGTTCGGCCTCACTCAGCAGATTCAGCGGAGTCTCGACAGTTTCCAGACCGGCATGGAGATCCTGGGCAGCAGTGTCGACGTACAGCAGCCCGGTAACTACTTCTCCCCTGGCTTGATGTTCGTGGAGATAGTTCATGGCGCCAATGCGGTCATGGGGATCGTAATCCTCGCGCAATTTATGCAGGCGCAGGAACGTTCCATCATGCTGGGCCAATTCGACTGTCTCGCCTGCGGCATAGTCAACCGTGATTTCGTTGCGCGAGGGAACCAAGTCGAGTTGATTAACCGCCTCGTTGTGTTCGCGCACATAATCGTAGCTCTTGGTACTTCCCGCATGGTTGTTGAAGGCGATGCAGGGACTGATGACGTCGATAATCGCCGAGCCCTTGTGGCTGATGGCGGCTTGGACCAGCGGGACCAACTGCGCCTTGTCCCCGGCAAATCCGCGGGCCACAAAGCTGGCGCCGAGCAGCAAGGCCAGGCCCACCAAATCGAGAGGACCATCGGTATTGGCAACGCCTTTCTTTGACACGGACCCCGGGTCGGCTGTGGCAGAGAACTGGCCTTTGGTGAGGCCATATACGCCGTTGTTCTCGACGATGTAGGTCATGTCCACGCCACGACGTATGGCGTGGGCGAATTGTCCGAGGCCGATCGATGCGGAATCCCCATCGCCGGAGACGCCGAGGTAAATCAGACTGCGGTTCGCCAGGTTCGCGCCGGTGAGCACCGAAGGCATGCGTCCATGGACCGTGTTGAATCCGTGGGCCGGGCCGAGGAAATAGTCGGGCGTCTTGCTGCTGCAGCCTATGCCCGAAAGCTTGGCGACGCGATGTGGCGCGATATCCATGAGCCAGAAGGCCTGGACGATGGCTGCCGAAATCGAGTCATGCCCACAACCGGCGCAAAGCGTGGAAACCTTGCCTTCATAATCGCGCCGCGTGTAGCCCAGCGCGTTGCGGGCGAGCGTTGGATGGTGAAGCCTTGGCTTGGCGATCCAGGTCATGTGGGCATTCCCGCTTCGTGAGCATATGCCCTCACCGCGCCAACAATGAAGCGCGCCGTGATCGGCGTGCCATCGAAATGCAGGATGGGAACCAGTCGGGCAGGATCGAGTCCAAAATCGTCCACGAGCAGGCTCCGGAGTTGGGCATCCCGATTTTGCTCGACGACAAACACCGGCCCATGCGACTCGATGAATTCGCGCACGGCGCCACTGAAAGGAAACGCGCGAACGCGCAGGATGTCCATGGCCAGGCCAGCTTGTTCGAGCGATTCGACGGCTTCTCGCATGGCTGGCGCTGTCGATCCGAAATAGATTGCGCCCCAGGTGGTAGGCCGATGCGAGGCGTTCGGAACGGGAGGCGGAACGAGGCTGCGCGCCGTGTCGAACTTTCGCAGCAGCCGCTCCATGTTGTCGACGTAATCGCGGCCGCGTTCCGAGTAGCGCGCATAGGCGTCGCGGGAGGTTCCGCGCGTGAAATAGCTCCCCCGCGTTGGGTGCGTGCCGGGAAGCGTGCGCCAGGGTATGCCGTCGCCATCCACGTCCTTGTAACGACCAAAGTCTGTTCCTGCCTCAAGTTGCTCGAAACTCATCACCTTGCCGCGGTCATAGCGGTTGGTCTCGCTCCACGCCAGAGGGGCGCAGAGGCGCTGGTTCATGGCGATATCGAGGTCGCTCATGACGAAGACGGGTGTCTGCAACCGATCAGCGAGATCGAGCGCCGATGCGGCGAATTCGAAACACTCGTGCGGGTCCTCGGGAAACAGAAGTACGTGCCTCGTATCACCGTGCGACGCGTAGGCGCATGCGACCAGATCTGCTTGCTGGGTGCGTGTAGGCATTCCGGTGGAAGGGCCACCGCGTTGCACGTCAATGATCGTCATGGGTATTTCGGCGAAATAGGCAAGGCCGATGATCTCGCTCATGAGCGAGATGCCCGGCCCGCTGGTTGCTGTGAACGCGCGAGCCCCGTTCCAACCTGCGCCCGCGACGATGCCGATTGAAGCGATTTCGTCCTCCGCCTGCACGACCGCGTACCGGCGCCGCCCGCTGGCCGGATCAATGCGAAGCTTGTGGCAATAGTTCTGGAAGGACTCGGCGAGGGACGACGAGGGAGTGATCGGATACCAAGCGCAGACGGTGGCGCCCCCATAGACGCAACCCAGGGCCGCAGCGCGGTTTCCATCGATGAATATGCGGTCGCCGACGGCGTTGGACCTACGAACCGACAGGCCAATAGCCGGCAAGTGATCCCGAGCGTACACGTAGCCCATCCGCAGCGCCTGGACATTCGGTTCGAGCAGCCGAGGCTTGCTCTTGTATTGCTCGGCAATCAGGGTCTCGATCGCGCCCATGTCAATGCGCAGCAATGCAGCAAGCGCGCCAACGTAGAGGATGTTCTTGAAAAGCTGACGCTGGCGTGGATCGGCCCAGGTGCTGTTGCAGATTTCGGTGAGCGGCATGCCGATCATCGTGATGTCTGAACGCATTTTCGTGGCTGCAAGTGGCCGCGTGCTGTCGTAGAAGAGGTACCCGCCCACGTCCACTTCGGCGATATCGTCGTCCCACGTCTGGGGATTCATCGCCACCATGAGGTCGACGCCGCCACGACGTCCCAGGTGTCCCGCACCGCTGATTCGCACTTCGTACCAGGTAGGCAGCCCTTGGATGTTGCTCGGGAATATATTCCGCGGACCCACGGGCACTCCCATGCGCAGGATCGCCCTGGCGAACAGCTCGTTGGCGGAGGCTGAGCCCGAGCCATTCACGTTGGCGAACTTCACGACGAAATCGTTGACTGCCTCCAATGGTGCCGCCGGGACCGTTCGGGCATCGGTCACCGGCATGGCGACTCCGGGTGACGCGTCTTCTGCAGTCATCACCGGATCTCCCTGCCGGCTTCCACGGATTCGCGGTCGGGCGCGGCGCGTGATAACTCCAGCAGGAACTTCT